>CAIMWH010000316.1 GCA_903845065.1 uncultured Rhodospirillales bacterium | reverse complement strand
GTCTCCCCCTCATCCGCAAGCAAGCGCTTCTTTTTGTAAAAAGAAGCAAAAACTTTCTATCCAATGGCTTAACCCTGCCCCAGGGGAGGGGCGAAGCCATAGGACAAAAGTTTTTTGGTTCTTTTTTTCAAAAAAGAACCCCTTCCCCTACAGAAACGACGTATCTCGCCGCCCCGAAAACCGAAACGCCGCGTACACCGCAATCGCCGTCAGCCCCAGCAACGTCGAACCCAACGCCGAGGCTGTCCCATAATCCCCGCTGATCACCGCCTGGTAGATCCGCACCGGCATCGTCACCGTCGAACTCACATACAGCACCAATGACGACGACAACTCGTTCATCGCGGTCACGAAACTCATCATCCCCCCCGCCATGATCCCCGGCAGCATCAACGGCACCGTCACCCGCAAAAACGCCTGCGCCGGGCTCCACCCCAGGCTCACCGCCGCCTCCTCCAGGCTCGGCGACAACTGCTTCAACGATGTCGCCGCCGACCGCGCCGCATACGGCAACCGGCGAATGAACACGGCAAGCACAATCACCAGCCCCGTCCCGGTGATCGCCAGCGGCGGCGCATTGAACGCCGTCACAAACCCGATCCCCATCACAATCCCCGGCACCACGTAGGGGATCATCAACAACGCATCCAACACCGCCGTCGCCCGCGAGGGCCGCCGCGTCACCAGGTAGCCCACCAGCGTGCCGGCCACCACAATCGCCGCCGTGGCGCTCAGCGAATACACCAGCGTATTCCACACCGGGTCCATCACCGCATGCAGCATCCGCTCATAGCTCTGCAGCCCGAACCCGGACTGAAACACCGGCCCGCTGGTCCGCCGGAACGAAAACGCCACCACGACAATGGCGGGCAGAATCCCCACCCCCACAATCCCCCACGCCACCCCGTTCGCCACCACCGCCCGCCACCCGGCCGGCACCGTCACATACGGCCGCCGCAACCCGCTGCCATGAAACACATCCGCCCGCAGCAATCGCCGCTGCAACACCACCAGCACCATCGACAGCGCCACCAGCACCAGGCTCAACGCGGACGCCAGCCCCGGATTGCTGCCCAGGTCAGCCGTGTAGAGACTGAACGCCTCCGTCGCCAACACCTCGAAATTCCGCCCGATCAGCCGCGGCGTCCCGAAATCCGCGATCGACAGCACGAACGCCAGCAACGCCGCCGCCGAAATCGCCGGCAGGATCAGCGGCAGCGTCACCGTGAACAACCGCCGCCACGGCGGCACCCCCAACCCCTCCGCCGCCTCCTCCAGCGACCGGTTCACCTGCCCTAGCGCCGCCGCCGTAATGAGGAAAACATTGGGGAAAAACTTGAAACTGAACACCAGGATCACCCCCGCTGCCCCATAGATCGGCGGCATATCGATCCCCAGATCCACCACGAACCGCCGCACCAACCCATTGGCGCCGAACAGCACGATCCACGCATAGGCCCCGATGAACGGCGGCGAAACCAGCGCCAGCACCGCCAGCGTCCTTAACGCCGCCCCGCCGCGCAACCGATACCGCGTCACCAGAAACGCCAGCGTCACCCCCAGCACCAGCGCCCCCGCCGTCCCGCCGGCCCCCGCCAGTAGCGTATTCAGCACCGCCCGATGATACCGCGGCCGCGCCAGCAACTCCGCATAGTTGCCCAGCCCGAACACCCCCTCCGCATCCTGCACGCTCGACAGCAGGATCGTCGAAAGCGGCCACAACAGCAGCACGCCGAGGATCACCCAGATCACCGGCTGCACCACCCGCCACGGATCGCGGCTCACCATCACAAAACCCGCCGCCCATCCGCCCCGAACCGCAACAACCGCCCGCGCGGCAAAGCCACCGCCACCGCCGCCCCCGCCGAGCCCAGCGTCTCCGCCGAAGGCTCCGCATCGCGCAATATCAACGCTCCCGCCGCCGTATCGATCGCCAGGTGCGCCTCCCGCCCCAGGAACGTGCACTTGCGCACCGTCCCCGCCAGCATCACTGCCCCCTCCCGCGCCCCCAGCCGCACATCCTCCGGCCGGATCGCATGCTCCACCCCCTCCAGATCGAGGAAATTCATGGCCCCCACGAAACTCGCGGCAAACCGCGTCGCCGGCTCCCGATACAGCGCGAACGGCGTCCCCACCTGCTCGATCCGCCCCTCCTTCATCACGCAAATCCGGTCCGAAACCGCCAGCGCCTCCTCCTGGTCGTGCGTCACATACAGCGTGGTAATCCCCAACCGCTGCTGGATATCCCGAATATCCTCGCGCAACTCCAGCCGCAGCCGTGCATCGAGGTTCGACAGCGGCTCATCCATCAACAACAGCCGCGGCCGTATCGCCAACGCCCGCGCCAGCCCCACCCGCTGCTGCTGCCCGCCCGAAAGCGCCCCCGGCAACCGCTCCGCCAACACCCCCAACTGCACCGTGGCCAAACTCTCCGCCACCCGCGCCGCCATCTCCTCCCGCCCCATCCGCCGCGCCTTCAGCCCGAACCCCACGTTCTCCGCCACCGTCAAATGTGGAAATATCGCGTAGTCCTGGAACACCATCCCGATATCCCGCCGATGCGCCGGCATCGTGTCGATCCGCTCGCCGCCGGCATGAATGCTCCCCCCATCCGGCCGCAAAAACCCCGCGATACACCGCAACAATGTCGTCTTCCCGCACCCGGACGGCCCGAGCAGCGTAAAGAACGACCCCGCCGGCACCGCCAGATCAATCCCGTCCAGCACCCGCGCGCCCGTCTGATAACTCTTCGTCACGCCGGCGATCGAAAGTTCGGTCAGGGCACCGCTCCACAAACATTGTATGGCTTCACAATGACGGCGTTGCGGATCAATGTCATCGTCCCCGGCCAATGAGGAAACGAACATGCGCCTGAAACTGCTGGCCCTGGCCCTCGCCGCCACCATCGCCACCCCCATCGCCGCCCACGCGCAAAAAGTCGTGGTCTACACCGCCGCCAAGCAATCCCTCGTCGACGAGATGACCACCCAATTCACCAAGGAAACCGGCATCAAGGTCGAACTCGTCAGCGGCGGCTCGTCGGACCTCATGCGCCGCGTCCGCGCCGAGGCCGCCGCCCCCAAGGTCGATGTCATCTGGTCCATCGGCGGCGAAGTCCTCGAAGCCAACAAGGACGTCCTCGCCCCCTTCACCGCCGCGGCCGACGCGATGATCCTTCCCGCCTACAAGATCAGCCCCGAATGGGCCCCCTTCAGCGGCATCCTCGCCGCCTTCGCCGTCAACACCAAGCTCCTCAAACCCGCCGACTACCCCACCTCCTGGAAAGACCTGGCCGACCCGAAATGGAAAGGCCAGATCGCCTCCGCCCGCGCCGACAGCTCCGGCTCCTCCTTCCAGCAATTCGCCACCGTCATCACCGCCTACGGCGACAAGCAAGGCCCCGGCGGCGGCTGGGAAACCTACAAAGCCATCCTCGGCAACATGCAACTCGCCGAAAGCTCCGGCCTGGTCTCCCGCCTCGTCAATGACGGCGAAGCCAAAGTCGGCATCGTCCTCGAGGATGACGCGCTGGACTACAAAAAGAACGGCGGCCCCGTCGATATCGTCTACCCCACTGACGGCACCTCCACCGTCGCTGACGGCATGGCCCTCGCGAAAGGCGCCCCCAACGCCGAAAACGGCCGCAAATTCATGGACTGGCTGCTCACCAAGCCGGCCCAGGAACTCGTCGTCCAACGCATGGGCCGCCGCCCCGTCCGTATCGACGTCACCAGCGGCGGCGGCGCCAAACCCATCACCGAGGTCAAGCTCGTCAACTACGACATCCGCTCCATCGCCCAGAACCGCAACGCCTGGATCGCCAAATGGAAGGAAATGGCCGCGGCCCGCTGAGCATGCACATCGAGGCCTTCTCGGCGGCCAAAAACCCCGCCGCCGAGGAGGCCAACGAAGACGCCCTCCTCATCCTCCCCAACCGCGCCTTCGCCGCCATCGACGGCGTGAGTGACCGCACCGGCATCCGCTATGACGGCATGCTCGCCGGCCGCTACGCTTCCCGCCTCCTCCAACGCCGCCTCACCACCCTCCTCGGCACCACCGACGGCCCCATCGACGCCCTCGCGATCCTCGCCGATCTCACCGCCACCATCGAAGCCGCCTACCGCCACTTCGGCACCCTCGAACAAGTCCGCCAGGACTGGTCCGGCAAAATCGCCTCCACCCTCGCCCTCGTCCTCGTCGATGCCGAAACCGTCCAACTCCTCCTCGTCGGTGACAGCGGCGCCCGCATCAACGGCACCACCATCTACCAGGAGAGCAAACCGCTCGACCTCATCACCGCCCTCCTGCGCCGCCACGCCTGGCGCATCCTCGCCACCCGCACCACTGACGGCGAAATCCGCGAACGCCTCTCCCGCCAGATCGCCTTCCACGGCGCCGCCCAACCCGCCGAGCCCCTCACCCCCTGGCTCACCCCCACCGACCTCGCCACCATCGCCGCCCAAACCCAGGCCGCCTGCGCCCAAGCCCTCCCCACCTTGCCCGCGGATGTCGTCGAAACCCTCATCGCCCGCGGCATCGTCCACGGCCAAGGCGGCCACCAGAACAACCCAACCTCCCCCCTCGGCTACTCCGCCCTCGACGGCTTCCCCATCCCCCCCCAATTCATCCGCCACCAAACCTGGCCCCGCCCCGCCATCCACACCATCGAACTCTTCACCGACGGCTACTTCCGCCCCGCCGAAACCTTCGGCGTCACCGCCTGGGAAACCGCCTTCGCCGAAGTCGAAGCCGAAGACCCCGCCAAAGTAGACCGCTACCTCTCCCCCAAAGGCTCCCACGCCGGCCTCTGGGCCGACGACCGCAGCTACCTCGGCGTGCGCCTGTAATCCGGCACGGGAGCAGGCAAGCGCGTTCTTTTTTGAAAAAAAGAACCAAAAAACTTTTATCCATTAAGAAGTAGGGCGGAAAAGCGAAGCGCCTTCCGCCATCCCGCCATCCCGCAACCGCGCGAACAACGCCACCCAGCGGCCCCGCATCCCAATTCCCGTCGGGTAATCAGTCTTGGCCGAGAAGGTGCCCGTACCGGTTCCCAGGAGAATGCTCACGCTGTCGCTGCCACTATTCGCCACGGCCAGGTCCGGCTTGCCATCGCCGTTAAAATCCCCGACGGCCACGCCCCAGGGAATGCTCCCGGTGGCGTAATCGACCTTGGT
>CAIMWH010000315.1 GCA_903845065.1 uncultured Rhodospirillales bacterium | reverse complement strand
CGAAACCCCAACGCCCATCAAAAACCACCGGCTACCGCGATGAAACAGGCGACAGGAAATCCATGCCCGCCGCTCAAATCGCGAAACGAACGTCAGCCCCATGAATAGGACGGGTTAGCTACCTACCAACTGGCTGATACATCGCCCCGCTACCCAACCAAAGCATCCAACTCACCCAACCCGTCCCTTTACCAAACCTCGTGCCCCACAGCCGCCTCGCTCAACACTTCACATGGCAGTTCCCCTCGCTGATCCCTGCCACCGGCGTCGCCAAGTTATAAGGCGCATCCTGCGCGCGATCACCCACTGCTCGTCTGCCTCGTGATGCTCAACTACCGGCCTCACCGAAAGTCGCACCGCCGTACTATTCCCCCACTTCTTCACCATCACCCGCATCGCCCACCGCGCCCCCGCCACCAATGTCTACACAATGTTCATACGCCCCCCCCCGCCGCCCCCCCCAACCAAATCCCCCTTGAACCGCCCCACCCACCCGTCTAGGAATACATTCATGCCCAGCGCCCACCCCGCAACCCCGGCCCAAGCCTTCGCCCCGGAGTTCGCCCGGCGCCTCACCCTCATTCTCACCGGCCTGGCCGCCCTCGTCGCCCACAAGCTCCTGCGCAACCCCCACCTCGTCGCCCTCATCCCGCAAATCTGGCACCGCCTCACCCGCGCCGCCCGCCGCGTCGAGCGCCTCATGGCCCGCCTCCGCGCCACCCCCGCGCCCCATCGGCCCGCGCAGCGCGACAGCCACCGCACCCCGCGCGGCCCGCGCCCGCCCACCCTCAACGTCTTCCTCATCCGAAACATCGGCCACCAAGCCGCGGCCTACGCCTGCCAGCTCGAAGCCCTCCTCGCCGAGCCCGCCAGCGCCGCCATCCTCGCAGCCTCCCCCGGCACCGCCCGCATACTCAACGCCGTCCGCCGCCTCCTCGGCCTCAAACCCACCGCCGGCCCGCGCCGCGCCCCCGAGCCCGTCCCAACCGCGCCCCCCAAGCCAGCCCGCCGCGCCGCCCCGGCGCTCGTCCCAAAACCGGCCTGACCGCCCCGCGCTGAATCACACCCTATTTGTTCCGATATCGAACCTAAATCCGCCGAAACCGCCCCGGATCAACCATCCCAACCACCCCCGCCAGGTCCGCATCCACCCGCCCGCCCACCAGCCCCGCCACCAGCCGCCCCACCGCCGGTGAAGTCTGGATCCCATACCCGCCCTGCCCGACGCACCAGAAAAACCCATCCGCCCCCGGGTCGAACCCGATCACCAGCCCCCGATCCGGCGAAAACGTCCGCAACCCCGCCCAACTCCGCTCCACCCGCCGAACCTCGATATCCAGCGCCTGCTGCATCGCATCGATCCCCAGCGCCACGTCGATCTCCTCCGGCTGCACATCATGCGGCGTATCCGGCGTCTCATCGGCCGGCGAAACCATCAGCCGCGTCCGCGAATCCGGCCGGCAATACCAACTGTCCCCCATGTCATGCATCATCGGCCACCGCTCCACGTCCCACGGCTTCGGATCGATGATGCAAGCCGTCCGCCGCATCGGCACCAGCCCCACCGGCGCCACCCCCGCCAACCCGGCCACCACATCCCCCCAAGCCCCCGCCGCATTCACCACCACCGGCGCCCGAAACACCGCCCCGCCGGATGTCTCAACCACCCACCCCCCCCCAACCCGCTCCACCCGCGAAGCCCGGCTCCGCAACGCCATCACCCCGCCCAACCCCCGATGCACCCGCAGGAACCCCTGATGGATCGCCGCCACATCCAAATCCGCCGCCTCATCCTCGATCACCGCCGCCACCGCGAACCCCTCGCGAATAGCCGGCACCATCCCGCGCGCCTCGGCCACCGAGATCTCCCGCAACCCCTGGCTCCCCACCAGCATCGCCCGCAAATCCGGCTCCTGCGCGGCAGTGGCGAGATACATCGCCCCCCGCGGCGCGAACAACTTCGCGTCGCTGAACCCAACCGGCGGCGTCAACAAAAAATCGCGCGAAGCCCGCGTCAGCGCCTGCGCATCCGCCAGGCCATAATTCTGCAACCAGATGGCAGCCGAGCGCCCGGTGGTATGATACCCCGCCGCCTCCTCCGCCTCCACCAACGCCACCCGGCGCGTGGCCGAAAGCTGTGCCGCACAAGTAGCGCCGACAATCCCGGCACCGATCACAATCACATCGAACGAAGCGTTTTCCATGCCGCGAACATGCGCAACCCAACTGCCGCCGGCAAGGGGAGGGGCCTCAGCCCCCGCTCACCACCCCATCCAGCCCCCGCCGCGGCGCCAACATGGCCGCCACGAACGAAACGATCTCCCGCGCCCCGAACGGCTTGCGCAACATATGCGTCAGCCCGTCCTGCGGCGCCTGCTCCGGCAATTCCCACTCCGAAAGCCCGGTCACAAAAATGATCGGAATCCCCGGCTGGCAATGCCGCAACCACCGCCCCAGCTCCAACCCGTTCATGTCCGAGCCGAGCGAGATATCCAACACCGCCCCGTCGATCCGCTCCTCGCCCATGATCCGCCGCGCCGTCTCCGCCCCCTCCGCCTCGCTCACCACGAACCCCGCCGTCCGCAACGCCCGCGCCATCACATCGCGTACCTGGCGATGGTCCTCCACCAGCAGGATATGCGCCGGCCGGCACGGCACCACCGGCCGCGAGGGGTCGAACTGGTCAGGAATCGGTAGCCAACGGCCACTGTTCCCCTGGTTGGCCAGCAATGGTGTCGGCATCGGATGGTCGCTCCCTGGTGGCCCTGACCAGGAATTAAGAGGCGGATTCATTTTCTGGATGAACCCACCGTCATCAAATCGTTAATCCTCGCTATTCTCCGTTATTTTGTGGAGCAACCGTGATAATTCACGGCCCTGTTACCGCAATCTCCGTCCCGGCTCCCGCCGCTATCAACGAAAGATGACGCAGTTCCGCCGCCCCGCCATCACGCAGTCCTGGATGTGCGAAACCCCCGCCAGAATGTCGCTCAACCAAAGCCCCCCCGCGATCAGCACCACCACCACCACCAACGCAATCAACGAGTTGCGACGCGAAGGCGGATCTTCATCGGAGTCGGACATATGCCTGCTCGATTGACAGTGTGGGACAGGACGTTCAGTTGACCGCATGCGCCCCTTGCCCGCAATCGCCACCTGCCTCGCCGCCCTGTGCCTGCTGACCGCCCCGGCCGGCGCGGCCCCGCCCGGGCGTACCCAGGACCGCTATTTCCAAACCTCCGACAACATCCGCCTCCATTACGTCGAAGCCGGCCACGGCCGCACCATCGTCCTCGTCCCCGGCTGGACCATGCCGGCCTGGATCTGGCAACGCCAAATCGACGATCTCTCCCGCACCTACCACGTCGTCGCCTTCGATCCCCGCGGCCAAGGCGACAGCGCCATCCCCGCCGCCGGCTACGAACCCCACCGCCGCGGCGCCGACATCGGCGATCTCCTCGGCACCCTCGGCCCCGAAAAACCCGTCATCGTCGCCTGGTCCCTCGGCGTGCTCGATACCCTGGCCCTCGTGCATGACACCGGGGACAGCGCCCTCGCCGGCCTCGTCCTGGTCGACAACTCCATCGGCGAAGACCCGCCCCCCGTCGCCTCCCCCGCCAAGCCCGGCCCCAAGCCCCACCGCGACGTGATGATGCGAAACTTCGTCCACTCCATGTTCGCCCATAAACAACCGCAACCCTGGCTCGACCGCCTCACCGCCGCCGCCCTGCGAACCCCCCAGGCCGCCGCCAACGCCCTGCTCGCCTACCCGGTCCCCCGCACTTTCTGGAAAGAGGCGGTCTACGCCACCGCCAAACCCGTGCTCTACATCGTGCGCGACAACTTCGCCGGCCAAGCCGGCAACCTCCAGGCCCACCACCCCGCCGCCGAAACCGTGGTGCTGCACAATGTCGGCCACGCCCTCTTCGTCGACGATGCCGCCCGCTTCAACGCCATGCTGCGCGATTTCATCGCCCGGCGGGTCTGGAAATGACCCCCCGCGCCATCACCCTGCTGCCGCTCTTTCTCGTCTCGCTTGCCACCGTCGGCTTCGAGATCGCCCTCACCCGCTACTTCGCCGTCGCGAAATGGTCCGAATACGGCTACTGGGTCATCTCCATTGTCCTCGCCGGCTTCGCCCTCTCCGGCGTGGTGATGGCCCTCGGCCGCGACGCCTTCGCCCGCCACGGCGCGATGCTGCTGCGCTGGCTTCCCCCCGCCCTCATCGTCGCCGCCGCGCTGGGCTATCGCGGCGTCACCATCATCCCCTTCAACCCGCTGCAACTGCAAAACCAGGCCACCCTCTGGCCGCAACTCGGCAACATCGGCCTCTATTACCTGGCCCTCCTGCCGTTCTTCTTCCTCGGCGGCCTCTACATCAGCCTCACCTTCGTGCTGAACCCCCGCGCCATCGGCCGCGTCTACGGGTTTGACCTGGTTGGCGCCGGCGCCGGCGCCCTCGTCGCCCTCGCCTTGATGCAGGTCGTCCACCCCTTCGCCCTCGTCCCCTGCCTCCTCATCCCCCTCGCGCTCGCCGCCTGCCTCCACCCGAAACCCGCCGTGATGATCGCCTCCGTCCTCGCCCTCGCGGCAGGGGAGGGGCTCCTGATCCTCGACGACCAGGCCGATTTCAACGACTACAAAGCCATCTACGCCCCGCTCCACGTCCCCGACAGCCGCGTCGCCGCCACTCTCAAAACCTCCCGCGGCCTCTACATGCTGCTCGACGACTTCACCGAGCGCGTCGATACCGATGTCTCCAACAACGCCGGCCTCCTCGGCCTCGCCGGCCCGCCCGCCTCCTTCGGCCTCTACCGTGACGGCAACCGCCTCACCGCGGTGCCGAAACCTGGCGCCCTCGATGCCCGCTACGCCGGCGCCACCCTCGCCGCCCTCCCGTACGTCCTCCACCCCGGCGCCAAGGTCCTCCTCACCGGCGCCTCGGGCGGCTTTCGCGTCGGCGAACTCGCGGCCCTTGGCGCCGCCCACATTGACGCCGTGGAGAGCGAGCCCATCCTGCGCCGCCTCCTCACCGACGGCCTCGGCCCGGTCCCCCCGCTCGCCATCCCGGCCCGCATCCTGTCCGAAAGCCCCATCGCCGCCGCCCGCCGCTTCGCCCCCTACGACGTGATCGACATCTCGGCCGACTTCCTCGATGCCGCCGAAACCAACACCAGCGCCTTCGCCACCGAGGCGCTCGCCACCTACCTCGCCGCCCTCTCCCCCGGCGGCGTGCTGTCCATCCCGGTCTCCATCCGCGAATTCCCCGCCTACGCCGTGCGCATGCTGGCCACCGTCCGCGCCGCCCTCCAGTCGAGCGGCGTGGCCGATCCCGGCGCCCATGTCCTGGTGATCCGCTCGGCCTGGAACGTCCGCCTCCTGGTCTCCCCGCAGCCCTTCGCCCCCGCCACCATCGAAGCCGCCAAGAAGTTCTGCGACGAACGCTCCTTCGACATCAGCTACTTCCCCGGCATCGACGTCGAGGCAGCCCGCGCCAACATCTTCAACGACCTCCCGGCCGTCTCCTTCGCCTCGGGTTCCGTCACCTCCGGCGAAGGCGCGCATGACGCCATCGCCGATGAAGCCGGCGCCGTCCTGCACGGCGAAGCCACCGAAAGCAGCCGCGAATTCGATCTCTCGCCCATCACCTATGACCGCCCGGCCTTCTACGCCGTCCTCCGGCTGGACCAGCTCAGCCTGCTCCTGCAACGCCTCGAACTCCTGCCGCAGCAGGAAATCGGCCCCCTCATCAACCTGGCCGTCCTCGCCCAGGCCATCCTGGTCGCCCTCGTCGTCCTCGCCGTGCCCGCGCTCGGTGGACGTCGGATGCGCACCGGCGGCCCCGGGGTGCTGCGTGCCATCCTCTATTTCTCCGGCCTCGGCCTCGGCTTCCTGTTTCTCGAAATCTTCCTCATCGAGCGGGCGAGCTTCTACCTCAATGACCGCACCGCCGGCTTCGCTTTGGTGCTGACGGGCATGCTGATCTTCTCCGGCCTCGGCAGCATGCTGGAGAACCGCTTCGAACGCGTGGCCCACCGCGCCGTCGCCATTGCCATCGCCGGCGTGGTGCTGTGGGGCATCATCCTTCTCGTCGGGCTGCAACCCTTCATGCTCGCCACGCTCGACCTGCCCTGGCTGGTCCGCGCCGGCCTGGTCCTGCTCGCCGTCGCCCCCGCCTCCCTCGCCCTCGGCCTGCCGTTCCCGCTCGGCCTCTCCCGCATGGGCGAGGGCGGCTTCCTGCCCTGGGCCTGGGGCCTCAACGGCGCCTTTTCGGTGATTTCGACCCCTCTCGCGAATTTGACCGCCCTGCAATTCGGTTACGACAGGGTTCTTCTGGCAGCGATGCTGCTGTATATGCTCTGCGTTTTGACATTCCCCCGCATCACCTCCCCATCCGCGAAAGAGACCTGAGAGTGGCTGTATCCGCCCCCAAGCTGACCCGACGCGGCCTGCTCGCCGCTGCCCCCGCCTTCCTCACCGCGAGCCCCGCGGTTGCGGCGGCCTCCCCGTGGTCCCGCGAGGCCTTCCAGGACGCCATGGCCAAGTCCGGCCGCCCGGTTTCCCTCACCGACGCCCAGTTCAACGCCATCCAGTCCCGCCGCCCCGCCGCCCTCAAGCGCATCGAGAGCTACCTCAAGGAGCGCCTCGGCAGCGCCGACCCCGCGGTGATGAAGGCGTTCGGCGAGGTCCCGCGCGAATACTACCACTACATGTATGACGGCCATCACGCGACGCCGGGTGACGCCTACGAGGAAAACCCCAAGCCCTGGGCCCTCGGCTACGGCTCCGCCCTGTCGGACTACCTGGGGCAGGCCTACATGACCCAGGTCGCCAAGCCGCAGCCCGGCGACGTCACTCTCGAAATCGGCACCGGCTCCGGCTTCCAGTCCTCGCTGCTCTCCCGCATCGTGTCCAAAGCCTACTCGATCGAGATCATCGAGCCCCTCGGCAAGGCGGTCGGCAAGATTTTCGCCCCGCTCGGCTACGACAATATCGAATCCCGCGTCGGTGACGGCTATTTCGGCTGGCCCGAGGTGAAGGAGGGCTTCGACATCATCATCGTCACCTGCGCCGCCCAGTACGCCCCGCCGGAACTGTTCAAGCAGCTCAAGCCGGGCGGCCGCATGCTCATCCCCATCGGCCAGCCCTTCAAGCGCGGCCAATTCCTCTACGTCTACACCAAGGACGCCGAAGGCAAGGTCCACTCCAAGAAGGACGTCGGCGTCTTCTTCATCCCGATGACCGGCACCATGATGAAAACCCCCGCCCCCAAGCCGACCCAGGGGTAACAGCGTCGGCAGATCAACCACAGAGACGCAGAGACAGGGAGAAGAATAGGGCTTTCCTGCCCGGTACCTGAACCACCTCGAGCCTTGCTTCTCGCTGTCTCGCTGTCTCTTTGTAAATCCTTGCCTCGGCCACCACCGCCGAAGATTAACAACGAGACAGCGAGAAGTGCAGCATTCCTCCTCCCTGCCTCTGTGTCTCCGTGCTCAACCTTCCCGCTGACATAATTCGCCGGACCCGCGAACCCGAAAGGCCCCGCCATGCGCTGCATCCTGGCCTTCCTCGCTCTCTTCCTGGCAATCGCCCCGGCCCGCGCCGCCGGCAATGACGCCACCATCGACACCGCCATCCGCACCATCCTCGATGGCGAGGACGAACCCACCGCCGCCGCCCTCGCCACCCTGAAGACCCTCCACGACCCCGCCGCCGTCGCCCCCCTGATCCAGATGCTGTTCTGGACCGACGACCAGGCCCCCATCGTCGAAGCCCTCACCGCCATCACCGCCGCCACCCCCGGCGACAAGTTCTTCGACTGGATGGTGTGGCAGCAGGACCACCCCGAGATCACCCCCTACACCCTCTACGGCGGCCTCATCACCGATCTGTTCGGCGGCCTCGACCCCAAATTCCGCCGCTTCCTCCGCCCCGACATCCCCCACTCCATCCGCCTCGAAGAAATCGTCTGGGGCGGCGTCAAGGTCGACGCCATCCCCGCCCTTGATGACCCCAAGATGATCCCCGCCGCCGAGGCCACCTACCTCAACGATACCGATCTCGTCTTTGGCGTCGCCCTCAACGGCGACACCCGCGCCTACCCGCTGCGCATCATGAACTGGCACGAAATGGCCAATGACACCGTGGGCGGCATCCCGGTCACCCTGGCCTACTGCACCCTGTGCGGCTCCGGTCTGCTGTTCGATGGCCGCGTCGAAGGCGCCCCCGCCACCGTCACCTTCGCCACCTCCGGCCTGCTCTACCGGTCCAACAAGCTGATGTATGACCGGCTGTCGGAAAGCCTGTGGAACCAGTTCACCGGCCGCCCCGTCATCGGCCAACTCGCCGGCACCGGGGTGCAACTCAAAACCCTCCCCCTCGTGCTGGAGGAATGGTCGCACTGGCGCACCCGCCACCCCGATACCAAGGTTCTCTCCCTCGAAACCGGCTTCACCCGCGACTACGCCCCCGACACCGCCTACCACGCCTATTTCGCCAGCCCTGACCTCGCCTTCCCCGCCGCCCTGCACAACCACGCCCTGAAGCCGAAGGACATGGTGTTCGGCCTGCGCGCCCCTGGCGGCGTCAAGGCCTGGCCGCTGTCCCGCTTCGAGGGCGGCGCCGTCATCACCGATCGCGTCGGCCTGCTCGATGTCGTGCTGATCGGCAACGCCGCCACCCGCACCGTACGCGCCTACGAAGCCACCGGCCACGCGTTCACCGCCGGCGGCCCTGATCGCCTCACTGCCGCCGATGGCACCTGGACCATCGAGGAGGACGCCCTGCACGGCCCCAACGGCCAGAACCTCCCCCGCCTGCCCGGCGGCATCTCCTACTGGTTCGCCTGGAACGGCTATTTCGGAGACACCATCGCGCCATGAAAACCCCGCAAGGCATCACCGCCGACCTCCTCGCGCTCGCCGGCCTCAACCCCGGCATGACCGACCGCCTGGCCCTCTCCGGCACCGAACCGGTGCTGCCCTCCTCCTTCCGCGTCGATGCCGCAGCCCAGGCCACCATCGCCGCCGCCGGCCTCGTCGCCGCGGAAATCCACCGCGCCCGCACCGGCGCCGCCCAGACCGTCAGCGTCGCCATGCGTCACGCCGCCGCCGAATTCCGCTCCGAACACCATGTCCGCGACACCAGCGTTCCCCCCGGCGAAATGTGGGACCCCATCGCCGGCATCTACCGCACCGCCGATGGCGGCTGGGTCCGCCTGCACACCAACTTCCCCCACCACCGCGCTGGCATCCTCGATCTCCTGGCCTGCGACGGCACCCGCGAAGCCGTCGCCGCCGCGTTGCTGACCTGGCAGGCCGAGCCCTTCGAAACCGCCGCCACCGCCGTCGGCATGTGCGTCGCCGCCCTGCGCAGCTTCGAGCAGTGGGACACCCACCCCCACGCCGCCGCCGTGGCGCCACAGCCGCTCACCCTCGAACGCATCGCCGACGCCCCGCCGCTGCCGCTGCCCCCCGGCGCCGACCGCCCGCTCGCCGGCCTGCGGGTGCTCGAACTTGCCCGCGTCATCGCCGGTCCGGTCGCCGGCCGCACCCTGGCCGCCCATGGCGCGGACGTGCTCCACATCACCGGCCCCGGCGTGCCCAACCTGCCCCGCCTGCTCACCGACACCGGCCGCGGCAAACGCCCCGCCGAACTCGATCTCCGCACCCCCGAGGCCGCCGCCACCCTGCGCGCCCTGGCGTCCCAGGCCGACGTGTTCCTGCAAGCCTACCGCCCCGGCGCCATCGCCGCCCACGGCTTTACCCCCGCGGCGCTGGCCGCTATCCGCCCCGGCATCGTCATCGCCACCCTCTCGGCCTATGGCGAAACCGGCCCCTGGGGCGGCAAGCGCGGCTTCGACTCCCTGGTGCAAACCGCCACCGGCTTCAACCATGCCGAAGCCGCCGCCGGCAGCACCACCCCCAAGCCGCTCCCCTGCCAGGCGCTTGACCATGCCTCCGGCTACCTGCTCGCCTTCGGCACCATGGCCGCCCTGCTCCGCCGTGCCACCGAGGGCGGCACCTGGAAGGTCACCGTCTCGCTCGCCGGCACCGGCCACTGGCTCCGCGGCCTCGGCCGCCTGCCCGACGGCCTCGCCACCGCGAGCCCCGCCGATGACGACATCGCCGGCCTGATGGAGACCCACGGCCCCATCACCGCCGTCCGCCACGCCGCTCTCCTGTCGGCCACCCCGGCCTTCTGGACCCACCCCGCCCAACCCCTCGGCAGCGCCGCTGCCGCCTGGTAGCCCTGGGCTGGTCCCTCGCCGAATCCGGGCAAAAAAGCGGTCCCGCCCCCGGATTGCTGTTGCCGCAACGTGTCGGAAATCTTTACATCTGTTATCGAGCGCGCCGGCGCCGTCGCTGTAACTTATTGAATGGAAAAGATTCCGTTTTCTGGCACGCGGTGTGCATTACAAATCTTCAAGAATGTCCGCGTCACTTGTGCGGGCCTTGGCTGGGACCCGGGCCGCACATAAATTGAGGGAGACCACGGTGAAGCTAACCAATGTTCTCGCAGCCGCCGCACTCGCGACCGGCCTTGCATTCTCCGCCACCCCCGCGATGGCGTCGCCGCCGCCGTCCCCGTGTCCGCAATTGACGCCCGATCCGAGCAGCCTGGCGGGTGCATGCAACCTGATCGTCACCTTCAATGCGGATGGCAGCATCACCACCACCGGTCCCGGCGGCAATTATGACGGCACCGAGGACGCGCTGATCGGCGTGGTCAACCTGTCCGGCGCCACGCTGACGGGGTTCGCCATCTCGGGCAATGATATCTTCGGCTTCGACAATGACGGCGTCGATACCTTCCTCACCGGTGTTTCCAATGCCCAGGACAGCACCGGCTACGGCGGCCCGATGTCCTACTTCACCATCACTGACGTCAACAACGGCTATGTGAACTTCATCGGTGACGGGCTGGGCAACGGTCAGTCCACCTACTTCTCGCTCGAAGAGTCGATCAACCTCGATGCGCCGCCGGTGTTCGGCGCGCCGGAACCCGCCACGATGACCCTGCTCGGCGCCGCCTTCCTCGGCCTCGCCGGCCTGCGTCGCCGCCGGCGCGGCTGAACCTCAGCCTTCAAGCCCACGCTGACAACGGCGCCCGCAAGGGCGCCGTTTTGCGTTCTACCCCTGCCGCATCGCCGCCACCACCCGCTGCAGATTGCTGGCGGGATCAGCCAACGCCGCTGCATCCGCCGGACACCGCAACGGGATCATCGCCTGCGCCGCCCGTACCTCGCGCGGCGCGTTCACCCCGGTGGCCGCCACCACGCACCCAGCCGCGTCGAGATGGAACGCGGCGAGCGACGTATCCTCCATCGACCCCCGCAGCACCGTCGCCACCGCCAGGTCGGGCAGTCCCGCGAGTTGCAGGTTTACCCCGTGCTGATCGGTCCAGAACCACGGGATATCGGCATAGGGCGTCGCGTCCCCCGCCATCGACCGCCCCACCGCGATGCCGTGGTTCTGCGCGTGCCGCCATGCCTCCAGCCGCAGCCGCCGGCCATAGAACGGGTGCCAGAACGCCGCCACATCGCCCGCCGCGAATATCGCCGGGTCCTCCGTGGCGCCACGCGCGTCCACCACAATCCCGTTCTCCACCGCCAGCCCCGCCGCCTCGGCCAAGCCGGAGTTCCGCGTGATCCCGATCCCGGCGATCACCACGTCGGCCGGATGCACCGCATCCGCACACACCACGCCCTCGGCGCTCACCTCCACGATGGCGGCGCCGAAGTGAAACCGCACCCCCGCCCGCTCATGCAACCGCTGTATCCACCCGGCGAACTCCGGCGTCAGTGACCGCCCCATGCATCCCGGCCCCGCCTCCACCACCATCACCTCCGCCCCCCGCGCCCGCGCCGAGGATGCGATCTCCAGCCCGATCACCCCCGCGCCGATACACACCACCCGCGCCCCCGGCACCAGGCGCGCCCGGATCGCCGCCGCGTCCTCCAGCGTCCGCAACGTCAACACCCGCTCCCCGCCCGGCACCGCCAGCCGCCGCGCCCGCCCCCCGGTCGCCAGCAGCAACCGGTCATAGGCGAGCCACGACCCGTCCCCGAGCGCCACCCGCCCGGCCCCGCGGTCGATCCCCTCCACCCGCACCCCCGGGCGCAGTTCGATCTCCCGCGCCGCCACCTTGGCTGGATCATGAAAATGCACCGGTCCCGGCATCGTTTCCGCCGTCAGCGCCGCCTTGGACAGCGGTGGCCGGTCATACGGTGCATGCGCCTCGTCCCCCACCAGCACGATGGACCCCGCCCACCCCGCCTCCCGCAACGCCATCGCCGCATGCGCCCCGGTCTGCCCCGCGCCCACGATCACCGCCGCCGATCCGCTCATCCCATGTCCTCCCCGCGACAACGCCGCCCCGATGCGGCATCATCGCCGCCTCACGACTCTTCACAGCAGGTGCATACATGACTTCAGACGGAAACTGGATCAGCGTTGCCAAGGTGGCCGATGTGGCCCCCGGCACCGCCATGGCGGTCGAGACGATGGGGCTGCAACTCGCCGTCTATCACCTCGAAGGCGGCGACATCTGCGTCACCGACAACGTCTGCACCCACGCCTTCGCCCTCCTCACCGATGGCTGGCTCGAAGGCGGGCTGATCGAATGCCCGCTCCACGCCGGCCAATTCGATGTCCGCACCGGCAAGGGCCAGGGCGCCCCCATCGAGGAAGACCTCCGCACCTTCAAGACCAAGGTGGAGAACGGGGAAATCCTGATCGAACTGCCCGCCTAGAACCATCCCGCGCTGCGGGCGATGCCACCCCAGGCATCGCCCGCTCCACCGGATGGGTATTTTCCGACGCTGCCGCGCCGGCCCGTCCGCTCCCTATCCTTGCGACACGAGGTTCCGCGCGCCCGCCACCGGTGCGCCCGGGAGCCCACACAGCGCAAGGACACCACCATGAACCGTACCCCCGTTTTCGCCGGCAGCATCCTTATACTGCTCGGCCTGCTCGGCATTGCCGTGCCGATGTTCACCACCGAACAAACCAAGGAAGTCGCCCATATCGGTGACCTCAAGATCCAGGCCACCGAAAGCAAGACCTACGCCGTGCCCACCCTGGTGAGCGGCGGCGCGGTGCTGCTCGGCCTCGTGGTGCTCGGCGCCGGCCTTTATCGCAAGGCCTGATACGCGCGCGCCGCCTGGGTAGTTTCCGATCCTGCCGCGCATCGTTATCCGATCTATACTGCATTCCAGGCCGCAACGTATCGCCGGCCTTCAAAATTGATTGGAATTCTCATGATTCTACTTCCGCGCAATGCCGCCCGCATTGCCGCCACGGCCGCCTTCGCCCTGCTCGCCGGCTGCGCCCAGATGAACCAGCCCGCCCCGCCGCCCAACCCGGTGGCCTACAATCCGCCCGCCGCCGCCGTCACCGAGCTGCCCGCCGCGCAAGCCACCCACTACCGGATGAACTTCGCCGCCGGCGGCACCCGCCTCGATGCCGAAGGCGCCGCCATGATCGCCAGCATTGCCGACACCATGCGCGCCAACCCGGGCCTCATGGCCACCCTGATCGGCTCCGCCGACCCGGCCGGCACGGACGCCAGCAACATGCGACTGTCCAAGCGGCGCGCCATCGTGGTGCATGACGCCTTGCGCCGCGGCAAGGTGCCCGAGTCCCGCATCGACACCCGCTGGACCGGCGAACGCCAGGCCGATGCCACCCCGGAACTCGTTTTGCGCACTGTCGAAATCATCCTCCACTAGGCGTGACGCGGGATGGCACCGTCATCCCGCCCTTCCCGCGCGCATCCCCCGGATCAAAGGAACATCCCCATGACCACCGAAGCCGACCTCGCCATCGTGCAGACCGATCTCGCCGCCCTGCGCAAAGACGTCAGCAGCCTGCTTGAGCACCTCAAGCTGAGCGCCAGCAACGGAGCCCAGACCGCCGCCAGCCAACTCGATGGCAGCGCGCGCCGCACCTACGGGCGGGTTGCCGCCGAGGGCGAACGCTCGATCAAGGCGCTTGGCACCCAGATCGAGGAACAGCCGGTGATCGCCCTGCTGATCGCCCTCGGCGTGGGCTATTTCGGCGGCCGCCTGCTGTCCCGCTGAGCAGACCGGCGATGGACGAGGTCATGCGTCTCGCGGTCACACTGGCGGAAGCGGCCGCCCTGCGGCGCGCCCGCCCGGTGGTGCCGCGCCATCTCGCCGGCATCGTGCTCGCGCTGGCCGTTGCCGGCATGGCCGCGGTCAGCGCCGTCGGCTGCGCGCTCGCCGGCCTCTGGCTCGCGGCCCTGCCGTGGGCCGGGCCGGCGGGCGCCCCGCTCATCGTGGCCGGTACGCTGCTCGCCGCCGCCCTGATCGCCCTGTCGGTCGCCTGGCACCTGCGCCAACCGCGCCCGTCCACCCCCACGGTTGACGCCACCGCCCTCGTGCTCGCCGCCTTGATGGCCGGGCTCTCGGCCGGAACCCGCGCGAAATAGCGCCCGGCTACGCCCGCGCCGCCACCAGCCGTGCCAGATGCTCCCGGCCCATCCGGGCATAAACCAGCGGATTGGCCTTCTTCGGGTCCTGCTCGGCCTCCACCACCAGCCACCGATCATACCCCGGCAACTCCGCCAGCACCGCGGCGAAATCCACCATCCCGTCCCCCGGCACGGTGAACACCCCCTCGATCACGCCATCGAGGAAACTCATCCGCTCCGCCCACACCCGCGCCATGATCGCCGGGCGGATGTCCTTGCAGTGCACATGCCCGATCCGATCGCGATACTGCCGTGCCAGCGCCACCGGATCGGCGCCGCCGAACGTGGCATGCCCGGTATCGAGCAGCAGCCGCACCGCCGGCCCGCACGCATCCATCAGCCGATCGATCTCGGGCCCAGTCTGCACCACGGTGCCCATGTGATGGTGATAGACCAGATCAAGCCCCTCCGCCGCCACCGCCTCGGCCACCTTGGTCAGCCGCCGCCCGAACTCCGCCCAACCCGATCCGGCCAGCACCGGCCGGTCCGCCAGCGCCACGGCCTGGTTGCCATGCACCGTGTTGGAACACTCCGCCGCGATCAGCACGCCGCACCCCATCTCCCGCAGCAGCGTCAAATGATCCCGCATCGCCGCGATTTCCGCGTCCGCATCCCGCGTCAGCAGTTCCGTCGAATACCAGCCCGACACCAGGTCCAGCCCATGCCGCGCCATGATCGGCCGCAACTGGCCCGCCACCCGGGGAAACTTGTGCCCCAGTTCGATCCCGTCATACCCGGCCAGTTTCGTCTCCGCGAGGCAGGTGTCGAGCGATGTCTCCCCGCCCAATTCCCGCAGATCGTCGTTCGACCACCCGATCGGGTTGATGCCCAATTTCATCGTCAATCCCCCAGCCGCTGGTTGCGGCGCTGTGCCTCATAGCCGTCCCGCGCCGCCCGCACATCCGCGCGGGCCGACACTTCGGGTATCCCGACATCCCACCAATGCCCGCCCGCCGCCGTGCTCGGCGCCGGATCGGTCTGGATGACAATCACCGTGGTGCGCGGCGCCGATTTCGCCGTCACCAGCGCCTGCTCAAGTTCCGCGATCCCCGCCACCGCGACCCCGATCGCGCCGAGTCCCGCCGCCTGGGCAGCGAAATCGAACACCGGCAGCGTCTCGTGCCGTGCCGTTGCCAACAGGTTGTTGAAACTCTCGCCGCCCGAGGCCCGCTGCAACCGGTCGATGCAGCCGAACCCGCCATTGTCGAGCAACACCACCGTCAGCTTGAGCCCCAGCATCACCGACGTGGCGATTTCGGAGTTCATCATCAGCCAGGACCCGTCGCCCAGCATCACCGTCACATCGCGCTCCGGCGCCGCCATCTTGGCCCCCAGCGCCCCGGCGATCTCGTACCCCATGGTCGAATAGCCGTATTCGAGGTGATAGCCGCCGGCCCGCCCGGCATCCCACAACTTGTGCAACTCGCCCGGCAACCCGCCGGCCGCCGCCACCACGATGGTATCCACCCCCGAATGGCGCTGCACCGCCCCGATCACCTGCGCGTCGGACGGCAGCAACGCATTGCTCGCCGCCGTCACCTCCGCCACCGCCGCCCGCCACGGCGCCATCGCCGCCTGGCATTCCGCCGTCCACGCCGACGGCGCGCGCCGATTGTCCAGATGGGAGGACACCAGCTCCAGCGTCACCCGCGCATCCCCTACCAGCGGCAGCGCGAAATGCTTGCCCGCATCGAACGCCTGCACATTCAATCCGATGATCTTCCGGCCGGGATTGCCGAACAACGCGCGGGACCCCGAGGTGAAATCCCCCAGCCGCGTCCCCACCGCCAAAATCACATCCGCCTGCTCCGCCGCCCTATTGGCCGCCGAGCTCCCGGTCACCCCGATCGCGCCCAGGTTGAGCGGATGGTCATGCGGCATCGCCGACTTGCCCGCCTGCGTCTCCGCCACCGGGATGCCATGATCCTCGGCAAACCGCCGCAACGTCGCGGTCGCATCGGCATAATGCACCCCGCCGCCGGCCACGATCAGCGGCGCCCGCGCCTCCTTCAGCGCCGTCACCGCCGCACGCAACTCCCGCGCATCCGGCGGCGGTCGCCGCGGCACCCACACCCGCGGCGCGAAAAACGCCAGCGGCCAATCGAACGCCTCCGCCTGCGTATCCTGGCACAACGCCAGCGTCACCGGCCCGCACTCCGCCGGATCGGTCAGCACCGCCAAAGCCCGGGGCAGGGCGGCCAGCAACTGCTCCGGCCGCGCGATCCGGTCGAAATAGCGGCTCACCGGGCGAAAACAATCATTCGCCGAAACCGTCGCGTCCCCGAACACCTCCACCTGCTGCAACACCGGATCAGGCCGCCGCCCGGCAAACACATCGCCCGGCAGAAACAACACCGGCAACCGATTGACATGCGCCACCGCCGCCGCCGTCACCATGTTGGTCGCCCCCGGCCCGATCGAACTCGTCACCGCCATCATCCGCCGCCGCCGCATGGTCTTGGCATAGGCAATCGCCGCCAACCCCATCGCCTGCTCGTTCTGCCCGCGATAAGTCGGCAACGAGTCGCGCGCCTCCGCCAACGCCTCGCCCATCCCGGCCACGTTGCCATGCCCGAAAATCGCCCACACGCCGCCGAACAACGGCACCTCCGCGCCATCCACCTCGGTGCGCTGCGCCGCCAGCGCGCGCACCAGAGCCTGCGCCATCGTCAACCGGACCGTGCCCATGCCTGCCATCTCCCTCATCGCCCCTATTCTCACGCAGGCGGCGGCGGGAGACAAATCCCCGGTGACGCAAGCGTGAAGCAAGGCTCCGCCGGCGAAGGGGCCTCCGCCCCTTAGAACCCATGACCGCTCGCGGCTGGGGCGCTGGCCGTCAGGTGATAACGCCGTCCTTGGCCTTGCGCCGCAGGCGTTCAAACGCGCCTCCACACCTACGTCGGTGCGCCCCGGTGCCTGATTGGCTTCGCCGCTCCCCCGAACACACGTCCGCATCTGAAGGCCCTCGCCCCCACCGCTCAAACGAATTGGGTTCTAAGGGGCAAGCCCCTTAGCCGGCGGAGCCTTGCTTGCCCTACCGTCCTCCGGCCAAACTGCGCCCCCCTGGAGGACTCCATCATGCTCGAAATCGCCGTCATCGGCGCCGGCCGCATCGGCCAGATCCACGCCGCCAACATCGCGGCCCACCCTGGCGCCCGGCTCGCCGGCATTTGCGACCCCATCCCCGAGGCCGCCGAGCGCCTGGCCGCCCGCTGTGGCACCCGCGTGCTCACGCTGGACGAAGCCTTCCACGCCGACGCCGTCCTCATCGGCTCGCCCACCCCCACCCACGCCGACTTCATCGAGCGCGCCGCCGCCGCCGGCAAGGCCGTGTTCTGTGAGAAGCCGGTGGACCTTTCCGCCGCCCGCGTCCGCACCTGTCTCGAAGCCGTCGCGAGTGCCGGCATTCCGCTGATGGTCGGCTTCAACCGCCGGTTTGACCCTCATTTCGCCGCCCTCAAGCGCCGCCTTGATGCGGGTGAGGTGGGCAATCTCGAACTCCTCACCATCATCAGCCGCGACCCGTCCCCCCCGCCGCCGTCCTACGTCGCGGCGTCCGGCGGCCTGTTCCGCGACATGATGATCCATGATCTCGACATGGCGCGGTTTCTCCTCGGCGAGGACCCGATCGAACTCTTCGCCACCGCCTCCTGCCTGGTCGATCCCGGCATCGGCGCCGCCGGCGATGTCGACACCGCCATCGTCACGTTGCGCACCGCGAGCGGCAAACTGTGCCAGATCTCCAACTCGCGCCGTGCCACCTACGGCTATGACCAGCGCATCGAGGCCCACGGCGCCGGCGGCCTGCTGCGGGCCGGCAACATGACCGCCACCACGGTGGAACTCGCCGACGGCCGCGGCTTCACCGGGGACCCGGCGCTGCCGTTCTTCCTCGAACGCTACGCCGCGGCCTACCGCGCCGAGATCGACACCTTCATCACCGCCGTCACCGCCGGCACCCAGCCCAACCCCAACGGCACCGACGGCCTCGCCGCCCTCGTCCTGGCCGATGCCGCCACCGAGTCGGCCCACACCCACCAACCGGTCGTCCTGTCATGAAAATCGGCCTCGTCACCGACAGCCTCTCGCATCTCAGCCTGCCCGATCTCCTCGCCTTCGCGCGCGACAACGGCATCACCATGCTGGAGTTCGGCTGCGGCAACTGGTCGCAAGCCCCGCATCTCGATCTCGACGGACTGCTCGCCAGCCCCGCCGCCCGCACCGGCTTCCTCGCCGATCTCGCCGCCCACGGCCTCGCCCTCTCCGCCCTGAACTGCTCCGGCAACCCGCTCCACCCCGGCGATAGCGGCGCCCGGCACCGCGACGTCACCAGCAAAACCATCCGCCTCGCCGGCCTCCTTGGCGTCGAGCGCGTGGTGATGATGTCCGGCCTCCCCGGCGGCGGCCCGGCCGACCAGACCTCCAACTGGATCACCACCGCCTGGCCGCCCGAAACCGCCACCAGCCTCGCCTGGCAGTGGGACGCGGCGATCCTGCCCTACTGGTCCGCCCTCACCGCCGAAGCCACCGCCGCCGGCGTCAAGCGCCTCTGCCTCGAACTCCACGGCCACCAGGCCGTCTACAACGTCGCCACCCTCCACCGTCTGCGCGCCGCCGTCGGCCCGGTGGTCGGCGCCAACTTCGACCCCAGCCACCTGTTCTGGATGGGGGCGGACCCCATCGCCGCCGTCCGCGCCCTGGGCGACGCCATCTACCACGTCCACGCCAAGGACACCCGGATCGACACCGCCAACGCCGCCATCAACAGCGCCATCGACACCACGCCGATGGGCAACATCGGCCAACGCTCCTGGGGCTACGTCACCCTCGGCTTCGGCCACGGGGAATCCTGGTGGCGCGAGTTCTGCATCGCCCTTCGCCTCGCCGGCTACGATGACGTGCTGTCCATCGAGCACGAAGACCTCCTCCTCCCCCCCGAGGAAGGCGTCCGCCGCTCGGTCCAACTCCTCAAAACCGCGGCCCACTTCGCCGGTTAACCTTGGGGCAACCTGATGCTGCCATACCGCCGCCGAACAGCGGCGATATGGCAGCAGGCCGATGGCGCATCCGACCGATGACGTGAAAAACTGGATGCACATGTTCCGCTGGATCGTGAAGCTCATCCGTGACGACTACGATATCGACGAGACCCGCCTGATCCGCACCGCCCGCCTCGAAACCGAACTCGGTCTCGGCATCGAACAAATCGAGGAGGTCCTCGCCACCATCGCCAAATGCTTCGCCATCCGCTTCCCGCCCGGCACGCTCGACGAGGTGCTGAAACTCGATGAACTCTGCATGCTCGCGAGCTGGATCAAGGGTCTCTACAAGCGGCCCGAATTCATTTCGGACGCTTTCGAGGCGAAGTGCCGGGGTGGCAATCCAGGGATAGGGTAAGGGGAAGCAAGGCTCCGCCGGCTAAGGGGCAGGGGCCCCTTAGAACCCATTTCGTTTGCGCGGCTGTGGCACAAGCCGCCAGATGACAACGCCGTCCTTCGCCTTGCGCCGCAGGCAATCAAACCCGCGAACCATCGCCCGGGCGCAACACATGACTGGCTTCGCCCGAGCCGCCCCGAATTCATGGCTCCCGCCTGAAGGCTCGCGCCACCACCGCGCAAACGAAATGGGTTCCAAGGGCCTGCGGCCCATGGCCGGCGGAGCCTTGCTGCCTGATTTGCCTCCCCGAAGGGGGTAGCGGCACGCACAACGCGGGACTACAACGCGAAACTCGATCGCGCCCCGGACAATCCGGAACGCGCCAGCCAGAGGGAGAGTCCCCGCATGACCAACAAGGCCATTGCTTCGGCCTGCGCCGTCGCCTTGACGGCCTTCCTGGGCACCGCCCAGGCGAAAACGCTCGTCTATTGCTCGGAGGGGTCGCCGGAAAACTTCAATCCGATGATCAACACCACCGGCACCACGTTCGATGCCAACCGCCCGGTGTATGAGCAACTGCTCGGCTTCCGCTACGGCTCGACCGAGGTCGAGGGCAAGCTGGCGGAAAAGTGGGACATCTCGGCCGACGGCCAGACCTTCACCTTCCACCTGCGCCACAACGTGAAGTGGCACTCGAACAAGACCTTCAAGCCGACCCGCAATTTCAATGCGGACGACGTGATCTTCTCCTTCGAGCGCCAGTGGAAGGATGCCAACCCCTACCACAAGGTCTCGGGCGGCGGGTACGACTACTTCTCCGACATGGACATGCCGAAGCTGCTGAAGTCGATCGACAAGGTTGACGACTACACCGTGCGCTTCGTGCTGAACGAGCCCAACGCGCCGTTCCTGGCCGACCTGGCGATGGACTTCGCCACCATCCAGTCCAAGGAATACGCCGACGCGCTGCTGAAGGCCGGCCATCCCGAGATGATCGACCAGGACCCGATCGGCACCGGGCCGTTCGAGTTCGTCCAGTACGTCAAGGACGCCACCATCCGCTACAAGGCCTTCCCGGCCTATTACGGCTCCAAGGCGAAGGTCGACACGCTGGTCTACTCGATCAACAAGGACCCCTCGGTCCGCGTGGCCAAGCTGAAGGCCAACGAGTGCCAGATCGCCTTCGGCCCACGCCCGGCTGACGTTCCCGGCCTCAAGGCCGACAAGAACGTCAACGTGATGGCGCAGGCCGGCCTGAACATCGGCTACATCGGCATGAACACCAAGAAGAAGCCCTTCGACGATGTTCGCGTCCGTCGCGCCATCACCATGGTGATCGACCAGAAGGCCATCCTCGACGCGGTCTACCAGGGCTCCGGCCAGCCGGCCAAGAACCTGATCCCGCCGACGATGTGGAGCTATAACGACAAGGTTCCGGGCTACAAGATCGACATCGCCGGCGCCAAGAAGCTCCTCGCCGAGGCCGGCTACCCCGATGGCTTCGAGACTGACCTGTGGGCGATGCCGGTGCAGCGCCCGTACAACCCTGACGCGCGTCGTATTGCCGAACTCGTGCAGTCCGATCTCGCCAAGGTTGGCGTGAAGGCGAAAATCGTCAGCTACGAATGGGGCGAGTACCGCAAGCGCGCCCAGGCCGGCGAACACCAGATGGCCCAGCTCGGCTGGACCGGTGACAATGGCGATCCGGACAATTTCTTCGTCCCCCTCGCCGCCTGCTCGTCGCGCAACACCGCGCAGTGGTGCGACAAGTCGTTCGACGATCTGGTGGTCAAGGCCGCCAAGATCTCCAGCCAGGCCGAGCGCGCGAAGCTGTACGAACAGGCCCAGGTGGTCATGCATGACCAGGCTCCGTTCTACTTCCTCGCCCACTCCGTCGTGTACCTGCCGATGCGCTCCAGCGTGACCGGCTACAAGATGAGCCCGTTCGGGGCCCATCGCTTCGACATGCTTGACGTGAAGTAAACAGTACCTCCCCCCAAACCCTCCCGCCTCGGCGGGCGGGGGAGGGGGGAGGGCTCTTGGTCCGCAGCATGTTCCGTTTCCTCTTCCGCCGCATTGCCCTGATTGTGCCGACCTTCATCGGCGTCACCTTCATGGCCTTCCTGCTCATCCACCTCGTTCCCGGTGATCCCATCGAGGCGCGCGTTGGTGAGCGTGGCATCGCGCCCGAGCGTTTGGCCGAGTTGCGCCACGAGTTCGGCTACGACCTGCCAATGTGGCAGCAATTCTTCAAATACGAAGTCCAGATCGTCAAAGGTGACCTCGGCATGTCCGTCGTCACCCAGCAATCCGTCTGGCACGAATTCATCACCCTGTTCCCCGCCACCGTGGAACTCTCGATCGCGGCGATCCTGTTCGCCATGCTGATCGGCCTGCCCATGGGGGTGATCGCCGCCGTCCGCCGCGGCTCGGCGTTCGACTATGGGCTGATGGGCATGTCCGTCACCGGCGCCTCGATGCCGATTTTCTGGTGGGGGCTGATGATGATCCTCATCTTCTCCGTCACCCTCGGCATCACCCCGGTCTCTGGCCGCATCTCGGACGCCTTCTTCGTCGAGCCCTGGTCCGGTTTCATGCTGATCGACTGCTACTGGTCCGAGGACGAAGGCGCCTGCTCGTCGGCCTGGAGCCACATGATCCTGCCGATGATCGTGCTGGGCACCATCCCGCTCGCCATCATCGCCCGTATGACGCGCTCATCGATGCTCGAAGTCCTCAACGAGGACTATGTCCGCACCGCCCGCGCCAAGGGCCTGTCCACGCCGCGCGTCGTCATCGTCCACGCGCTCCGCAACGCGCTGATCCCGGTCGTCACCGTCATCGGCCTCTCGGTCAGCGGCCTGCTCGGCGGCGCCATCCTCACCGAGACTATTTTTTCCTGGCCCGGCGTTGGCCACTGGCTGGTCGAATCCATCGCCCGGCGGGACTACCCGGTGCTGCAAGGCGGCTCGCTGCTGATCGCCGTGCTGGTGATCATGGTCAACCTCGGGGTCGACCTGCTCTACGGCTTCCTCAACCCCCGGATCCGTCGCTGATGTCCGATATCGCCGCCAAGACCCCGCCGATGCCGGGCGCCCTCGCGCTATTCTGGCGCAGTTTCGCCGAGAACCGCGGCGCCGTGGTCGGCCTCGCCATCATGGGCATCCTCATCGCGGTCTCCATCCTGGCCGACGTAATTTCGCTGCACTCCCCCATCGAGCAGTTCCGCGAAAGCTTCCTCATCCCGCCGATCTGGCAGGAGGGCGGCGAGTGGTCTTTCCCGCTCGGCACCGATGACGTCGGGCGCGACATGCTCTCGCGCCTGATCTACGGTGCCCGCCTCTCGCTGATCATCGGCTTCTCCGTCGCCAGCCTCGCGCTCCTCACCGGCACTACCCTCGGCCTCACCGCGGCCTTCGCCGGCGGCATCGTCGATATCGTCATCATGCGCCTGATGGACGTGCTGCTGGTGTTTCCCTCCCTGCTGCTCGCCATCGTCATCGTCGCCATCCTCGGCCCCGGCCTGTTCAACGCCATGCTCGCCGTGGTGGTCGTCACGCTGCCTGGCTACACCCGCCTCGCCCGCGCCTCGGCCCTGGCCGAACTCGCGCGTGACTACGTGACGGCCACCCGCAGCGCCGGTGCCGGCACCCTGCGCCTGATGTTCGATGTCGTGCTGCCCAACTGCGCCGCCCCCCTCATCGTGCAGGTCAGCCTCGGCTTCGCCGTCGCCATTCTCGATGCCGCGGCCCTCGGCTTCCTCGGCCTCGGCGCCCAGCCGCCCACGCCCGAATGGGGCACCATGCTGTCCGGCGCATTGCAGTTCTACCAGCGCGCCTGGTGGGTCCTGGCGCTGCCCGGGTTCGCCATCCTGTTCACCGTGCTCGCCTTCAACCTCGTGGGTGACGGCCTGCGGGACGCCCTCGATCCGAAGCTGAAACGCTGATGGCCCTCCTCGAAATCCGCAACCTCGCCGTCGAATTCGGCACCGCCCGCGGCCGCTTCCGCGCGGTGGACGGTGTCGACGTCACCGTGGACGCCGGTGAAATCCTCTGCATCGTCGGCGAATCCGGCTCCGGCAAATCCGTCTCCATGCTCGCCGCCATGGGCCTCATCGCCTGGCCCGGCCGCGTCACCGCGGACGTGATGCGCTTCGACGGCACGGACCTCCTCGGTCTCTCCGCGCGCGATCGCCGCAAGGTGGTCGGCAAGGACATGGCGATGGTCTTCCAGGAACCGATGACCAGCCTCAACCCCTGCTACCCCATCGGCTGGCAAATCGCCGAGGCCCTGCGCGTCCACAACGCCGTGCCACGCAACAAGGTGCAGGACCGCGTCGTCGAACTCCTCGAACAGGTCGGCATCCCCGACGCCGGCCGCCGCATGAACGCCTTCCCGCACCAGATGTCGGGCGGCATGAACCAGCGCGTGATGATCGCCATGGCGATCTCCTGCAACCCGCGCCTCCTCATCGCCGACGAACCCACCACCGCGCTTGACGTCACCATCCAGAAGCAGATCCTCGACTTGCTGATCGACCTCCAGGCCAGCCACGGCATGGGCCTCGTGCTGATCACCCATGACATGGGCGTCGTCGCCGAGACCGCCCACCGCGTCCAGGTGATGTACGCCGGCCAGATGGTGGAGGAACAATCCACCGACGCCCTGTTCGCCGCCCCCCGCCACCCCTACACCGCCGCCCTCCTCGATGCCCTGCCCGAACGCGCCCACGGCCGCGCCCGCCTGCCCACCATCCCCGGCGTCGTCCCCGGCATCGATGACCGCCCGACCGGCTGCCTGTTCAATCCCCGCTGCGGCTTGGTCACCGATCTCTGCCGCAGCACCAAACCGCTGACCGCCAACGGCGTCCGCTGCCACACCCCGCTCGGAGCGCCGGCATGACCATCCTGATGCAGGCCAAGGACGTCCGCCGCCATTACCCCGTCGGCGGCGGCCTGTTCGCCGCCAAAGGCGTCGTCAAGGCCGTGGATGGCGTCTCCTTCACCCTGCGCGAGGGCGAAACCCTCGCCGTGGTGGGCGAAAGCGGCTGCGGCAAATCCACCCTCGCCCGTGTCGCCACCCTCATCGAACCCCCCTCGGAGGGCGAACTCCATATCGACGGCGCCATCGTCGCCGACGAAGCCGCCCGCAAGCGCCTGCGCCTTTCCGTGCAGATGGTGTTCCAGAACCCGTTCGGCTCGCTCAACCCGCGCAAAACCGTCGGCTCCATCCTCCAGGAACCGCTCGAAATCAACGCCCGCGGCGATGCCCGCGAACGCGAAGCCGCCGCCCGTGCCATGATGGACAAGGTCGGCCTCCGCCAGGACCAGTTCGGCCGCTACCCCCACATGTTCTCCGGCGGCCAGCGCCAGCGCATCGCCATCGCCCGCGCCCTGATGCTCAACCCCCGCATCGTCGTCGCCGACGAGCCGGTCTCGGCACTCGACGTG
>CAIMWH010000314.1 GCA_903845065.1 uncultured Rhodospirillales bacterium | reverse complement strand
GCCCCCGAACCAACCGCAGCCCGAAACCCCAACGCCCATCAAAAACCACCGGCTACCGCGATGAAACAGGCGACAGGAAATCCATGCCCGCCGCTCAAATCGCGAAACGAACGTCAGCCCCATGAATAGGACGGGCTAGCTGGGCGGGCGCACGGTCGAGAAATACGCCCCCTTCGTCCGCACTCCGCTGGAACCCGCCCCAGAACCATAATGACCGCGGAAATCACCTGCCATCATGACGGCCGGACCGGAGGCGGCGCGGCCTGGAAGTAAGCCGCATCGCTCGCGGCTTTCATTTGCTCAGCGATGGCATTCCGGGCGAGCGCGTTCACCTGTTGGCCGAAAGCACTGACCACTTTGCCGAGGTCCGGCAGAGTGACCACACTCGGGAAAATCTTGGACATCTCGGCAATGGCATACGCCTGCTTTTCCGCCTCGGGATCCGGCACTGCTCCGTCCCCATCAGCCTTGAAGCCCTTCTTGTCGCCACGGATCGCCACCAGGCCGCCCACTTCCCCGCGGACAGCATCAGGCGCCTTGCCACCGATCTTGATGGCAGCGAATCCGGCCTGGGCCCGCTCCGGCAGCTTGCCGGTGATCAAACCGAAGGCTTCGCACAGTCGTTCGAGATACTTCGAGGAACGGAAAAACCCAACGCCCGGGAACGGCTCGGACGCGTAGTGGCGCAGGTCCTTCAACATGTCACCCAGGTTTTCATTGAAGGATTGCAGCATCTGGTTGGCCGACATCTTGGCCAATTCCGCTGCCTTCAAGGCGGCAATCGCTTCATTCTTCGCCTTTTCTGTCGGATACGTTATGCCGTTGCCCTCGATGGCGATCTTGCTGCTCTGGCCGGCCTTGACGACGTGCTTGAGCGGCCCCTCGCTGTGATAGGCCTCCGCGGCAAAGAACGTCGCATCCGCCTGCAGGGTTTTCAGCATCGCCAGCAGGGCGGCTTTCTTGGCCGGATCGGATTCGGCGTCGTACTTCTTCTCCAGGACGCGAACCTCCTTCATCTTGGCGACGTAGAGCTTGTTATTGGCGTCCATCGCCTTCGCCGGATCGTCGTGTTCGAGCTTGGCGGCGGCGGCGAGGATTGCCTTCTGCCCTTCGGGTGTGTCGGTCGCTCCTGCGACCACAACGCCGGCCTGGGTGAGTTGGTCAGCGCGGGCGATGAAGAACAGCGAATCGGCTTCGTCGAACTGCTTTTCGGCCACCTTGCGCGCATCGGCATCGGCGATGCCCGCCAGCATCTTGTCCTTGTAGTCCTCGAACTCGTCCCAATCCATGTAGCGGCGCAGTTTCATCAGGGCACCGACGTCCTGCCCCTGCTCCTTCATGGCGCCCATGTTCTTGCGGGCGGCGGTGGCCTCCGGCGCCTCGTCACTCGGCACCGCAGCATCCTCGACCACAGCTTCGGCGTAGAGATTGGTGTCGAACAGAATGCCTGGTGGGGCACCGCCCGCCCAGGGTTTGGCCGACAGCAGCCGGTTGAAGTCCTCGACGAGTTCGAAATCGTCCCGCTTCACGGTCTTGTCGCCATCCGTCTTGCGGCCGTGCTCGCGTACGGTCACGTCATAGTCGCTCTCCGGATTGGCGCTGCCGACGCTGCCCCAGGCAAAATCCCACTCTTTCTGCAACTCCGACATCAGCCCATCCACCTCGCGCCGGCGGAACCACCACATCATGGACATGAACGTCGTGCCCGCGTCCTTCGGCAAGCCACGGTAGTGTTCCTTGACCTTGTCCCAGGTCTTGTGCGCCTTCATGGCCGCCTCGGCAGTGGTCCGGTCAATCTTGGCCTCGATAATGGTGTTCGCGGCCTCTACGTCGGCGAGGACCGGTTTGGCGTTCGTTGCCATACGGCCTTCGGTGGTCTGGAGGAGCGTACCAAGTCTTGCGGTGTCCGCATCGGCCGTACCAAGCGCCGGGCGCGCGGCGTCCGGCACCGGGTGGAGTACCGCACCCGGCGTAGACTCCGGGCGCAGGGTCTTGAACTCGGCCTTGAGGGCGGCAAGCGCCGTTGCCACTGCCGTCAACCCGGTGCTGGTGCCGGTGAACTGGGTGAGAATTGCCTGCAGCCGCACAACCTCGGGTTCGCCGGCGGTCAGAAGCTTATTGATCGCCGCCGCACGGGTCTTTTTTGCCTCAGCGGTTGCCGGAGCCGGTAGCGGCGGCACGGCATCAACCTTGGCCTGAAGCGCCGTCGCCCCCGCATCCACCTTGGCCACCGCGGTGGCTTTCAGGCTCGCGAGCTCGCGGTCTACCTCCTGGATCAGCCAGAACGCGTTTATCGCGTTACCAGGGCCGCCGGGGAGTTCGTCGGTCGGCGGCGTCTTGTCCCACGTGGCCAGTTCGGCTTTGATTTTGGTCAGCGGGCCGACCGCGAATTCCGGTGACTGGTCCCCGAGCGCCTTGAACGTGCGTGCCAGCGTCTTTAAACGCGCCTGGTCCTGCGCGTTCTTGACGGTCGCTGTTTTCACCCCGGTCGTCGGCAAATCCAGGCCGAACATCAGGTTGAGCGCGGCGCGTTGGTCGTCGTTCATGCCAGTCCCCCATTTTGAGGACCATGCTAGAACGGATGCCCGGTCCGGTCCATCGTGGCAATGAAGAAGTTATTTCACCATGGCGGGGAAACTCGAAAATACCGCAGTCGCCGCCACGGAAAAGTCATGTCGTGGCGATCCGCGACAGCGCCGCATCCAGCCGCGCCACCTCGGCATCGCTCGATGCCAGGCGCTCGCGGATTTCCTCGACGATCTCCGCCGGCGCACGCGCGATAAAGTCCGCATTGCCGAGCTTTTTCGCCGTCTTCTCGGACTCCGCCACGATCTTGCCGCGCTCCTTGGCCAACCGCGCCCGCTCCTGCGCCAGATCGATCAACCCAGCCAGCGGCAGCACGATGGTGGCCTCGTCGATCACCGCCTGCGCCGAACCCTGCGGCACGTCGCCATCGAGCGCCGCGAAGGTGCTGGCCCGCGCCATCCGCCCGATCGCCTCGATCCAGCGCCCGCCCCGCGCCATGGTCTCCGCCGTGGCGTCCTTCAGCAGCACCGGGCCGAGTTGCGACGGCGGCACATTCATCTCGGCGCGCACCGTGCGCACCTCGGAAATCAGCCGGACCACCCAGTCCAGTTCCGCCCGCGCCGGCACGGCCCCCGGGACGTCCTCGGCGACCGGCCAGGCCGTCCCGATCAGGCTGTTGCGCTCGCCATAGCCGAAGCGGTCCCACAGTTCCTCCGTTACATACGGCATCGCCGGATGCAGCAGCCGCAGGATGACGCCCAGCACATGCGCCGCCGTGCGCTTCACCTCGGCGGCCTCCGGGCTGCCCGCATCGGCCAGCGCCGGTTTGGCGAATTCGAGGAACCAGTCGCAGAACGAATTCCAGGTGAAGCGATAGCAGGCCGCCGCATAGTCGTTGAAGCGATAGGCCTCCAGCGCCGCCCCGGCCTCGCCGATGGTGTCGTTCAGCGCGCTCAGGATCCACCGCGTCAGCGGCAGCGTCGCCTGATCGGGGGTGAACGTCGGATCGGGCGCTATCGCGTTCATTTCGCAGAACCTGGCCGCGTTCCACAGCTTGGTGACGAAGCTGCGATAGCTCTCCACCCGCGCCGCGCCCAGCTTCACATCGCGTCCCGGCCCGGTCAGCGCGCAAATGGTGAAGCGCAGCGCATCCGCCCCGAAGCGGTCGATGAGGTCCAGCGGGTCGATCACGTTGCCCTTGGACTTGCTCATCTTCTGGCCCTTCTCGTCGCGAACCAGCCCGTGGATGTGCACTTCCTTGAACGGCACATCGCCCATGAAGTGGATGCCCATCATCATCATCCGGGCCACCCAGAAGAAGATGATGTCGAACCCGGTGACCAGCACGTCCCCCGGATAGTAGCGCGCCAGTTCCTTGGTCTGCTCCGGCCACCCCAGCGTGGAGAACGGCCACAAGGCCGAGGAGAACCAAGTATCCAGCACATCATCGTCCTGGCTGATCGGCGTCGGCACCCCATAATGCACGGTGGCGGCCGCCACCGCCTCCGCCTCGGTCTGCTCGACGAACACATGCCCGTCCGGCCCGTACCACGCCGGAATGCGATGCCCCCACCACAACTGGCGGGAAATGCACCAGGGCTGGATGTCGCGCATCCAGGCGAAGAAGGTGTTCTCCCACTGCTGCGGCACGAATTTCGTGCGCCCCTCCTCCACCGCCTTGATGGCGGGCTGGGCGAGTTCGTGCGCATTGGCGTACCACTGCACCGTCAACAGCGGCTCGATCGGCACCCCGGAGCGGTCGCCATGCGGCACCTGGTGCACATGCGGCTCCACTTTCACCAGGATTTCGAGCCGCTCCAGCTCCGCCACGATGGCCTTGCGCGCCATCCCGCGATCGAGCCCTTCCAACGTGCGGACAAACGCCGGGTCCGCCACGCCCTCCACCGCCGCGATGGCCTCCGCGATTTCGCCGAGGATGACCCGCGCTTCCTTGTCCAGGATCGAGGGCATCGGCAGGTCATGCCGCTTGCCCACCGCGAAGTCGTTGAAATCATGCGCCGGGGTAATCTTCACCGCCCCGGTACCCTTCTCCGGATCGGAATATTCATCGGCCACGATGGGGATGCGCCGGCCCACCAGCGGCAGAATGGCGAACTGCCCGATCAGGTCCTGATAGCGCGCATCGGTCGGATGCACCGCCACCGCGGTATCGCCCAGCATGGTCTCCGGCCGCGTCGTCGCCACCGTGATGGTGCGGCCGGGCTGCCCTTCGATCGGGTAGGCGATGTGCCACAAATTGCCGCGCACCTCCTGGTTCTCAACCTCGAGGTCCGAAATCGCCGACTGGAACTTGGGGTCCCAGTTCACCAGCCGCCGGTCGCGATAAATCAGCCCCTGCTTGAACAGGGTGACGAACACCTGCCGCACCGCCTCGGAGCAGCCGTCATCCATGGTGAAGCGCTCGCGCGGCCAATCCAGCGAGGCACCGATGCGGCGCAACTGCCGCGTGATGGTGCCGCCCGATTCGGCCTTCCACTGCCACACCCGTTCGAGGAACTTGTCGCGTCCAAGCTCCCGGCGAGTGGTGCCTTCCTCGCCAAGCAGCCGCTCCACCACCATCTGTGTCGCGATGCCCGCATGGTCGGTGCCGGGCTGCCACAGTGCATCGCGCCCCTGCATCCGCCGCCACCGCACCAGGGTGTCCTGGATGGTGAAGGTCAGCGCATGGCCCATGTGCAGGCTGCCGGTCACATTCGGCGGCGGGATCATGATGGTGAACGGCGCCGCATTGCTCTCGGGCTGGCAGGCGAAGGAGCCGGCCTGCTCCCAGCCCTCATAGAGCGACGTCTCGATTTCAGCGGGATTATAGGTCTTGTTCAGCATGGGTGTTCTCGCTCGGGGTTCCGCACCCGGGTTAACCGAATGCGGCCAACCGAATGCTGAACGAAAAAAGGATCAGGATACGGCGCGGCCGACGACGCGCTCGATCTCGGCCCGTACATGCCGCTCGACCAGCGCCTGCAAGTTGGTGTCGAGCCAGTGCTTCAGCAACGGGCGGATTTCCTCACGCACGAGGTCCTCGATGGTGGGGCCGCCGCGGTAGACCGCAACGGTATCGCGCTCGGCGATCAGGGTACGCAGCAGCCCGCCGACGGAGGACGCCACCGCCGCCTCGGTTTCGGGCGCCATCAACGCCGACGCATCGGCCGGCCGGGCCGCCGCGCGCGGCTGCTCGACGATCATCGAGGCATCCAATGCCAGCACATCATCGGCCGGCTTCGGTGCCGGTATCGCCGCCACCGTCGCGGGAGCCTCATGGTGAACGACATCCGTCGTCGCCGCGGCCGCATCGGCCGCCGGCTCATCCTCGCTCAGGATGCGCCGGATGGAGGCCAGGATATCCTCCATCGAAGGATCGCCACCGGCCGCGGGCGCGGCAGGCTTGTCCGGATGCGTGCCGCTCATGCTCCACTCCTCATGCAACGGCCCTCATCCATCGGTTGTCAGCGGGCCGGCTGGTCGGTGGCGTAATCGCCGGTACCGATCCAACGGTTGCGCACGGCCGCATAATAGGCGGTCTCGTCATACAGCGGCACATTCAGGTTGAGATCGCGCGCCGTGAGCTTGCCCGTCGCGGTGGCCACCTGGTACGAGGCGGTCACCATGCTGGCGAGGTTCTGGATCAGCGTCACGCGGGACTGCAACAGCGCCTGCTCGGCGTTCAGCACATCGAGCGTGGTGCGGCTGCCCACCAGGGCCTCGCGCTGCACGCCTTCAAGGGCGATTTCGTTCGCCTTGATCTGCAACCGCGTGCTCTCGATGGCGGCCTTGGCGGCGCCATAGGTCGCCCACGCCGAGGTCACCTGCTGGATGGTGGTGCTGCGCGCCGCCTCCAGCTTCTGCCGGGTCTGCAACTGCTGCTGGCGCGCCTGGCGGATGGCCGCGTATTCCGAGCCGCCCTGGTAGATAGGCATGCTCAGCACCGCGAGGATCTGCCCGGTGTTGGTCTGCAGGTTCTTCGTCGTCGAGTCCTCGTTGCGGCCGTACTGGGCCTGGAGGCTCAGCTGCGGCATCAGGCGCGCGTATTGCAGGTCGAAGTTGTCCTTCGCCGCCGCGTCATCGAACAACGCGGCCACCACCGTGGGGTTGTTGGTCCGCGCGGTTGACTGCGCCTGCTCCAGCGTGCGGGTCGGCAGCCGCAGCGGCTGCGGCTCCACCAGCTTGCCGGGCAGCGAACCCACCGCATCACGGAACGTCGAGCGCGCCGTTTGCAGGTTGCCTTCCGAGGTCTGCCGCGTCGCCGTCGCATTGGCCAGCGCCGCCTCGGCCTGCGCCACGTCCGTGCGCGTCAATTCGCCGACGCGGAACCGGTCATTGGTCGCCTGCAACTGGCGCGTCAGCACCTGCTCATTGTTGGTGTTCAGCGCCAGCACCTGGGTGGCCTGGATCACGCCGACATAGGCGGTCACCACCGCCTGCAACGTCGCCTGTTCCTGGGCATAGAGGCGAGCCCGCTCGGCCATCACCTGGTTCTCGGCCTTGTTGGTGCCAGCGCGGGTGGCGCCACCACGATACAGCGGCTGCGTGGCGGTCACGGTGGCCGTGTTCAAACCGCGATCGGCCACCGACCGCTGGGTGATGCTGCCGGAGGGGATGTGGTTGAGACGCACATCATTGGCGAAACCGGCGGTGGCGCTCACCGTCACCGTCGGGTGCCAGCCGGCCAGCGCCGCGGGCACCGTTTCGTCGGTCGCGCGCAGGTTAGCCCGCTCGGCCAGCAAGGTCGGGTTCGACGAATAGGCCAGCGCCAGCGCCTCGGTCAGCGTGCGCGGCTGTGCCACCGCAGTGGAGGCGGTTTGCGCCGGCGCCTGCTGGGCAAACGCGTGGGGCACACCGGCCACCGGGACCGCCACCAGCGCCGAAGCCAACAGGGCGCCTCGGAGTGTCATCATCGGTCCGCGAAAGGGCTGCCAGCGCTGCATCTGTCCGAACCTCGTCATCGTCACGGTTTCCATCGCCGTAGATGTGCCATAGCTTGCTGCGCTGCGCCATGGGTCTGTGACGCCCCGCCGCAGATCAGCCATCCCGGTTCAGAATACGAAGGCCGCCGCGCGACGGAACGCCGGCAGTAGCGGAGTCGCGCAATCGAACGCCGGCAGCAGCGCCACCTTGCCGCCCATCACCATGCCGCTCACCGCCTGACTGGTCCGCCCATCCAGCGACTGGATCGCCACCAGGCGCCCGCCCTGCGGCTTCACCTGCGCCACCAGCGCCGCCGGCAATTCCTCGATGGCGCCCTCGACGAACACCACGTCATACGGCCCGCCGGCGGCCCATCCGGCGGTCAACGCGCCCTCGACCAGCGCGATTCCGCCGATCCCGGCGAGCGCCGTGCGTGCCACCGCCGTCAGCGCCTTGTCCTCTTCAAGCGCCGTCACCGCCACGCCCGAGGCCGCGAGCAGCGCCGCGCCGTAGCCCGTCCCCGCCGCCACCACCAGCACCTTCTCGCCGGCATGCACCGCGGCCAACTGCACCAGCCGCGCGATCACCATCGGCTCCAGCAGTACCCGCCCGCCGCCCAGCGGCACATCCTCGTCGGCATAGGCAAGCGCACTGGCCCCCGCCGGCACGAACCGCTCGCGCGGCAGGCGCCGCATCGCATCGATGATGCGCCGATCGGTCACCTTGTTCGGGCGAACCTGGCTGTCGACCATAATGGTGCGGGCGGCTTCGAATGAGGTGCTGTGCATCGGCGTCGGTCCAATCTCGGGTCCGTGGTCGGCCAAGGGCCGCAATCCGCGCAATATATCGCGTGGGTTGACATATCGCAAAGGCCGCCGCGCGCCTGATGATCCGAACCAGGGCTTGACCGCCGCCATCGCCGCGGACAATAACGCAACCCCCGCACCGGTCCGGTGGCAGAGTGGTGATGCAGCGGACTGCAAATCCGCGTATGTGGGTTCGATTCCCGCCCGGACCTCCAAGCGCCCCGACCTCCACGCGTAGGCGCCAGGCTTACCCAGGCCGCGTCGCCAGCCACATCCCGGCCGCGATCGCCACGAACCCCAGCGCCACCCCCATCCCCACCGGTTCGCCCAGCAAAACCGCCCCCAATGCAATTGCCGTCAACGGCGACAGCGACAAGGACACTGTCACCTGCGTCGCCGGCAAATGCTTCAGCGCGTAGAGCCAGAAGAAATAGCCTGCCCCGCTGCCCACGCCGATGAACACCACCGCACCCCACTGACCGGCCCCCAGCACCAGTGGCGCCGCGAACAAGCCCTCGCTGCCCGCCGCGACAACCGCGAGAAACCCCACCGAGGCCAGCATCGCCACCGCGCTTACCGCCACCGGCGGATAGCGCCGCAGATACGGCCGATAGAACACGCTGCACACCGCCCCGCACAGCGCCGCCCCCAGCACCGCCGCCTCCCCCCACAGGCTGCCGCCGGCGGCAAACACCCGCTCCCCCATCGCCAGCCCGACGCCCAGCATGGTGAGCAGCACGCCCAGCACCTTCGCCCGCGTCAGCCGCTCCTGCCCGATCACCCCGGCCAGCGCCAACGTCATCAGCGGAAAACTGGCGAACAACAGCGCCCCCCGCCCCGCCGGCACGCTGCGTAGCCCCGCATTGAGTAGCGCCACCAGAATCCCGAACTGCCCTATCCCCAGCAGCGCCACCGGCACGATATCGCGCGCCGCGAACCGCGTGCGCGGCCACACCACCATCGCGGCGGGCACCAGGCACAGGAACCCGATCACATACCGCAGCAGCGCCAGCGTCGCCGGCCCCATCGCCTGCGCCACCACCCGCGTCGCCACCATCGCGGCCCCCACCTGCACCCCGGTCGCGATAGCGGCGGCAATGGCGAGGCGGCGCTGGTTCATCGGGATCTCCTCGCAATCGGGCCGGACACATTGTTGCCCGTGTCACCCAACCATGCAAACGCCCGCCCTTCTGTCGAACGCATCAAGCGGGCATGATGGCCCCGCCCTTTCAGCCGAGGACAGCCCCCATGGACCTCTATTGCGTCTACTTCGATCTCAAGCCCGGCATCACCGACCTCAAGCTCGTCGAAAGCCTCGACCACTATATGGGTCACCTGCGCAGCGAGGGCCTCATCGCAGGCCACCGCCTCACCCGCGCCAAGCTCGGCTTCGGCCTCAAGGGCCACGGCGACTGGAACCTGATGATCGAGGTTCGAGACCTCGCCCAACTCGAGGCCGCCTTCCAGCTCGTCGCGTCACGCCGCGATCCAGCCGAAGGCTTCCATTTCGGGGTGAATGCCCTGGTGCAAAACCCCGTCTTCGCGTTGTATCGGGATTTCCCGGATGCCGTCCGGCATCGCGGAGAGGAGCGCTTCTAGCATGTCGGACACCACCAGCCTGCATCCGAGCCTCGCAGCCTTCATCGCCGAAAGCCGCGCCATCGCCGACAGCATCGACGATCCGGCCGACTGCGTCATCGCCATCGCCCCCCTGATGCACCGCCTTGTCGGCAGCGCCGACGAATTCCTCCAGCCCAACCATTTCCGCAGCGAGCCCGACCACTACACCCGCAACGCCATCCACATCTGTCCGAGCGGCAACTTCTCGCTGTTCGCCTTGGTGTGGCGGCCCGGCCAATGGACCCAGGTGCACGATCACGGCAGTTGGGGCGTGGTGGGCGTGGTGCGCGGCATGCTGGAGGAACGCGCCTACATGGCGGCCGATGGCGAAATCACCGCAGACTCCGGCATCCGCCTCAAGCGCGGCGGCATCGTGCTGCTCAACCCCGGCGCGGTCTCCACCTTCGTGCCCAACCCCGACCACATCCACATGACCGGCGTGGCCGACAACCACGAAACCTGCGTCAGCCTGCACCTCTACGGCCGCAACATGGACTCCTTCCATATCTACGATGTCGCCGCCGGCACCCGCCGCATGATCAACGTGCCGCACCAGGATAGCGACTGACCCGCTCGCGCAGGCCTTGCGCCGAACCACCGAATGGGGTTGAACCGCCGGCCCTCGGGAGCGGCGGCGCATGAAACCTGTCATCGGCATCGATTTCGGCACCACCAACAGCGTCGTCGCCAGGCTCAACGCCGACGGCTCGTCCACGATCGCGCGCTTCACCACCGGTGACGCCGTGCAGGACGTGTTCCGCTCCGTGCTGTGCTTCTGGACCGAGCACGTGCGCTCCGGCGGCCGCCTGAGCCACGCCGCCGGCCCCGCCGCCATCGAGGCCTACATCGACGATCCGCTCGATTCGCGGCTGATGATGTCGCTCAAAACCTACCTCGCCCAGGCCAGCTTCAGCGAAACCCGCGTCTTCGGCCGTCCCTTCACCCTGGAACGCCTGATCGCCCTGTTCCTGCGCGAATTCCTCGCCGCCGCCGGGATCGACCCCACGGGCGCCCGCATCGTCGCCGGCCACCCTGTCCGCTTCGCCGGGGAATTCGCCAACGACGAACTCGGCGTCCGCCGCCTGCGCGCCGCCTACGCCGAGGCCGGCATGCCCGATGTCGAACTCGCGCTCGAACCCGAGGGCGCCGGCTACCGCTTCGCCCGCACCCTGACCACCGCCGCCAACGTGCTGATCGGCGATTTCGGCGGCGGCACGTCGGACTTCTCGGTCCTGCGCTTCACCCCTGGCGCCGGCGTCGCCGCCCTCGGCCACGCCGGCATCGGTGTCGCCGGGGACGTGTTCGACTACCGCATCATCGACCGCGTGATCTCCCCCCTGCTCGGCAAGGGCGGCATCTACCGCATCATGGGCAAGGAACTGCCGGTACCGCCGGAATACTTCATCCAGTTCGCCCGCTGGCACCGCCTCAGCCTGATGCGCAACCCGAAAACCCTGCGCGAGATCGGCGAGGTCGCCAACGCCGCCGCCGAACCGCAGCGCCTGCGCAACCTCATCACCCTCATCGAGGACGAACTCGGCTACCGCCTCTACCAGGCCGTCTCCGCGGTAAAAGCGGCACTCTCCCACCAGGACAGCGCCGAACTGCACTTCCACCACAAGACCATCGCCATCGACGCCACCGTCACCCGCACCGATTTCGAATCCTGGATCGCCGAGGATATTGCCCGCTTCGCCGCCACGGTGGACCGCGCGCTGGCCGCCGCCAACCTGCCCGCCTCGGCTATCGACCACGTGTTCCTCACCGGCGGCACCTCCTTCGTGCCCGCCGTGCGCCGCCTCTTCGAGGACCGCTTCGGGCCCGCCAAGGTGACCGCCGGCGGCGAATTCGTCTCCGTCGCCGAGGGCCTGGCCCTCATCGGCCGCGATCGCGCCATGCCGGAGCAGATGCCCCGCGCCCAGGCTGGCGCATGAAACGGGTTCGCACATGAACCGGCGGGCCCTGCGCGGCCACCTTGCCTTCGCCGCCGGGATCGATGCCGAAGCGCGCGCCATCGCCGCCCTGTCGGCCGATGGCTGGACCATCCTCGGCCGCCGCCTGCGCACCGCGGCCGGCGAGGTGGATGCGGCGGCCGAAAAGGACGGGCTGCTCGCCATCATCGAGGTCAAGCATCGCCCCACCCTCGCCGGTGCCGCCGCCGCCCTCGGCGCCCGCCAGCGCCTGCGCCTGATTGCCGCCGCCGAACTGCTGATGGCGGCCAATCCGGACTGGGGCGCCCAGGGTGTCCGCTTCGATGTCATCGTGGTGGACGCCGTGGGCGCCGTGCGCCGCATCGCCGACGCCTTTCGCCTCGAGGATTGATCCCCGCACGCGCCAACACCGACGCCTCGGGACTCGATGTTATGTTGGCCGCCCCGACATCACGCTGCTAGTTGCTTGAATCCCCACACATTAATACATAACGCTTCCTAACTTTGATGCGACATCGTTCAGTTGTAGTGAAGAGTGGCGCCGGAGAACTCCGGCCGCCCTCGATTTTCACCCCGCAAAGGGAGCCGGCAATGCATTTCCCGTGGCAATCCAAGCCCAAGCCGGCCAAGGCCGCCCCTCGCGTGATCGCCACCGCATGGCCGTCGCATTACCGCGAAGACGAAGCCTACTTCCGCTGCCGCGTGTGGGACCCCGTGGCCGATACCGCGCCGTTCTACATGTGGGGCCCGCGCCGGCTGCTGTCCGCCGACCAGCAGGTGATCCTCGCAGCCCTCGTGGCGGCCAAGCCCGAGGCGCAGAAAATCTTCGAACGCGCCGCTTATGTCCATGAAGCCGTTGAATTCAACCAGGATATCGTGGACCCGATGACCCTCGAAGCCGCCCTGCACCTCGAGCAGGTCGATAGCGGCCGCGTCCTGATGATGAAGATGAGCGAAGCCTGAAACCTGGAGGAGCACGTATCATGGCGATCGTCCACGGCCTGGCCGGCAGCGAACCCACCTTCGACCAAACATCCCTTCAGGCTCCCCACGCTTTCCGCTGGCAAGGTGCGTCGTCGCAGGCGGCGTCCGCGCCGGGGCGGCAGATCGATGCCATCATCCTCCGCTGGGCGGTGATCATCGGCTGCACGGGGTTCTGGTATGGCGCTCTGCACCTCGCCGGGGTTTGCTGAAACCGCCGCCGAGGCGCCCTGGATTGTGCATGGAGCGCTTGCGGAAAGGGCCGCCCGGGAAACCGGGCGGCCCTTTTTTGCGTGGCCGCGGTGCCGCCACCCGGCCAAATGTTGACACCCCGGCCAACCATCCCAACCAACTCTGTAAACAATCGTCAACCAGTTGATCTATAACCGATTAATAGTTGACCGTTCCTGACTAGGGTGCCCCGGGGCCCCGGCGTAGTGATGATGGCGAGCCGGAAAGCAACGGCAAGCAGCGCGACCCACCCCCCAGCGGGAGGCCATCATGTTCTTCACGAGACACACCACCACCGCCCCCGTCGCACCCGTCACCGCCCCGGCGCGCGTGATCGCCACCGCCTGGCCGGCCCAGTACAAAGACGACGAAGCCTATTTCCGTTGCCGCGTGTGGGACCCCAAGGCCGATACCGAGCCGTTCTACATGTGGGGCCCCCGCCGCCTCCTGTTCGGGGAAAAACAGCTGATCATGGCCGCGATGATCGCCGCCAAGCCCGAAGTGGAAGACATCCTCGGCCACGCCGCGATGGTCCATGAGCCTGTCGAATTCAACCAGGACATCGTCGACCAGATGGCGATCGAAGCCGCCCTCCACACCGCGCAAACCCTGGCCGAACCCACCGTTACGCTGCAAATGAACTAGTCGATCCCGTCCCCGAGCGAGGCTGTACCATGACCACCTTCGAACGCGGATTTCCTGCCAACCCCACCCCGCAGGCCGGCGCGCGCGATGCCGGCGCGCCACAGGCAAGCCCACGGGAAGGCTATTCCCGGTTTCTCGATGGCGGTTTGATCTGGTGGGCCATGATCGTCGGCTCCACCGGGCTATGGTACGGCATCCTGCATGGCGCCGGCATCTGCTGACGCCGGCACCAGCCGCAAGCCCCCCTCAGCGCGCCGGCAGCACCAGGCGGTAGCCGGCGCCGCGCACGGTCTGGATCACCAGATGGTCCTTGTCGTGCGGCACCAGCTTGCTGCGCAACTGGAAGATGATCTGGTCGACGCTGCGGTCCTCCGCCTGCCACGGGCGGCGCAGCACCTGCTGTGAGATCGCCTCGCGCGAAACCGCATCGCCTTCGGCCTGCACCAGCATTTCCAGCGCCGAAAACTCGGCCGCCGTCACGGTCACGTTGCGGCCGGCCATGTCGGTGATGCGGCGCAGGTCCATATCGACCGACATTGCCCCGATCGAGATCTGCTGGCGGCCACGCGGCTCGGCCGGCGTACTCTCGCTGGCGCGGACCGGCGCCACCGTCGGGTTGCCAACACGGCGATGCACGGCGCGGATGCGCGCAACCAGTTCGCGCAGGGCCGGCGGCTTGTTGATGTAGTCGTCCGCCCCGATCTCCAGGCCGATGATGCGCTCGGCCTCGGCGTCATTGCCGGTGACAATGATCATGCCGCAGGCATAGCGCTCCTTCAGCCACTTGATCAGCTCGATACCGTTGGTATCCGGCAGTCCAAGGTCGATCAGCGCCACGTGCGGTGCGAATGCCCCCATTTTTTCGGCCGCCTCGGCACCGCTGCCGGCGCTCTGGGTGGCAATTCCGTTGGCATGCAATGCGATACCAAGCGCCTCGCAGATGCTCGGATCGTCATCGACGATCAACACCCGCAGTTGCAACGCTCCCTCGGTCTCACGGCCGTCAAACAGTTTCATCGTCTCTCAGATCCTGGCCACCGTCGTAAGCGCTTTTATAAACCTGCGCCGCTCCGCCGGAGAATTTCCAGACGAATCAGCGTGTCATTAAACTGTTTACCATGATTTTCAATTAACCGCGAAGTCACTATGTTGCAAAGCATTGCATCCGCGATTTCGATAAATTTTTAACGGAAGACACTACGATAAAGTCACACATTACCGTGATGTGCGCCCAAAAAACGGACGTTGATCACCTTGCGCTGCGATAACGGGGCGATTTTGATGCCTCTGGCCGGAAAATCACACGCCGCCAACCGCCATCACATGCCCGTAATCGCGACTCGGTAGCCGATATTGCGCAGCCCGATGCTTAAATCGCATATCTGCCACCCTGCGCAGCCGGGCGGACACCTCGCAATCCGCGTATGGGCTGCCTACGTTGAGCACATGCGCAAAATCGCCCTTCTCGCCGTCGTCCTGCTCACCGGCGCCAGCGCCGTTCATGCTCAATCGCCCGGGCAACCGGCCGGGGGTATCGTGCTGGCCCCGCTCCAGGCCACCCTCGATGAGGACGCTCCGGCCGCCGCCTTCCTCCGCGCCGCCCGCCAGGCCATCGCCGCCGGCCGCGTCTCCGAAGCCACGGAAGCGCTCGAACGCGCCGAAAGCCGGGCGCTGACGCGCGATGTCCGGCCCTCGCTCGCGGGCCAGCCGAGCGACCAGAAGCCGGTGGAGACCATCAAAGCCGCGCGTGTCGCGCTCGCCAGCGGTGATCGTCTGGCCGCATTGGGCCTGATCGACACCGCCATCAAAGCCCTGGAATAACCTCAGGCCGCTTGCTTGGCCGCCGCCCGACTTACGCCGCGCCATATCTTGAGCGCGATCAGCCCGACGAGGCACATGCCCACCCCGGCCAGCATCCAATATACGCCATCCGGCCCCAGCCATTCGGCGAGGAACCAGCCACCGGCCACGAAACTCGCCGCCCACAGCCCGGCCGCGATGAAGTTCCAGAACGCGAACCGGCCCCAGTTCATCCCCGCCACGCCGCACGCGACGGACGAGATGTTACGGATGCCATAGACGAACCGGAAGGTCAGCACGAACACCGTGCCGTACTTGTCGAGGAACCGCAGTGCCTGGTCCAGCCGCCGCTCAGCCCCGGGAAACCGCCGCGCCGCCTGGGCGCCGAATTTTCGGCCAAGCGTGAACCACACCTGATCCCCGGCGAACGAGCCGAGCCAGACGCTGATCATCAGGTACCAGGGATTGATCAAGCCGGTCGCCCGGCCAGCCGCGGCCGCCAGCAGCACGAAGGTCTCGCCCTCGAAGAACGCCCAGATTGCCGCGCCGAGATATGCCAACGAGCCCCACTCGGCCCAGAACTCCGCCACGCCCGTTACCGCTCCTTGCGCTTCCCAGAGCCCCTACTTTGACGGGCCCTCGCCGCAGAGCAAGCTATATCCGCGATGTGGCGGAAGAAAGTTGATCCATCGCAAACTCAGCCACGTTCCGGGAACAAGCCGCGCAGGCCCTCGGCTGTCGCGGCGCACCGCCCGCGCTCGGTGATCAGCCCGGTCACCAGCCGCGCCGGCGTCACGTCGAACGCCGGATTGGCCGCCGGACTGTCCGACGGCGTTACCCGGATGGTGGTCACCGCGCCATCCATCCCCCGCCCGGTCAGCGTCGTCACTTCGGTCGCCGCCCGTTCCTCGATTGGAATTTCCCGCACCCCGTCCGACACCGACCAATCGATCGTGGAGGACGGCACCGCCACCCAGAACGGCACCATGTTGTCGCGTGCCGCCAGCGCCTTGAGATAGGTACCGATCTTGTTGGCCACATCGCCGATCCGCGTCACCCGGTCCGTGCCGACAATCACCAGGTCCACCATCCCGTGCTGCATCAGGTGCCCGCCCGCGTTATCGGCGATCACCGTGTGCTGCACCCCGTGGCTGCCCAGCTCGAACGCCGTCAGCAGCGCGCCCTGGTTGCGCGGCCGGGTCTCGTCCACCCACACATGCACGTCGATCCCCTGGTCATGCGCGAGGTAGATCGGCGCCAGCGCGGTGCCCCAGTCCACAGTAGCGAGCCAGCCGGCGTTGCAATGGGTCAGCACATTCACCCGCCGGCCGGGCTGGGCGAAATCTGTGATCAGCCCCAGTCCATGCCGCCCGATCGCGGCGCACATCGCCACATCCTCGTCGGCGATCGCCGCCGCCTCGCGATAGGCCAGCGCCACCCGATCGGCCGAGGCCACCGGCCGCAGCACCGCCAGCATCCGATCGAGCGCCCATTGCAGGTTCACCGCAGTCGGCCGCGTCGCCCCCAGCATCGCCGCATCGCGCTCCATCGCCTCCGGGGAAGCATCCGCCCGCAGCGCCAGGCACAGCCCGTAGGCCGCCACCGCGCCGATCAACGGCGCGCCGCGCACCTGCATGGAGCGAATGGCATGCGCCGCCGCCGCCACCGTCGTCAGCCGCAGGATATCCACCGTCCATGGCAGCTTCGTCTGGTCAAGAATTCGCACCGACCAGCCGTCCTGCTCGTCGAGCCAGACGCTGCGGTAGGGAGTGCCATCGATCTTCATCTAGATTCTCTGATGCAATACGCAAACAAGGGTGAAAAGCCGGCGCGCGGTGGCGAAATCAATCGTCACCTTGCCGTCCAGGCGCCGCACCAGCAGCTCGGCGCCCTCGTTGTGCAGGCCCCGCCGCCCCATGTCGATCGCCTGGATGCGCGCCTCGCGCCCCTCGGCCACCGCCATGATGTGGCTGTCGACCAGCATCTGATAGTCCCGGATCAAACCACGAAACGGCCCCAGCGCCAGCAGGATGGTGCGCAGCGGCACATCATCATGGGCGCGGATATCGAATACCAGCCGCCCTTCCTGGATCGACAGCCGCAATCCGTACGGCCCGACTCCGCCGGCGGTCGGCAGGAAGCGGTTCTCGGCCTGGAGGTCCGCCACCGCCTGGGCCCGGTCGGCCTCCAGCAATGGCGACAGCCGCGTCAGCGCCTCGCCTTCCAGCGCGATCCGATCCAGCCGCGCCTCCGGTGCCGCGAGATCAGGCGATCGCTCCATCGCCGATCAGCCCGGCCCGGCCTCGGTGAGCATGCCCATCGCGGTCATCACGCCCACGGTCATCCCCTTGATGGGGCCCAGCAATCCGATTGTCATGATCAGGCTCAGCGGCACCCACAGCGCCGTGTGCACCCACAAATCCGGCGTCCACACCCGCTCCACCACCATCATCAGCGGCACGATGATGTGACCGACGAGCAGGATGGTGAAATACGGCGGCGCGTCATCGGCGCGCGCCAGGCCAAGCGGCGCGTCGCACTTGGCGCACTTGGCGTTTACCTTGAGGAAGGCGCGAAACAGCCGCGTTTCACCGCAGGCCGGGCATTTTCCCGCCGCCCCGCGCAACATCGCCTGCCAGACCCGCGGCACTGGCCACGCCGGCACCTTGCGGCTCCGGTCGGGCTGCCAGCGTACAGGAGCGATTTCGGCAACCGGCACAACTTCTGACACGGTGTTACCCCCTGAAACCGGCACGCCGATCCGCGCACCGCAGTGCAGCATTACTTGATCCCGGGCGCGAACGCGACCAAGACTTTCCGCATGACCCGTATACTCGTGATCAACCCGAATTGCAGCCAGGACTGCTCCGCAGGGATCGACGCCGCCATCGCGCCGTTCCGCTTCGAGGGCGGCCCGGAGATCGATGTCGCGACCCTCGCCGAGGGCCCCAAGGCGATCTACTCCTGGCGCGACTGGCACAGCGTGGTGGAACCGCTGTGCCACCTCGTGGAGCACACCCGCGCCGCGGCCTTTGTGGTCGCCTGCGCGTCCGATCCCGGGATTGAGGCGGTGCGTGCCTCCACTACCACCCCGGTGCTGGGCATCTTCCGCTGCGCAGTGACTGCCGCGGTCGCGCGCGCCGACCGCTTCGGCGTCATCGGCCTGGTCAACGCCTCCAAATCCCGCCACCTCGCCGCCCTGCGCGCCATCGGCCTGGAGGATCGCCTCGCCGGCGAAATCGCCATGAACGTCAGCCTGGAAACCCTGCTGGACCCGCATGCCACCCGCGCGAAACTCATCCAGGTCGCCAAGGCCCTGGCCGCCAAGGGCGCCGAGACCATCATCCTCGGCTGCACCGGCATGAGCCACCACCGCCTCGCCATCGAGCGCGAACTCGGCCTGCCCGTCATCGACCCCTGTCAGGCCGCCATCGGCCAGGCCCTCGCCATCGTCCAGGCCGGCGCCTAGCCCCGCCGCAACGCCGCCACGCAGCGCTCGAACGCCGTCAGGTCGGTCCAGCGCTCGGCCGGCGGCACATCGGCGATTTCGATGGTGCCGCCCGAGGCCAGGATCGCCCCGTCAATCATCAGGTTGTCGGTCATGCCGAAGCTCTCCAGAAGCATCCCGGCATCGTCGCGCCATTCCTCGCCCACCGCATGGGCCCCCGCCACCGTGCGCGTCCGGCTGAAGAAATCCGCCGCCACATTGCTCCAGCCCAGCACCGGGCGCCCGAGTGCGCGCATGAACCCCACCTCGAACACGGTGCCGACATCGGCACTCGGCCCGCGAAACGGCGTCAGGTTGGCGATCAGCGCATCGCAGGCGCGGATATGGGCCTCGTTGCACAGCGCGATGAAGCGCGCCAACGGCAGCGCCCGCCATGCCTCCGGCACGCCATCGGGCGCGTCGAGCGGCGACACCCCCTCCATACCGTGACGCGCGCAGATCGCCTTCAGGCTGGCCGCCCGCGCGTGCGGGTCGGGCAGGAACACGTCGGGGCCGGCGAGATAGACCCGCATCGCAGCTAGGCCCGCTGCATGCAGGCCCGCAACGCCATCGCGCCGGTGACCAGCATATCGCCCACATCGCCCACCAGCCGGTGCGCCTCCGCGAGGTCCCCCCCGTCGACGGCACGGATGATCCCGCGCATGCGTTCCTCGAACGCCGCCAGACCATAGCTGCCCGCCATGCCCGCCAGCGCGTGCGCCGCCATGCGCACCGCCGGCGCATTTTCCGGCAACGGCGCGGACAGGCTCGGCAACCGCTCCTCCATATCCACCACGCACTGCTCCATCAGGCGCGCGAACATCCCCGGCGCCAGCCCATCCCGCAGGGCCGCCACCCGATCGGCATCCAGCACGCCGGGCGGCACCACCACCGCCCCGGTCGCCTCGCCGGCATCGGGCAGCCACGGGTCGACGAACCGGCGCAGCATCGCCATCAGGTCATCCGGGCGCACCGGCTTCATCAGCACCGCGTCCATCGCCCCCTCCACCCGCGCCATCCGCTCCTCGCTCGAACTCGTCCCGGTCAGCGCGATGATCGGCACCTTCCCCGCCGGGCCGGCCAGCGCGCGGATGCGCCGAGCGGTCTCCACCCCGTCGATCCCCGGCATGTGGATGTCCATCAGCACCACGTCGAACATATTGCTCGCGGCGAGGTCGATCGCGGCATAGCCGTCCGCCGCCAATGCCACCCGATGGCCCTCGCGACGCAGCAGGGCCGCCGTCAGCTCGCGGTTGGAGGCCACATCCTCCACCAGCAGCAGGCTTGCCCGGCGGGTGCGCCGCCGCGCCACGGTGTCGGCCGTCAGCCCCTGGTCGCCATGCGCCGGATCGATCGGCAGGCTGAGCCAGAACGCATTCCCGCCACCCTCGCGCGCCAGCCCCATCTCGCCGCCCATCGCGGTGGCCAGCCGGGCGCAGATCGACAGCCCGAGTCCCGTCCCTTTTTCACGTCCGAACTCCGCCGCGTCGAGCCGGCTGAAGGGCTGGAACAAATTCGCCGCCTGCGCGGGCGGGATCGCCGGCCCCGGATCGGCCACCGTGAGCCGCAGCGCCCGCCCGGCCACTGCCGCGCGCACCGTCACCACCCCGGGCGAGGCATACTTCACCGCGTTGCTGAGCAGGTTGGTCAGCACCTGGCGGATGCGCCCGGCATCGCCATGCATCACCTCCGGCACCCCGGCATCCACCAGCACCATCGGCGTGAGGCCCTTGGCCGCCGCCGCCTCGTGGAACATCGCGCAGGCCTCGCCGAGCAGTTGCGGCAGGTTGAAGTCGGCATTGCGCAACACCAGCCGCCCGGCATCCAGCCGCGAAAGGTCAAGAATATCGGACACCAGGTCCCGCAAGCCGGACCCCGCGCGGCGGGCCGTCGCCACCAGCGCGCGGGCGGCCGCCGGCATGGAGGCATCGTCCACCAGTTCGAGGCTGGTCATCACTGCGTCGAGCGGCACCCGCAATTCGTGGCTCACGATGGTGACGAACTGCTGGCGCTGGCGCACCGCCTCGGCCGCCGCCGCCGCCGCCGCGCGCTCGGCCGCCTCGGCCTGCTTGCGCACCGTGATATCGGCATAGAGGGTCACGAAGCCGCCATTGGGCAGCATGGTGCGGCGGATTTCCGCGACGCGGCCATTGGGTCTGGTGCGCTCGGCCACGCCCACATCGCGCGTGGCGGTCAGCCGCGCCATGCGGGCCGCCACCACCGCCTCGATGGCCTCCTGCCCCTCCAGCGGCCCGAATTCGCCCGCCTCCGCCTGCGCCCGCAGGATATCGGCCATCGGGGTGCCAACCCGCAGCACGCGCTTGGGCACGCCGACAATCTCGGAGAACTGCGCATTCCACTGCACCAGCCGCATCCGGGCATCCACCATCATCACCCCGTCGGACATGCCGGCGAGGGTGGCGCGCAGTTGGGCCGCCTGCGCCTCGGTATCGCGCCGGGCGGCATCGAGATCGGCGTTGGCCACCCGCAGCGCCGCCACGTCCACAGCGCGGGCGGCGGCGATACGGCGGGCCTGCCGGGCCTGGCGGATCAGGAGAGCACCGCCGATCAGGATGCCCAAAGTCCCGAGCGCTACCTCCAGTTGCAAATTGCCGACCCCATTCGCGTCACTTACTTCGTCGCACGATACAGTCCTCGCCGCCGGGACGCCATTGCAAACGTAGTCGCACGCACCGCGGGAAAGCCTTGTCTAGCCGATGGCCTGGCGCGGCGTCCCCATCGGCGGCAGATCGATCCACGACAGGTGACCGCCTTTGCCGGCCCCGGTGTCGAGAAACACCGCCCGGCCGCCGCGCGTTCCCGCGGTGATCCATGGGCGGCCGTCCCTGCTACGGCGGTCATGCCCGCAATAGACGGTCAGCCCGGCCGGGATGCGGTTCACCCAGTCGAGGCTCCGCTCGGGAAATCCGTCCGCCTGCCGCCGCCCGGTCGGCTCGCCATACAGCGCGCGCGAGAACGCCCCTTCCGGGCGCCCGAGTTCGCCCCGTGGCGCCGGCTGGTCCAGCATGGCGGTGTGGAACCCACCATGCACGAAAAACGCATCGCCCCACGCCAGCCATGCCGGCGCCCGCGCCAGCACAGCCGCCGCGCGCGCCCGCGCCGCCGCGTCCAGGCGCCCCAGCGTGTCGCGCAGTTCCGGCCCGGCCGAGACCTTCCGCCCATCCAGCGCGCGGGCCAGCTTGAAATCATGGTTGCCGAGCAGGAAGAGCCCCCGCCCGCCCGCCGTCACCTCGCCCATAAGGTCCAGCACGGCCGCGCTGTCGGGCCCATGGTCCACCAGGTCCCCCAGTTGCACCACGAACAAATCCGTCGCCACCGCCGCGCGGAGCCCATCGATATCGCCGTGGACATCGCCCACCACCCGCACTCCGCGCCCCCTGGGAATATGCGGGGGAAGGTCCGCCGGCAGGCCCACCGTCACTGGTTGGGCGCGATCAGGATCTGCCCCACATCGGTCCAGCCGGCACGGAACCCGGTTTCGCAATAGGCGAGATAGTACTCCCACAGCCGTTTGAACCGGTCATCACATGGCCGCCGCCGCACCGCATTGTCCGCCACGATACGCGGCCAGGCGCCCTGGAATGTCGTCTGCCAGCGCGCCAGGGTCTCGGCGTAGTCATGCCCGAACCAGTGCTCCTCGCCCCAGGCCAGCCCGGCATGGGTAATCACCGAGCGCAGCCGCCGCTTGGAGGGCAGCATGCCGCCGGGGAACACGTAGCGCTGGATGAAATCCGCCCCCTTGCGATAATTCTCGAACAAACGGTCGGCGATAGTGATCACCTGGATGGCCGCCAGCCCGTTTTTTCGCAAACGGTCGCGGATCACCTTGAAATACACCGGCCAGAACTTCTCCCCCACCGCCTCGAACATCTCGATCGAGGCAATCCGGTCGAACGTGCCGTCCACGTCCCGGTAGTCTTGCAGGCGCAGTTCCACCCGATCGGACAGCCCGGCATCGGCCATCCGCTTCTGCGCGAATTCGAGCTGCGCCGGTGACAGCGTGAGCCCCACCACGCTGCACCCGTAGTCCCGCGCCGCCACCTCGGCGAACCCGCCCCAGCCGCAGCCGATCTCCAGCACCCGCATCCCCGGCGTCAGCCGCAGCAACTGGCACAGGCGGTGGATTTTCTGCAACTGCGCCTTCTCCAGCGGCGTCGACGTATCATCGCCGAAATACGCCGACGAGTAGGTCATCGTATCGTCGAGCCAGGTGCGGTAGAACGCGTTGCCGAGGTCGTAATGGTCCTCGATGTTGCGCTTCGCGCCGCCGCGCGTGTTGGGCCGCAGCATATGGAATATCTTGGCGATGAACCGTTTGAAGCGCCGCCCGTTCAGCGTCGCCTCCCATTCGGCCTCATTGGCCGAGGCCAGGATCATCACCGCGCGCAGGTCGGGGCTTTCCCACAACCCGTCGAGATAGGCCTCCGACAACCCAAGGCTGCCGCCGGTGGCCAGCCGCGCAACCGCCCGGGGATGCTTGATCACCAGGGTGGCGAAGGGCTCCGGCGAGGCGATCGCCCGGTGCCGGCTGCCGTCCGGCATCACGATCTCAAGCGTGCCGATCTTCAGTTGCATCGCCATCCGCAACAGGAACCGCAGGCGCCGATCACGCGGCACCGGCCCGTCGGATTCGATGGTCGTCGTTCGCTCCCGCTGGCTTATCGCTGCATCCGGCACGATCCGCGTCTCCCCTGTCGACGGCATTTGGCGTTGTTCGGCATGATCCTAACCATCGACAGGCGCCACTTCCAAGCCCCTCCCCGATATGGTTGCCAGGGCGGACAGTGCGCGCGCCCGCCCCACGGCGAGATCGACCACCGGCGGGGGATAATGTCGGGGCCGCATCGCCGCCGGCGCCTCCCACGGCGCGTGCACGAAGGCATCGGGCAATTCGGCCAGTTCGGGCACGAAGCGCCGCACATAGGTGCCGTCCGGATCGAAGCGACGGCCTTGCAGCACCGGATTGAAAACGCGGAAATACGGCGCCGCATCCGCCCCGCACCCCGCCACCCATTGCCAGGACGCCGCGTTGGACGCGAGGTCGGCGTCCACCAGCGTGTCCCAGAACCAGGCCTGCCCGTCCTGCCAGGGCAGCAGCAGATGCTTCACCAGGAACGAGGCCACCACCATGCGCACCCGGTTGTGCATCCATCCGGTCTGCCAAAGCTGGCGCATTCCCGCATCCACGATCGGCACCCCGGTACGCCCCTTTTGCCATGCCGCCAGCGTCGCCGGATCATGCCGCCATGGCATCGCCGCGAACGCCGGGCGCAGCGGTTCCTCCGGGATACGCGGGTTGTGCCACAACAGATGCGCGCTGAACTCGCGCCACAGCACTTCGGACTGGAATTTCTCCCCGCCCAGCGCCCAGGCCTGCCGCGGCGAAACCTCCCCGAACGCCAGATAGGGCGACAACCGCGAGGTGCCGTCGATCCCCGGCACATCGCGCTGCCCGGCATAATCCGCCAGCCCCGCCGCCGCGAACTGTGCCAGCCGCGCCTGGGCCGCCGCCTCCCCCGGCACCCACGCCACCCGCATCCCGCCGGCCCAGTCGGGTTTCGCGGGGAGCAATCCCCAATCGTTCAGGGAGTCAGACTCCACCGCAGGCCCGGCGATCCGCGCCGGACCCGGCGCCGGCGGCAACGGCTCGCCCTGCGCCCGGCAGGCCTTGGCAAACGGGGTGAACACGCTGAACGGCCCGCCGGCCTGGGTGCGGATCGCATCGGGCCGATGCAGCAGCGCCGTGAGATGGACCTTGAGCGGCACAGCGAGCGCCGCCTTTACCGCCCGCAGCGCCGCGCGCGCCCATGGCTCGACCGGCACCCCGGCATGCACCGCCACCGCCCCGGTCTCGGCCACCAGCGCCGGGATCACCGCATCGAACCGCCCGCGCCGCAGCACCAGGCGCCCGCCCAGCGCCGCCAGCCCTGCGCCCAGGCTGGTCAAGCTGTGATGCAGCCACCACCGCGACGCGCCGCCCGGCCGCCATGGTCCGGCCGATTCGTCATCGAGTACATAGACCACCACCACCGGCCGGCCGCTTTCGACCGCCGCCGCCAGGGCCGGGTTATCCGCAATCCGCAACTCGCGCCGTAACCAAACGATCACCGGCGCATTCAGGTCAGCTTCCATGCCCTTCCAGATGGGCACGCCGACGCAAAACGCGAGGGGCGATCAGAGCGAAACCAGCCCGCGCCGCACGCCCTGGCTCAACGCCTCGGCCCGGCTGTTGACCGCGAGCTTCGCGAACACCGCCTCGAGGTGGTACTTCACGGTATGGGCCGAAATCCCCAACCGCCGCGCGATCACCTTGTTGCTCATGCCCTCGGCGATCAACGCCAGGATTTCCGCCTCGCGCGGTGTCAGCAGCGAGGGTGCCCGCGTCATCGGCATGCGCACGTGCAGCCCCTCGGCCACCGCGGTTACCGCCGCCTGCACCCGTCGCGCCGAAGCATCGCGCGGCAGCACCCCGGCGATCGCCTGGTCGGCGGCGAGGATGCTGTCATCGGTCAGCACCAGCAGCGGCACTGGCGGCAGGTCCCCGGGCAGGGTCGCGCCTTCGGGCAGGTCAAGCACCAGCACGTCCGCGGCGTTATCCGTTGCGCGGTCAAGCACGGCTTCGAGTTGGCGGGCCCGCCACGGATCAGCCACCAGCAGCGCCACCCGGGGTCCGGGGGCGGGCACCATGCCACTGAGAGCGGTTTCGAGCATCTGTCGCATGGTTGAAACAGTGGTGCGTCTTGCCCGCGCCCGCAAGTCCGTCGTGCCACGCCCATAGTTCCGCCACAGCGTCTCACCACTTTGTCATGCGCGCGCAAGCACCGGGTGACCCCGCCGGGTGCCTTTATGGTATGGCGCGCAGACAGGAGACCGCGGGATGCCCTGCCCGGACGACAACGGCCCGCTCGATTTCGAGACCCTCCTGGAGGACCGCCTGACCCGCCTCCTGATGGATCGGGACGGCGTGACCCCCGAGGCCCTGCGCGCCCTGCTCGAAGCCGTCGCCACCGCCCGCGCCGCTGCCCCCGAGCCACCGCCGGCATAAGCCCCGGTTGCGGATCATCGGGCGCCTGCCTATGCAGGGCCATGTCCGCATTGCGCCTGGAAACCTTCTCCGGCCCCGCCATGGCCCGCATGCTGCCGGCGCTCTCCCGCCTGCGCATCGCGGTGTTCCGCGACTGGCCCTACCTCTACGACGGTGATCTCGCCAACGAGCAGACCTACCTGGCCGACTTCGCCGCCGCCCCCTCCGCCGGCCTGGTGGTGGCGCTTGACGGCGATGCAGCCGTCGGCTGCTCCAGTTGCCTGCGCCTCGCCGAGGAAGACGACGCACTGACCGCCCCGTTCATCGCCCGCGGCATCGATCCGGCCCGCGTGTTCTATTTCGGCGAATCGGTGCTGCTGCCGCAGTACCGCGGCCAGGGCGCCGGCGTCGGCTTCTTCGCCGCCCGCGAGGCACACGCACGCCGCGTCTCGGACTGCGATTTCGCCGCCTTCTGCGCCGTGCGCCGCCCGGACAACCATCCGCTGCGCCCGCCCGGCGCCGTGCCGCTCGATGCCTTCTGGCGCCGTCGCGGCTTCACCCCCTACCCGGAGCTGGTGTGCCGCTTCACCTGGAAGCAGGTCGATACCGAGGGCAAGGTGGAGAACGAGCTGTCGTTCTGGCTGAAATCCCTCTCGGGGGCACCGCTGCCATGAGACTCGGCCTCTGCCAGTGGAAAATCGGCCGTACCCGAGGCGTGGACGCCTGGGCCGCGCGGCTGGACGCCGAAGTCGCTATCGCCGCGCGTGCCGGCGCCGAACTCCTGGTGCTGCCGGAATACGCCCCGCTCGAACTCGCCGCCGGCGACCAGCCCGACCTCGCCGGCGAACTCGCCACCGCCATCGCCACCGCCCCCGCCGCCATCGAGGCCGCCCGCCGCATCGCCGCCCGCCATGGTGTGTGGCTGATACCCGGTACATTCCCTATGGAATCGGGCACCGCGATCCACAACCGGGCCCCCCTGATCAGCGCCGATGGCGGCATCGCCTACCAGGACAAGCACGTGATGACCCGCTTCGAGGCCGAGTCCTGGGCGATCTCCCCCGGCGCGCCGCCCGCGGTGTTCGAAACCCCCTGGGGCCGCATCGGCATCGCCATCTGCTTCGACATGGAGTTCCCCACCCTGGTGCGCGCCCAGGTGGAGGCCGGCGCCTGGCTCATCCTCGGCCCCTCCTGCACCGACAGCATCGCCGGCTTCAACCGCGTGCGCATCGCGGCCAGCGCCCGCGCGATGGAAAACCAGTGCTTCACCGCCATTGCCCCCACCGTCGGCGAGGCGCCGTGGTGCGGCACGCTCGACGTCAACCGTGGCCACGCCGCCGTGTTCGGCCCGGTCGACCGTGGCTTCCCTGAGGACGGCATCATCGCCCGCGGCCCGCTTGACGCCCATCACTGGCTGTTCGCCGACCTCGACCCCGCCGCAATCGCCCGCGTGCGCACCGAAGGCGCCGTGCGCAACCATCTCGCCTGGCCCGCCCCGCCGCCGCCGCCGCGCGTGGTCAGCCTCGCATGAGCCTGGTCTACCTCGTCGCCGGCGAGGAAAGCGGCGATGTGCTCGGCGCCCGCCTGATGGCCGCCATCACCGCCCAGCGCCCCGGCACCACCTTCGCCGGCCTCGGCGGCCCGCGCATGACGGCCGCCGGCCTCACCCCCATCTTCCCCATGCGCGAACTCGCGGTGATGGGCCTGCTCGAAGTCCTGCCCAAGATCCTCCGCCTGCGCGCCCGCCTGCGCCAGACCGTCGCCGACATCCGTGCCCGCCGGCCCGACGTGGTGGTGACCATCGACAGCCCCGGCTTCACCCTGCGCGTGCTCGATCAGCTCCGCGACAGCGGCCTCAAGCGCGTTCATTACGTCGCCCCCCAGGTCTGGGCCTGGAAGGAAAAGCGCGTGCGAACCTACCCCGGCCTGTGGGACCGCCTGCTCTGCCTGCTCCCCTTCGAGCCCGCCTTCTTCGCCCGCCACGGCCTGGAGGCCACCTTCGTCGGCCATCCCGTGCTCGAATCGGGTGCCGACCACGGCAACGCCGCCCGCTTCCGCGCCGCCCACGCCATCCCGCCCGACGCCCCCGTGCTCATCCTGATGCCTGGCAGCCGCCGCAGCGAAGTCTCGCGCCTGCTCCCTGTGCTGGCCGAAACCCTCCGCCTGCTGCGCGCCCGCTTCCCCGCCATCGTCCCCGTGGTGCCCATCGCGGACGCGGTGGCGGAGACCGTGCTGGCCGCAACCGCCGCCTGGCCCGTCCGCCCCATCGTGGTGACCGCCGCCGCCGACAAACATGACGCCTTCGCCGCCGCCGCCGTGGCGCTGACGAAATCCGGCACCTCCACCCTGGAACTGGCACTCGCCGGCGTGCCGATGGCCGTCACCTACCGGGTGAACCCCATCACCGCCATGATCGCCCGCCGCCTGCTGACGGTGCCCTACGTCGCCATCGTCAATATCCTGGCCGGCCGCGAAGTGGTGCCGGAACTCCTGCAACAGGACAGCAACCCCACCCGCCTGGCCGCCGAGATCACCCGCCTGCTGTCCGACGAGGGCGCCGCCCAGGCCCAGCGTGACGCGTTTGCAGCCATCGTTGCGAGCTTGCGGCCTGTGGAAGGTGCGCCGGCTGAGGCGGCGGCTCGGGCGGTGTTGGAGTTGGTCGCGTAAGCAAGTCGTTCTTTTTTGCAAAAAAGAACCAAAAAAATCTTACCCGATGGCTTTGCCCCTCTCCCGGGAGAGAGGCGAAGCCATCGGATAAAAAATTTTTGCTTCTTTTTCAAAAAGAAGCGCTTGCTCGCCTACGCCCGCCCCTCGGCCACCGCATGGCAAGCAACTGCAACCCCATCCACCACCGCATGCAGCGGCTTCTCCACCCGGCACCGCTCATTGGCGAGCGGACACCGCGGATGGAACGTGCAGCCAGGCGGCGGCGCGATCGGGCTCGGCACCTCGCCGCCCACCGGCGTGCGGGTTCGTCCCACCATCGCGAGGTCCGGGATCGCCTCCAGCAGCAGCCGCATATAGGGATGCCGCGCGGCACGGAACAGCGTCTCACCGGCGCCGAGTTCGACGATCCGGCCGAGATACATTACCCCCAGCCGGTCCGACATGTGGCGCACCACGGCCAGGTTGTGGCTGATGAACAGATAGGTGAGCCCGAACTGCTGCTGCAGGTCCCGCATCAGGTTCAGGATCTGCGCCTGTACGGACACATCAAGCGCCGAGGTGGGTTCGTCGCACACCAGGAAGTCCGGCTCGCTCGACAGCGCCCGCGCGATGGAAATGCGCTGCCGCTGGCCGCCGGAGAATTCGTGCGGATACTTCTCGCCGTCGGCCGCCGCGAGCCCGACCTGGGTGAGTAACTGGCCCACCCGATCGGCGATATCCTTGGCGGAGGAGAGCAGCCCGAACGCGCGGATCGGCTCGGCCACGATATCGCGGACGCGCCAGCGCGGGTTGAGCGAGGCGTAGGGGTCCTGGAAAATCATGTTCATCCGCCGCCGCAGCGCCGCCTGCGCCCGCGCGGCCGATAGCGGCTGGCCCTCGAAGCGGATTTCCCCCGAACTCGGCCGGTAAAGCCCCACCGCCAACCGCGCGATGGTGGATTTGCCGCAGCCGCTCTCGCCCACCAGCGACAGGGTGGTGCCCTTCTCGATGCTGAACGACACATCATCGACCGCCCGCAGCGTGCGCCGCGCCTCGCCCGACAGCATCCGCTGCAACAGCGGGCGGGACACCTCAAAATCCCGGGTGACGCCTTCGGCCTGCAACACGATATCAGCCACGGGCGCCTCCCGCATGCAGCCAGCACGCCGCGCGTGTTGCCCCTGCCGGCAGCAGATCCGGCCGTTCCTCGCCACAGCGCGCGAAGGCCGACGGGCAGCGCGGGTTGAAGGCGCAGCCCTTGGGAATGGCGGTCAGCCGCGGCATGGCGCCATCGATCTGGCGCAGCCGATCCACCCGGTGTTCGAGGCTCGGGATACTGCCCATCAGCCCCTCCGTGTAGGGATGGGCGGCCGATTGCACCACATCGCGCACCGGCCCGATCTCGGCGATCCGCCCGGCATACATCACCGCGACACGATCGGCGGTTTCGGCGATCACCCCCATGTCGTGCGTCACCAGCATCACCGCCGTGCCGTGTTCCCGCGTCACCCGCTTCAACAATGCGATGATCTGCGCCTGGATGGACACATCGAGCGCGGTGGTCGGTTCATCGGCGATGATCAGCCGTGGTTCGGCGCACAAGGCGAGCGCGATCACCACGCGCTGGCGCATGCCGCCCGAGAATTCATGCGGATAGGCGTCGATCCGCGCCCGCGCCGCCGGGATGCCGACATCCTCCAGCCACTTGATCGCCCGCTCCTTCGCATCGCGATCGGACAGCGGCAGGTGGGTCTGCATGGTCTCCACCAACTGCCGGCCGATGGAATATAGCGGGTTCAGCGTGGTCAGCGGGTCCTGGAAAATCGCCCCGATCTGCCGGCCCCGCAGCACCCGCATGCGCTCCGGCGAAAGATCGTCGATCCGTTGGCCGTTGAGCATGATCCGCCCGCCGGCCACCCGCCCGGGCGGCTCCAGCAGGCCGATGATGGCGGCCCCGGTCAGCGATTTCCCGGCGCCCGACTCGCCCACCACGCCCAGAACCTCGCCGGGATCGATGGAGAACGACACCTCGTCGATGGCTCGCAGCACCCCGCGCCTGGTCGGGAACTCGACCACCAGATTTTCGACGTCCAGCAATGCCATGGGTCAGCGCAACCGCGGGTTGAGGGCGTCACGCAGCCAGTCGCCCAGGAGATTGATCGACAGCACCATCGCCGCCAGCGTCAGCCCGGGGAAAATGGTGATCCACCATTCGCCCGAGAACAGGAAGTTATTGCCGATCCGGATGAGCGTCCCCAGCGAAGGCTCGGTCGGGGCCAGCCCCACCCCGAGGAAGGACAATGTCGCCTCATCGAGAATGGCGAGACCCAGGTTCAGCGTCGCGATCACCAGCACGGGCCCGAGCACATTGGGCAGGATGTGGCTGATCATGATCCGGCGCGAGGACAGCCCGATCACCTGCGCCGCCATCACATACTCCCGCCCGCGCTCCACCAGCGTCGAGCCGCGCACCGTGCGGGCGAACTGCGGCCAGCGGGCGATGCCGATGGCGAAGATCAGCACCCAGATTTCCATCTTGGAGTGGAACTCGCGCGGCAGGGCGGCCCGCAATATTCCGTCCACCAGCAATGCGATCAGGATGGCCGGGAAGGTAAGCTGGACATCGGCGATGCGCATCAGCACCGCATCCACCGCGCCACCCATGTAGCCCGCCACCAGCCCCACCGTGATACCCACCGTCAGCGCAAAACCGATCGCCAGCAGGCCGACGAAGATGCTGATCCGGGTGCCGTACATGATGGCGGACAGCATGTCCCGCCCCTGGTCATCGGTGCCGATCAAATGCGAGGCATCGCCCTCCGACTCGAACGCCGGGGGATGGAAGCTGTCCATCAGGCTCAGGCTTGCCAGATCGAACGGATTGTACGGCGCCAGGATGGGGGCCAGCACGGCCGCGCCCACGCATATCGCCAGCACGATGGCGGATATCAGCGCCACCGGGGAGCGTTTGAAACTATAGAGGAAATCGCTGTCGAGGAATCGCGCCAAGCCACCCATGTCAGCCACGCCCCGTCAGCGAACGCCGGTTCACCCGCAACCGCGGATCAACGGCGTAGTACAGCAAGTCCACAATCAAATTGATCGCCACGAACATCACCGCGATCAGCAGCAGATACGTCGACATCACCGGGATATCCGCCACCGCGATGGACTGCACCAGCAGCAACCCCATGCCCGGCCACTGGAACACCTGCTCCGTCACGATGGAGAACGCCAGCAACCCGCCGAGTTGCAGTCCGACGATGGTGATCACCGGCACCAGGGTGTTCTTCAGCGCATGGCCGAAATTGATTGCCCGGGTGGTGAGCCCCCGCGCCCGGGCGAACTTGATGTAGTCGCTGCGCAGCACCTCCAGCATTTCGGCCCGCACCAGGCGCATGATCAGCGTCATCTGGAACAGCCCCAGCGTGACCGCCGGCAAGATCAGCGCCTTCAGGCCGGAGAGTGACAGCAGCCCGGTGGAGAACCCGCCGATTTCCACCAGCGTGCCGCGCCCGAAGCTCGGCAGCCAGCCCAGCACCACCGCGAAAACCAGGATCAGCAGAATGCCGATCAGGAACGTCGGCAGCGACACCCCGATCAGCGAAAGGATCATGAACAGGCGGGCCAGCGCGCCGTTGCGCTTGATGCCGGTATAAACGCCCATCGGCACGCCCACGCACAGCGCCAGCATGGCGGCACAGAAGGCCAGTTCCATCGTGGCCGGCATGCGCTCCATGATCAGGGTGCCCACCGGTTTGGCCAGGCGATAGCTCAGCCCGAACTCGCCATGCAGCGCGTTCCACACGAAATGGCCGTACTGGATATAGAACGGCTGATCGAGCCCGAGGGCGTGGATCATCGCGTCCCGCTGCGCCACGGTGAAATCCTGCCCCAGCATCTGGGAAACCGGATCGCCGACATAGGCAAACAGCGCGAACGAGATCCCCGCCACGGTGAGCAGCACGGGAATGGCTTGCAGGATACGGGCGAGGATGAACGCGATCATGCGCTACTCATATGGCAGCCCGATGACGGTGCCAACCGTCATCGGCCAATCCGCCTCGCGCGGTGAGGAGGCGCCGATCGCCCGTGCCGGGGCCACATAAGCCACTCGCTAGATAGCATCCGTTATAATCAGGTTAAGAAAGGGACACGCCTGTCATTTCCTAACATATAAAACGTAAATTTATGTGAAGCATCAGAATACATTCCACATGTTGGTTACCTTTTGTCACCACATGCGTTTTTTATTACTATCCATTCAACGATTAGCATTAATACCAACCGGCATAATTTTTGACTCATGAGGGGATTCCCGACGCGGGGCCTAATGTGATTCACGATGGCGAGCATCAGGACGTTCGCCATGGCCGCAGCCCTTGCCCTCCGCCCCGACTTCACTGCCGCTGATCTTCG
>CAIMWH010000313.1 GCA_903845065.1 uncultured Rhodospirillales bacterium | reverse complement strand
GCCCCCGAACCAACCGCAGCCCGAAACCCCAACGCCCATCAAAAACCACCGGCTACCGCGATGAAACAGGCGACAGGAAATCCATGCCCGCCGCTCAAATCGCGAAACGAACGTCAGCCCCATGAATAGGACGGGCTAGGCGGATATCGTGCAGATTTCTTCCGACCCCCGCCGGAGCGATGTGCGGGCGGGCGGTGGGCGATTACCGGCCGGGTTGTTTCGGACCGTTGCTATCACCGCGCTTGTCGGCATTGCACTGATCATCGGCGCGTCCCGCTATGCCGGCTATCTCGAACAGGCGCAGCGGGACCAGACGACCGCCGATGCGAGTGCGGCGGTTTTGACGGACGCCGATACCTGGGCGGCGGTGCTGGAGCGACGGTTCCTGTTGTTCGACGTGCTGCATGGGCTGTCGCACGCGGTGGCAGCGGGGAAGCTGGAGCAGCACAGCGGCCCGGCGCTAAAGGCCGCGATCGACGAGATCGACGCTAATCTTGCGCGGCCGATCGCCCAGGTGCGGCAGGTCGGGCTGATGGATGCGGCGGGCATCCTGATGTGGACGTCGGCTGACGCGTTTCCGCCGCCGACGTCACTGGCTGACCGGCAACACTATCTGGCCATCGCACGCAACAACGAGCGGGCGTTCATCAGCGCTCCGGTGGTGGGACGCATCACCCAGACCCGCACGGTGCAGTATGCGCGCGGGATTTATGATGGCGCGCGGCGGCTCGCCGCCGTGTCGGTGGTGTCGGTCGATCCGGCGACGCTGACGATGCGGCCGAACGACCAGGGCGGCGATTCAGTCGTGAGCATTTACAATCGGCAGGGCGACCTGATCCACAGCACCGCCGCCGCGGGGGCAGATCCGGTGCTGACGCCGACGATGCTGGGAAGTGTGCCGGCGCTTGGCCGGGCGCGGCTCAGCGTGGTGAGCGATCGCGGGACGGTTCACTATGTCGCGCTGCGGCGGGCGACCGAACTCGGCCTGGTGGTGGCGGTGTCCACCGACGCGGCGGCGGGGTTGGCGGGTGTTGCGGCGGATGCGGCGCAGATGCGGTTTCGCCTCGGGGCAATGACCGGGGTGGCGATCGTGGTGCTGCTGCTCGGGCTGATCCTGCTGGCGCAGTTGCGGGCGGCGCAGGGCGCGGCGCGCGAGCGCGAGGCGGCGGAGCGCGGGCTGGGGCAACTGACCGAGTTGGCCGAGAACCTGCAGGACATGGTGGTGCTGTGGGAGGAGGAGGACAGCCTGCGGCGGCTGACCTATGTTTCCCCCTCGTCCACCAACCTGCTCGGCATTTCACCCGAGGCGCTGTACGCGGACCCCGAACTGCTGCGCTATCACCCCGACGATGTAGGGCGGGTGCGCGAGCGCATGATGGTGCTGCGCCGCGGCGAGGAGGAGATTCCGGCCGAGCAGTACCGGCTGATGCGCGCCGATGGCACCCCGATCTGGATGGAAGTGGTGGCCAACCTGGTGGCCGGCAGCCGGGCTTCGGGGGGTGTGCAGCGCTTCGTGGCGTGTTTCCGCGATGTCAGCGCGCGGCGGGCGGCGGAGCAGGGGATGGCGGATGCCAACCGGCGGCTGGAAAGCGTTCTCAACAACAGCCCCGCCGTGTTGTACGAACTGGAATTGCGGCTGCTGCCGGACGGATCGTACGAGGTTTTGCGGCAGTTCGTCTCGCGCAGCGCGGCGCGCTCGAGTGATTTCACCATCGAGGAGTTGGAGCGGCCCGGCTTCATCGCCTCGCGGTCCTCGCCGAATTTCAAGGAGTTGCGCCAGCACTCCATCCGCGTGGCGCTGGATGAGGGGAGGGCCACGATCGAGTACCCCTTCCGCGAAAAGAGCGGCGCGGAACGGCATATGCGCGATACCTGCACACTCACCTCCCACGAGGGGGATCGGGTGGTGCTGACCGGGTTTTCGCTGGATGTGACCGAGGAGGCGAGCCTGCGGGACCAGTTGCTGGAGACCTCCAAGCTGTCGTTCCTGGGGGAGATGGCGGCGGGGATTGCGCATGAGCTGCACCAGCCGCTGACGGCGATCAATTTGCAGGCGGAAATCCTGGCGATAGAGGTGCCGGAGGGGTCCCCGGGGAAGGCCGCGGTGGATCGGCGGGTGGAGAAGATCACCGCGCTGGTGGAGCGGGCGGGGGCGGTGATACGGCGCATCCGGGCGTTCAGCCGCCGCAATACGGAGCCCGCGGCGCCGTTCGACCCTTCGGCGGCGATCGAGGACGGGCTGGCGATCATCGAGGGGCGGGTTACCGAGAGCGAGGTAAAGATCACGCGGGATTATCCGGCGGTGGCGGTGGCGGTGCAGGGGCACCAGGCGCCGTTCGAGCAGGTGATCATGAACCTGGTGACCAACGCCATCGATGCGTATGGGCCGCCGGGTTCGGAGCCGGCGTCAAGCCGGCAAATCGGGATACGGGTGGCGCCGATGGGCCCGGTGATCGAGATCACGGTGGCGGACCGGGCGGGCGGGATTCCGGCGGAAATCATGTCTCGGTTGTTCGAGCCGTTCTTCACCACCAAGGGGGTGGGCGTGGGAACCGGGCTCGGGCTATCGATTTCCTACCGCATTGTCAGCGACATGGGCGGGCACATCCGGGCGGTGAACCGGGATGGCGGGGCGATATTCACGGTGACATTGCCGGCGCATACCCCGGCCGCCGTGGCGTGACGGCCGGGGGTTAGGCGTTCAGGCGGATATGTGCCCGATGCTGCCAGTGGCGGCGGCCTGGTTGATGGCGGCAATGGGGCCGCTCACCAGGGCGTCGAAATCGGCGAGGTGACGGGCGACATTGGCCATTAGTTCCCGCGAGACGGCCTCGGCCGAGGCGGTGGGGCGGGTATCGGACATCGCGACGGTGTTGATGAGGTCCACCACGGTGTCATTGAGGCCGGCGGGGTTGCGCAGCACGTCCCGCGGGGTTTCGCGCTTGATGTCGGTGAGCACGGCTTCGATGGCGGTGAGGCCGTCAGAGGCGGCTTTGACCTGGGCGGCGAGGTCCGCATGGGTGTCACCGAGGGTGGTGATGAGCCCGGCGAGTTGGTGCTTCATGCGGCGCAGGCGGTTGACGCCGGTGTTGAGGTTGGAGAGGCAGTCGGTGAGTTCCTGGATCAGGGCGAACTGCGCGGCGTGGGCTTCCAGCGGGGTGGAGAGGCGCGGGTCCTTGACGATATCGAGCATGGTCTCGCTGGTGGCGGCGCCGGCGGTGAGGCTGACGCGGTAGGTGCCGGGCACGGCGAGCGGGCCCGGGGGGCCGTCACCGAAGCCGATCAGGGGCTTGTATTTCGGGGTGACGAGGCTGGTGTCGAGTTTTTTCGCGGCGGGGTAGCGCAGGTCCCACACGTAGCGATTGAGGCCCGGTTTGGTGGGGGGGCGCTTGGCGGCGGGCAGGGTGGTGTCATCGCTGCGCAGGGTGACGATGAGGGCGCCGGCTTCGTTATGGATGGCGAGGGTGACGGGGCCGGCATTCTCGCCGAGCCAGTAGTAGATGGTGCCGCCGAGGGGTGGGTTTTCGCCGACGTCGAGGTATTCGCGCTGGGTGGTGCCGTCGGGCTTCTCGACCGAGGCGATGCCGCCGCCGATGCCGAAGACGATGCCGAAGGACACCGCACCCTTCACGTTGCCGAGGGCGCCATAATGCATGCGCGAGCGGACGGCCGGGCGGGGCGGCAATAGTTGGGTGGCGGTATCGACCATGGCGCGCAGCGGGGAGATATCGTCGAGCACCCAGAAGGAGCGGCCGTGGGTGCCGGCGACGAGGTCGGTGCCCTTGATTTTCAGGTCATAGACCGGGGCAACCGGAAGGCCGCCGGTCATGCGGGTCCAGTGCGCGCCGTCATCGGCGGTGAAGTAGATGCCGGTTTCGGTGCCGGCGAACAGCAGGCCGGGGCGGGCGGGGTCGGCGCGGATGACGCGGGTAATCTCGCCGTCGGGGAAGTTGCCGTTGATGCTGGACCAGGTGCGGCCGGAGTCCGTGCTGCGGAACAGATAGGGTTGGTAGTCCGACAGTTTGTAGCGGGTGGCGGCGAGGTAGACGGTATCGGCGTCGTGGGCGGAGAGTTCGACGCAGCCGACATAGGCCAGCGCCGGCATGCCGGGCGGGGTGACGTTGGTCCAGGTCTTACCGTCATCGCGGGTGACGTGAACCAGGCCGTCATCGGTGGAGGCCCAGATTTCGCCCTTGCGGAAGGTGGATTCCACCACGCTGGCGCAGGTGGCATGGGTTTCGGCGCCGGCACTTTCGCCGGTGATGTCGCCGCCCGAGGGGCCCTGGCGGGATTTGTCGTTGAGCGAGAGATCGGGAGAGATTTCCTCCCAGGTCTGCCCTTCGTCCCGGGTGCGAAATACGTGGTTGCCGCCAGCGTAGAGCACGCCGGGGTCATGCGGGGAGAATACGATGGGGTAGGTCCAGGCGAAGCGGTAGCGCATGTCGCGCGGCGCGATGCCGGTCGACTCCTCGGGCCAGACGTTGACCAGGCTCATCTGGCCGGTGCGGTAGTCGTAGCGTTGCAGGGCGCCGGCGCCGCCGGGGCTTGATCCGACCGCGCCGCAATAGACGATGTTGTCGTCGGTGGGGTGCACGGCGATGAAGCCGCTTTCGCCGGTGCCTGGGTAGGAGCAGTCCCCCAGGGTGATGGCGCCCCACACGGTGCCGGTGGGGACGGCGATGGAGGTGTTGTCCTGCTGGGTGCCGTAGACGTGGTACGGGTATTTGTTGTCGGTATCGATGCGGTAGAACTGGGCGGTGAGCTGATTGTAGATGGTGGACCAGGTGATGCCGCCGTTGAAGGACACGCAGGCGCCGCCGTCATTGCCTTCCACCATGCGGGTGGGGTCGTTGGGATCGATCCACCAGTCGTGGTTGTCGCCGTGGGGGGTGTTGATCTCGGTGAAATCGGCGCCGCCGTTGGTGGATTTCCAGGCCTGGAAATTGGTGATGTAGACGGTTTCGGCATCGCACGGGCAGGCGAAGATGTGGGTGTAGTACCAGGGCCGGTGCATGAGGTCCCGGTTGGGGGAGATGAGGGACCAGGTGGCGCCGTAGTTTTCGGAGCGATAGAGGCCGGTCTTGCCCTCGTCGGCTTCGATCAGCGCCCAGACGCGGCCGGACTGGGCGGGCGAGACGGCCACGCCGAGTTTGCCGAGCATGCTGTCGGGCAGGCCGGGGAAGCGGGAGATTTCCTCCCAGGTGTCCCCACCGTCCATCGAGCGGAACAAGCCGCTGCCGGGGCCGCCCGAGGAGAGGTTCCAGAAGCTGCGGCGGGTCTGCCAGAAGGTGGCAAAGATGATGCGGGGGTTGTTGGGGTCCATCGAGAGTTCGACGGCGCCGGTGTCGGCATCGCGGAACAGCACGTTTTCCCAGGTGGCGCCGCCATCCTTGCTGCGGAATACGCCGCGTTCCTCGTTGGGGCCGAAAATGTCCCCCAGGGCGGCGACGAACACCACGTCGGGGTTGCGCGGGTCGATGCAGATGCGGCCGATGTGCTTGGTGTTGCGCAGGCCGACGTTTTTCCAGGTGCGGCCGGCGTCGGTCGATTTGTAGACGCCGTCCCCGTAGGAGACATCGAGGCGGATGGTGGTCTCCCCGGTGCCGGCATAGATGACGTTGGCGTCCGAGCGGGCGACTGCGATGGCGCCGACGGAGGACGAGGTCATGAAACCGTCCGACACGCAGCGCCAGTAGGTGCCGCCGTCGGTGGTTTTCCAGATGCCGCCGGCGCAGGCGCCGAAATAGAAGGTCATGCGATCAACCGGATCACCGGCGACGGCGACGACGCGGCCGCCGCGGGAGGGACCGATGCAGCGCCACTTCAGGGCGTCAAGCTGGGCCGGGCTGTCGAGGGTGGAGAACACTGACATGTCGGTTTCCGTCGCTGGTGATGCGGCGGAGAGCGTAAGGGCGGTTGGCGCCAGGACGCAACGGGGGGTCAGGCGTCGGACAGGGCCGCCTCGGCTTCGACGGGGAGCAGGGTGATGGCGAATTCGGCGCCGCCCTCGGGGGCGTTGCGGGCCTCGATGTTGCCGCCGCAGGCCTTGAGGATGCTGGCGCAGATGGACAGGCCGAGGCCGGTGCCGACGCCGGGGGGCTTGGTGGTGAAGAACGGCTCGAACAAATGCGGGATCACGGCGGGCTGGAAGCCGGGGCCATTGTCCCGCACGCGGACCACGACGCGGCCGGCTTCGAGGGTGGCGGTGATCCATAGCCGGCGGTTCGCGGTTGTTGTCTCGGCGGTGGCGTCCCGCGCGTTCATCAGCAGGTTGATCAGCACCTGCTCCACCAGCACGACGTGGCCCACCACCGGCGGCACGTCGGCGGCGATATCGCGTTCCACCTGGAGCAACCCGTCCCGCAGGGCGGCGCGGCACATCAGCAGGGCGCCGTCGATGGCCTCCTCGACGGCCATGGAGGTCAGGCCCTCGTCCTGGCGGCGGGCGATGCCGCGCAGGTGTTCGGTGATGGTGCGGGCGCGGTCCACCATGGCGATGATGCGTTGCAGGGAGCGGATGATTTCGTCGGGCGTCATCGGGGGGGTATCGGCGACGCGGATCTGGGTGGTTTCGGCGATGAGGGCGATGACGGTGAGGGGTTGCTTCATCTCGTGGGCGATGCCGGCGGAGAGTTCGCCCAGGGTGGCAAGGCGGGCGGAGAGCACGGCGGCGGCGGCGGCGGCCTTTTCAAGCTCGACGTCGGTGATGAGGGCGATGCAGTCCATCACATCGCCGTCGCGATGGATGGACTGGATGTTGAACCGCATCCAGCGCAACTGCCCGTCGCCGCAGCGCACCCGGTTTTCGTAGGTAAGGCTGCCGGTTTCGCGCAGGGTGGCGATGGCAGCGACGGTGTCGGCCATGGTGAAGCGCGGTTCGGCGAAGGCATCCACGCCGTAGACCCCGGCCACCTCCTCGAAGGGGCGGCGCACCAGGCGCGCGAGGCCGGTGTTGCAGTAGGTGCGGGTGAATTCGGCGCCGGGCCCAACGGTGAGGCGGGAGATGCCGGCGTTGATGCCATCCAGCACTTCGCGCAGGCTTGCCTCGCTGTCGGCCACCAGGGCCTGCTCGCCCAGCGAGCGTTCCAGCGCGATGCGCACCCGGCGGCGCGAGCGCATCACCAGCACCATGCCGGCGAAGGCCAGGACCAGCAGGATGGCGGCGATTTCCAGCACGATGGCCACCCGGCGCAGGCGATAGAAGCTGGCCATCTCGTCATCGCGCGCGCTGGAGGCGGAGAGGAACAGGTCGTAGCCCTCTACCTTGTGGAAGGCGAAGAACCGCTCGTAGCCGACCAGCGGCGAGGGGGCGAGCACGTTGAGGCGGCCGCCGGGGCCGGGGCGCATGGGCATCACGCCGTGGCGGGCGACGATACCGATGCCATCTTTCGCGCTCATGGCGAGGATTGCGCCATCGCCGCGCCACAGGCCGGTGATCTGGCCGGGGCGGATTTCCAGACCGCTCAGGATGGCCGCAAGGCGCTGGCCGTCAAACACGACGACGGCGATGCCGGCCTCGGCGCCCGGCTGCTGCGCCAGGCGAAAATAGGCCGGGAACCACCAATTGCCGGGCGTGGGGCCGAGTTCCGCGGTGCCGAAGTGGATTTCGCCAGGGGCGATGGCGCGGGTGCGGAAAGCTTCGAGCGCGCCGGGGGAGACGGGTGCGGCGGCGGTGGCGGAGTGCCAATCGTCCGCGCGATTGGGGGCGAGGATCGCCACCTCGGACACGGCGTAGCGGGGGTCCAGGACCAGGGCTCGGATGCGGCCGCGGGCGAGGGCGAGTTCCTGGAGGTGGTCGGCGGGAATTTCGGCGGCGCGCAGGAGGTTGTCCTGCAGGCGCACCAAGCCGTCGAGTTGGCGCTGGACGCCCTGTTCGGTTCCCTGCACCGCGAGTTCGACGCTGGTTTCGGCGGCCTTCATCGCGTCGGTCTCGGCGCGGTGGAGGAGGTAGAGGCTGCCGGCCAGTTGCAGGGCCACCACCAGTGCGGCGATCAACAGGGCCGCACCCACCTCGCGGCGTTGCCGGTACAGCCAGCGCGGATCGAACAGACGCCGCATAAAATTCACCCCAGAGGCAAGCTGAAAAGCGCCCGGCTATCGTAGGCCGGCACGGTTGGGATTCAATCGTAATCTCAGGAACGAAATTATATCGTCCGCTGGAGGTTCATTTTAGCACCACGGGCACGCCTAACCAACCATGTTCTCCCGGCGGGAAGCTCAGGCGATGGCGTCGGCCGGTGCGTCGGCGGGAACCAGGCGCAGGGTGAACTCGGCGCCGCCTTCGGGCACGTTGGCGGCCGAAATATCGCCGCCACAGGCCTTGAGGATACTGGCACAGATGGACAGGCCGAGGCCGGTGCCGGCGCCGGGGGGCTTGGTGGTGAAGAAGGCCTCGAACAGGCGGGGCATGACGTGGGGCGGGATGCCGGGGCCGTTGTCACGCACGCGGAGCCGAAGTTCGCCCTGCACCGTGGTGGCGCAGATGAAGAGGCGGCGGTCTACCGCGAAGGGGGTGATGCTTGGCGGCTGGGTGGTAAACGCGTCACGCGCGTTCATCATCAGGTTCATCAGCACCTGCTCGACCAGGACGAGGTGGCCGACGGCGGCGGGGATATCCTCGGGCACATCGATCGCCACGGTCATTTGCGCGCTGCGCATCGCGGCGCCGCACATCAGCAGGGCGCCATCGATGGCGGCGCGGATATCGAAGGGTTGCAGGCCCTCCTCCTGGCGGCGGGCGATGCCGCGCAGGTGCTCGGTGATGGTGGTGGCGCGGCGCACCATGGCGTTGATGCGGTGCAGCGAGCGGACGACGCCTTCCAGCGCGGCGGGGGGCTCGGCGGTGAGGAGAAGTTCGGTGGTTTCGGTGATGAGGGAGATGGCGGTGAGGGGCTGCTTCATCTCGTGGGCAATGCCGGCGGAGAGTTCGCCCAGGGTGGCGAGACGGGCGGACAGCACGGAGGCGGCGGCGGCGGCGCGCTCAAGCTCGATATCGGTGACCAGGGCGACGCAGTCGAGCTTGTCGCCGACATGGCCGACGACGCGGACCTGGAAGCGCATCCAGCGCAGTTCGCCATCGCCGCAGCGGAGTTGGGCCTCGTGGCTGGCGACGCCGTGTTCGCGCAGAGCGGTGGCGGAGCGGACGAAGACTTCCGGGTCCAGCGGGGGCTCGGCGTAGGCGACGATGGTGGTGGTGCGCGACACCTCCTCGACGGTGCGGCGCACCAGGCGGGCGGTGCCGGAGTTGTAGTAGTAGCGGGTGAACTTATTGTCCGGGCTGACGAGGATGCGGTAGAGGCCGGCGTCCACCCCATCGAGCACGTGCTGGAGTTCGGCGTGGCGGTGCTCGAAATGGGCCTGCTCCGAACTCGCGTGCAGCAGGTCACGGCGGACGCGGGCGCGCGAGCGCAGGGCGAGGTGGAGCGCCGCGGCGCCGATGGTGAGCCCGAGCAGGGCGAGTTCGAGCACCATGGCGAACCGCCACACGTAGTCATAGTCCGCCATCTCGTAGTCGCGCGCGCTGGAGACGGTGAAGAAGAGGGTGTGTTCCGCGATGACGCGCGCGGCGAGGAAGCGCTCGCCGCCGAGCAGGGGGACGTGGACCAGGGCGCCCGCGCGGCCGTCCGGCCCGGGGGTGAGGGGGGCGCGGATGTTGCGGGCAATGCCGTCCAGCGCGTTGATGCTGCTGGCGAGCAGCATGCCGTCCGATCGCCAAAGGCCGACGAACTGGCCGCGGCGGCCTTCGAGATCGGCCAGGATGGCGGCGATGCGCCGGCCGTCCAGGACGATGACGGCGAGGCCGGCGCTCTCGCCGGCGGGGCTATAGAGGCCGAAGTAGAGCGGGATGAACCAGTTGCCCGGTTCGGTGCGGGTGTCAGGCGCATCGATGTGGATTTGGCCAGGGGCGAGGGCGGCGCCGCGCAGGGTGGCCAGGGTGGCCGCGTCATAGGGTTGCGGGCCGGTGCCGGAGTGCCAGTCAGCCGCGGGTTCGGCGCCGAGGAGGGTGACGGAGGCGATGGCGTAGCGGGGATCACCGATCAGGCGGCGCAACCGCTGGTCGATGAACGCCACCTCGCGGGAGTCGGACGGGGTGGCGAGCGCGCGGGCGGTCAGGTCGTCGCTCAGGCGGCCCAAAGCGTCCATCTGCCGGCGCACGCCTTGCTGCACCTCGCCGGCGGCAAGCTGGACGCGGGTTATCGCTTCCTTTGCGGCATTGTTCTTATATCGGTCCAAAAATACAATCACGCCAGCGAATTGCAATGCGAACATTGCAAAGGCGACTATCAGAGCGGTTATGGCGGCGCGAGGATCATCGCGCAGCCAGCGAAATTTCGGCATCGTCGATACCTCGCCGGAACTGCGGCTTGTACGACCCGTTTCTGGTCGTCACAGATTACGTTCAACCCGCAGGCGAACGCAAGGGCACGGCGGACCCGTAGGTGGCGACTTGATCTTATCGTTACGTCGCCGCGGCGTGACCGGCCCTGTCGGCGCGCAGCAGGGTGAGGGTGAATTCCGCGCCGCCGCCGGATGGGTTCGCGGCTACAATATCGCCGCCGCAGGATTTGAGGATGCCGAGGCAGATCGAAAGGCCGAGCCCGGTGCCGACGCCGACCGGCTTGGTGGTGAAGAAGGCCTGGAACAGGCGCGGCAGCACGTGCAGCGGGATGCCGGGGCCGCTGTCATGCACCCGCACCCGCAGCACATCATCCTCCAGGCCGGCGGTGATGGCGACGCGGCGATCGCCGGCGGGGATGGTGGCCATGGCGTCCCGTGCATTCATCAGCAGGTTCATCAGCACCTGTTCGATCAGCACCAGCCGGCCGATCACCAGCGGCAGTTCGGCGGGAATGTCGATCGTCACGTCAATCTGGGCTTCACGCAGGGAGGAGCGGCACAACATCAGGGCGCCATCGACCGCCTCGGGCAGGGACACCGGCTCCATCGCGGAATCCTGGCCGCGGGCGACGCCGCGCAGATGGTCCGTTATGGCGGTGGCACGCTGCACCATGGTGACGATGCGGCGCTGCATCTTGGCGATTTCGCCGAGGGGCGGTGGCGGGGTGTCCGGCTCGTCGGACAGCATCGATTCGGTGGTTTCGGCAAGCAGGGCGATGACCGTGAGCGGCTGCTTCATCTCATGGGCGATACCGGCGGAAAGCTCGCCCAGCGTGGCGAGGCGGGCGGCCATGATGGCGGAGGCGGTGGCGGCCTTTTCAACCTCGATATCGGTCATCAGGCCGACGCATTCCATGATGTCACCGTCATGACCGACGACGCGAAGCTGGAAGCGCATCCAGCGCAGATGGCCGTCGCCGCAGCGTATTTGTGCCTCATAAGTGTGGTGGCCGGTCTGCTGCAGGTCGACGAGGCTTGCCAGGCGGTGCGCCTCTGTCGGTTGCGGTTCGGCGAAGGCCAGCACGCCCCGCACCTTGCCGACTTCCTCCATGGTGCGGCCGATCAGACGGGCCACGCCTGCGTTGTAGTCATAGCGGACGAAGCGATCACCGGGGCCGACGCGCATGCGGTAGACGCCGGCATCCACCCCGTCGAGAATGTGTTCGAGTTCGGCGTGCTGGCGTTCGAAGGCATCCTGCTCGGTTTCCGCCTGGGACAGGGCCAGGCGGACGCGGGCGCGGGAGCGCAGGATGAGCACCAGGAAGGCGGTGCCGATGATGAGGGCCACGACGGAGGCTTCGAGCGACAGCATGATGGTGCGGAAGCGGTAGTATGATGTCAGTTCATATGCGGCGGGGCTGGAGACCGAGATGAACAGGCCCTGGTTCTCGATCTGCTTGAAGGCGACGAACCTGTCCTCGCCGTTGAGCAAAGACAGCAGGCGCAACTGGATGCGCCCGTCCGGCCCGGGGCGGGCGGGGGCGGTCAGGCGGCGTTGCACCGCCATCACGCCGTTGACGCTGCCGGCGAGGTAACGGCCGTCCTGGCGCCACATCGCGACCTGCTGGCCGGGCCAGCTCACCAGGCGGCCGAGCGTGGCGGAGAGTTCCGCGCCATCGAGGGTCAGCAGGCCGACGCCGGCGACGGTGCCATTGTCGAGGGTTGGGCGGAAATAGACCGGGATGAGCCAGTTGGTGGGCTCGGCGGCGAGTTCAGGGTCCCCCACGACGAGGGTATCGGGCGGCAGGACCATGTTGCGGATGGCGTCCGCATCGGACGGCCCGCGCGCTTCGGGACCAGTATCGGCGTGCCAGTCCAACGCGGGATCGATGTTGAAATGGGCGACGGTGGAGATGTTGTAGCGGCGGTCAAGCGCGAGGCGGCGCAGGCGCTGGGCGAAGTAGGCCGGCGCGGCGGAGCCTTCGGGCCAGCGGTGGGCGAACTGGCTCAGGTTGAACTCGAAGCGATCGAGTGCATCGATCTGGCGACGGACGGCCTGCTCGATGGTCTCGGCGGCCAGGCGAACGCGGACCAGCCCGGCCTGCTCGGCGCCGGCGGTGGCACGGTCCAGCACCAGTACCCATACGGCGAGCTGCAGCACGATCAAGGCCAGGGCGATGAGGAGGACACCGATGACCTCGCCGCGAACCTGACGAGACATCAGGGCTAGAAGGCTTCTCCGCATGGCCTACTCCATCGCGCACGCCAGAAAACACCCAGCGCGGACCGGGGATGGGTGAGATCGATTGCACCTTGTGCCATCGCTGGCGATGCAACGCCATCATTAACCCCTGATCGGAACAAAATCGATGCGCGGAATAGTTGGAGCAGGGTGGAGGATGCCGGTTAGCGCCTGGCGCGGAGGGAGAAGGCGAGCGGCAGCCAGGGTTGGCCGGGCCAGCGATAGAGGCCGTCCGCGTCCTCGATGAGGGCGGCGAACATGCGCCACGGGACGGCCTGGTGCTCATGGAGGAATTCGAGGGTGAGGCCGGCTTCGAGCAGGGTGGACACGATGGCGCCGAGCGGATGGGCGTACTGGTAGGTGCGGGTGCTGGCGAGGCGGGCTTCGGGGTCGGCGTAGTCGCGATGATCATCCTGGACGAGGGCGCCCTGGTGGAAATAGGGCAGGAAGTAACCGGGCAGGCCGGACGGCAATGCGTTGTCATCATCGAAGACGAGGGCGGTGGGGTGGCCGTCCGCCATGTAGAAGGTGCCGCCGGGCTTGAGGAAATGGGCGATCACGCGGGCCCAGCCGGTGAGGTCGGGCAGCCAGCAGATGGTGCCCCAGGTGGTGAAGACCCGGTCGAAGGAGGCCGGTTCTGGGAGGGTTTGCGGCGCGGCGTAGAGATCGGACACGACGAAGCGGGCGGGCAGCGCGAGTTCGGCGGCCAGGGCGCGGGCGGCGGCGATGGCGGGTTCGGAGAAATCGAGCCCCGTCACCTCGGCGCCCTGCTGGGCCAGGGTGAGGGTATCCGAGCCGATGTGGCATTGGAGGTGGAGGATGCGCAGGCCGGCGACGGGGCCGAGTTCGGCGGCCTCGATGGGGTAGAGGGCACCCTTGCCGGCGCGCAGGGGGGCGAGGTTGTAGGCGCGCAGATGGACGGGGACGCGTTCGTCCCAGTTGGCCCGGTTGGCGTCGCGCCAGGCTTCGGTCATTGCGGGACTCCCCTGCGTTGCCAAGTGTTGGGGGCGCTTCTAGCCTGATCGCAGGGAGAAGTTCCATGAAACGTACCGTCGCGCGCCTGCTCGCCGAGAGCCTGCAAGCCCATGATATCGACATCATCTATTGCGTGCCCGGGGAAAGCTATCTCGGTCTCACCGATGCACTGTCCGACATGAACCGGATGCGGCTGATCGTGTGCCGGCATGAGGGGGGCGCGGCGTTCATGGCGGTGGCCGATGGGCGGATGCGGGACCGGGCGGGGGTGTGCGTCGTGTCTCGCGGGCCGGGCCTGTCCAACGCGATGGTGGCGCTGCACACGGCGTATCATGACGCGACACCGCTGGTGCTGCTGGTGGGGCAGGTGGAGCGCAAGGATTTCGGGCGGCTGGCTTTGCAGGAGCAGAATTATTCGCGGCTGCTGTGCGACATCACCAAGTCGGTGATCGAGGTGAATGAGCCGGTGATGGCCTCCGAGGCGATCGCGCGGGCGTTCCATATCGCCGAGAGCGGCACGCCGGGGCCGGTGGCGGTGATTCTGCCGGAGGATATTTTCGACGAGCCGGCGGAGGGTATCCCGGTGGATCAGGCGCGGCCGCGGCCGTACGCGGGGCCACGGACGCAGGATGTCGATCGGCTCGCCGCGATGATTGCCGCGGCGGAGCGCCCGCTGGTGTGGGTCGGCGCGGCCTATGCGTCGGACGCGGTGGATGGCGGGGCGGCGACGGCGGACCTTCAGCGTTTGGCGGAACAGTGGATGCTGCCGGTGAGCCCGACGCATCGGCGGCCGCATTTGTTCGACGCGGGACATGCGAACTACGGCGGCTATATGGGCATCCGGGTGCCCAAGGCGCTGATGGACGAAATGCGGCGGTCGGACCTGCTGATCGCGCTGGGGGAGCGGATTACGGACTCCGTCAGCCAGTCCTACACCTTCCCGACGGCGCCGCAGCCGCAACTGCCGCTGGTGCATGTGTGGCCGGATGCCAATGAGGTCGGGCGCGTATGGCGGCCGGACCTCGGGATGGCGGCCGATCCGCATGCGGTGGTGCAGGCGCTGTTGGCGCGCGGAGCGCCGGCGGATGCCGGGCGGCGGAAAGGCTGGGTGGCCGGGCTCAACACCATTCATCGCAAGCTGATGGAGCCGGTGTGGGAGGCGACGTCGGACGGGGTGAATTTTGCCTCGGTGGTGTGCGAGGTGGGCAAACATCTGGCGCCCGATGCGACGGTGACGTCGGACGCAGGGAATTTTTCGAGCTTCATCCACCGCTATATCGGCTTCAAGCCCGGGCAGATGTTCCTCTCGTCCGTGGTGGGCGCGATGGGGGCGGGGGTGCCGATGGCGGTGGCGGCCGGGTTGCGGCGGCCGGGCCAGCAGGCGGTGGCATTCGTGGGCGATGGCGGGGCGTTGATGACGGGCAACGAGTTGGCGACGGCGCGGTTGTATGGGGTGAACCCCATCATCATCGTCAGCGACAACGCGAATTACGGCACCATCGCGATGCACCATCTCAACCGGTATCCGGGGCGGCCGTACCAGTCCGCCACGAAGCTGGAGAACCCCGATTTCGCCCGCTGGGCGCAGGCGTTCGGGGCGGAGGGGATTACGGTGGCCACCGAGGCGGAGGTGGCACCGGCGATTGCGCGGGCATTCAGCATTGGGGATCGCCCGGTGGTGGTGCATGTGTTGAGTTCGGCGGAGCAGATGAGCGCCTGGCGGCGCCGGTCCTGACCATTGGGTCCTGATCATTCACGTAGATACGGAAATAAAACATGCCAGCTATCGAACTGCCTAAGGTCTCGCGTCCCGAGGATGTGGGGTTGTCGTCGGATCGGCTTGCGACGCTGTCGGCTGCCATCAAGGCGCGGACGGATAGCGGGCATATTCCGGGCGCCGTGGCGCTGATCGTGCGCAATGACCGCGTCGCCTACTACGAGGCGTTCGGCAAGCGCGATCCGCTGGCCGATGATGCGATGAAGAAGGAGGACATCTTCCGCATCTACTCGATGACCAAGGCCATCGTGTCGGTCGCCATCATGATGCTGTGGGAAGAGGGGCGGGTGTTCCTGCATGATCCCGTCGCGAAGTTTCTGCCGGAATACGCCGGGCAGCGGGTGATGATGCCGGATGAAGCGCTGGTGGCGCCGGCGAGCCCGATGACGGTGCAGGACCTGCTGCGGCATACCTCGGGCATCACCTACGAATTCCGCGGCACACGGCCGATCCACAAGGCCTATGCGGATGCCAAGGTATTCCGCCGCAACCAGACCAATGCGGATCAGGCGGCGGCGCTGGCGGCGTTGCCGCTCGATTTCCATCCCGGCACGCAGTTCGAATACAGCCGCTCCACCGACGTGCTGGGGCGGCTGGTGGAGGTGATTTCGGGGCAGACGCTGGGGGCGTTCCTCAAGGAGCGCATCCTGGGGCCGCTCGGGATGGTGGATACTGGGTTCCACGTGCCGGAGGGCGATCTGCCGCGCCTGGCCGGCGGGCATGCCAAGGACCCGGATAGCGGGGCGCCGGTGCTGCTGCTCGATGTGACGAAGCCGGCGATGTTCGAATCGGGCGGCGGCGGGCTGGTTTCCACCACGATGGACTACGCGCGGCTTTTGCAGATGTTGGCCAACAACGGCCAGTTGAACGGTACCCGCCTGCTGGGGCGCAAGACCATCGAGTTGATGACCAACGACCATCTCGGTGACATGCCGCGCCCGGTGGACATGATCGGGCCGGGGTTCGGCTTCGGCCTGGGCTTCGCAGTGCGCACGCATGCGGGGATGGGAACGATGCCGGGTTCCGTCGGGCAGTACTACTGGGGCGGCGCGGCGGGGACGACCTTCTGGGTGGACCCGGCGGAGAAGTTGTTCGCGGTGATGATGATCCAGGCGCCGGCGCAGCGGGATATCTACCGGGTGCTGTTCCGCGACATGGTGTATGCCGCGATCGTGGATTGAGGTGTTCGCGCGGGTGGCTGGCGGTGCTAAGCGGGAGTTGCGAGTCAGCCACTCGAGAACAACGTTGACAGGGCGGGCACTCGCGCTATAACCCCCGCCTTCCTGGCGACCGGGGTCCGGCCGCCCCGCCGCGTATGCGTGCGGTCATACTACAGGATCGAGATCGATGTTTGCAGTCATCCGCACCGGCGGAAAACAATACCGCGTCAGCCCGAACGACATTCTGAAGGTGGAGAAGCTGGAGGCGGAAGCCGGCAGCACGATCACCTTTACCGACGTGCTCGCGGTTGGCCGTGAGGGGAACCTGACCATTGGTTCGCCCGTCGTCGCCGGTGCCACGGTCACCGCCACGGTGGTGGCGCAGGATCGGCTGGACACGGTGATCATCTTCAAGAAGCGTCGCCGGCAGAACAGCCGCCGCAAGAATGGCCATCGCCAGCACGTGACCGTGCTGCGCGTCGGCGAAATCACCGGCTGAGCAGGAGAACCATCCCATGGCACATAAGAAAGCCGGCGGCTCGTCCCGCAACGGTCGCGATACCGAAGGCCGCCGCCTTGGCGTCAAGAAGTATGGCGGCGAAGTCGTCATTCCGGGCAACATCATCATCCGCCAGCGCGGCACCAAGGTGAAGCCCGGCCGCAATGTCGGCCTCGGCAAGGACCACACGATTTTCGCGCTGATCGAGGGCAAGGTGGAATTCCAGCGCCGCGCTGACGATCGCGTTCAGGTCAACGTCACGCCGCTGCCGCTCGCCGCCGAATAACGCGCCGCGCGCCCCGGCTTACGCACGCTGCACGGGGGCCGGCGCCAAGCCGGCCCCCGTTTTATTTTTGAGCAGTCCCCATGAAGTTCCTCGACCAGGCCAAGATCTACTGCCGCAGCGGCGATGGCGGCGACGGGGTGATCGCGTTCCGTCGCGAGCGCTTCATCGAGTTCGGCGGCCCCGATGGCGGCAACGGCGGCAAGGGCGGCGATATCGTGTTCGAGGCGATGCAGAACCTCAACACGCTGATCGACTTCCGCTATTCGCAGCATTTCCGCGGCGCCAAGGGCGGCAACGGGGCGGGCGCGGACATGACCGGCGCCGGCGCGAAGGACGTGGTGATCAAGGTGCCGATCGGCACCCAGATTTTCGACGACGAGCGCGATGTGATGCTGGCGGACCTCGATGTGCCCGGCGAGCGCGTGGTGCTGTTGCGCGGCGGCGATGGCGGGCATGGCAATGCGCATTTCAAGAGCTCCACCAACCGGGCGCCACGACGGGCCGACAAGGGCTGGCCGGGCGAGGAGCGCTGGATCTGGTTGCGGCTGAAGCTGATCGCCGATGCCGGGCTGGTCGGGCTGCCGAACGCGGGGAAGAGCACGTTCCTGTCGGTGGTGTCGGCGGCGCGGCCGAAGATCGCGGATTATCCGTTCACCACGCTGCACCCCCAGTTGGGCGTGGTGCGGCTGTCGATGACGCAGGAATTCGTGCTGGCGGATATTCCCGGCCTGATCGAGGGCGCCCATGAGGGGGCCGGGCTGGGCGATCGGTTCCTCGGGCATGTCGAGCGGTGCGCGGTGCTGCTGCATCTCATCGATGGCGCGGCGGGCAAGGTGGTGCAGGCGTATCGCACGGTGCGCGAGGAGTTGGTGCAGTATGGCGGCGGGCTGGTGGATAAGCCCGAAATCATTGCCATCAACAAGTCCGACGCGATGACGCCGCGCGAGTTGTCGTCACGGCGCGCGGCGCTGGCCAAGGCGACCGGGCAGCATGTGCATGTGATCTCAGCCGTTGCCGGTATGGGCGTTCCCCAGGTGCTGTCGGCGTTGTGGACGGAGATCGCGAGGACGCGGCAGAAATGATCCCGGAGCTATCTTCCGCGCGGCGCCTGGTGGTGAAAATCGGCAGCGCGCTGGTGGTCGATCCGGCGAAGGCCGCGCCGCGGATGGCCTGGTTGCAGGGGGTGGCGGCGGATATCGCCGAGTTGCGGGCGCGGGGCACCGATGTGATCGTGGTGTCGTCCGGCGCGATCGCGCTGGCGCGGCGGTCCTTGAAGCTGACGCGCAAGACGCTGCGGCTGGAAGAGAAGCAGGCGGCGGCGGCGGTGGGACAGATCCGGCTGGCGCAGGCGTGGACCGAGGCTTTGCAAGGGGTTGGGCTGACGGCGGCGCAGTTGCTGCTGACGCTGCAGGACAGCGAGGACCGGCGGCGCTACCTCAACGCGCGCGCCACGCTGACGACGCTGCTCGGCCTGTCCTGCGTGCCGGTGATCAACGAAAACGACAGCGTGGCGACGGCGGAAATCCGGTTCGGCGACAATGACCGGCTGGCGGCGCGCGTGGCGGAGATGGTGCAGGCGGACCAACTGGTGCTGCTGTCGGATATCGACGGGCTCTACACCGCCGATCCGCGGCGTGATCCGTCGGCCAGTCATATTCCGGTGGTGGAGGCCATCACGCCGGAGATCGAGGCGATGGGGGGTGAGCCGTTGCCGGGGTATTCGAGCGGCGGGATGCGGACCAAGCTGATCGCGGCACGGATTGCCACCGGGGCGGGGTGTGCGATGGCGATTGCGGTGGGCCATGTCGAGCGGCCGTTGCGGGCGTTGGCCGATGGCGCGCGGTGCACCTGGTTCATGCCGGCACCCGAGGGGCGGTCGGCGCGGAAATTGTGGATCCTGGGCTCCTTGCAGACGCAGGGCGCGCTGATGGTGGATGCCGGGGCGGCGCGGGCGCTGGGGCAGGGGCGGTCATTGTTGCCGGCCGGGGTGCGGTCGCTGGATGGCGAGTTCGCGCGGGGCGATGCGGTTGAGGTTCGCGGGCCGGATGGGCGGCCATTGGCGCGCGGGCTGTCGGCCTATGGTAGCGCGGATGCGGCGCGGATCATCGGGCATCGCAGCGGCGACATCGAGGAAATCCTGGGCTGGCGCGGGCGGGACGAGTTGATCCATCGCGACGACCTGGTGCTGGTGTAGGACAGTAGCCGGGGGGCGGAAACTTCGGCACACTTGGGCAGGGAAACGCTCATGCATATCGACACCGACCATGCCGCCACCTGGCTTCGCGCCGCCGCCACCGCCGCTCGCGGGGCCTCGGCGGTGCTTGCGCGGGTGCCAGCGGAGCAGCGCAACGCCGGGCTGCGGGCGGCGGCGGCGGAGTTGCGGGCGCGATCGCAGGCGATCGTGGCGGCCAATGCCGAGGATCTCGTGGCGTTCGATGCCGGCGGCGGGACCAAGGCGTTCCGTGACCGGCTGGCGCTGACGCCGGCGCGGGTGGAGGCGATGGCGCATGGGCTCGATGATATCGCGGCGCTGCCCGATCCCTTGGCGCGGACGCTGGCGGAGTGGACGCGGCCCAATGGGCTGACCATTCGCCGGGTGGCGCAGCCGATCGGGGTGATCGGGATGATCTACGAGAGCCGTCCCAATGTGGGGGCGGACGCGGCCGGGCTGTGCCTGAAGGCCGGGAGCGCGGTGATCCTGCGCGGCGGGTCCGACAGTTTTCATTCGGCGCGGGCGATCCACGCGGCATTGATCGAAGGGCTGCGTGCGGCCGGGCTGCCGGAAGCGGCGGTGCAGGTTCCGCCCGAGACCGACCGCGCCTATGTGGCGGCGATACTGGGGGCGGCGGGGTTGATCGACCTCATTATTCCGCGCGGCGGCAAGTCCCTGGTGGAGCGGGTGCAGCGCGAGGCGCGGGTGCCGGTGCTGGCCCATGCCGAGGGGCTTTGCCATACCTATGTGCATGAAAAAGCTGATCCGGCGATGGCGCGGGCGATCGTGGCGAACGCCAAGATGCGGCGGACCGGAATTTGCGGGTCAACCGAGACGCTGCTGATCGATGCGGCCGTGGCCCCTGCCCTGCTCCCGCTGCTGGTAGCGGATTTACGGGCGCTGGGGTGCGATTTCCGGGCGGATGCGCGGGCGCGGGCCATCGTGGCGGATTTGCCGGCGGCCAGTGACGGGGATTTCGACACCGAGTGGCTGGATTCCATCCTCTCCGTCGCGGTGGTGGATGGGGTGGCTGATGCGGTGGCGCATATCCTGCGGCATGGCAGCGAGCACACCGAGGCCATCATCACCGAGGATGCCGAGGCGGCGGCGCGGTTCCTCAATGGCGTGGATTCCGCGGTAGCGATGTGGAACGCCTCGACGCAGTTCTGCGATGGTGGGGAGTTCGGGTTTGGCGCCGAGATCGGCATCGCCACCGGGCGGGTGCATGCGCGCGGACCGGTGGGGCTCGAGCAGTTGACCACGTTCCGCTACCACGTGCTGGGCAACGGGCAGATACGTCCCTGACCGTCACGTCGATCCCGCCCCATGGTGATCGCCGCAGCAGCCGTATCGGGCTGCTCGGAGGGTCGTTCAATCCGGCACATGAGGGGCATCGGCATGTGGCGGAACTGGCGCGGCGGCGGTTGCGGTTGGACCAGGTCTGGCTGCTGGTGTCACCCGGCAATCCACTGAAGCCGCGACGGGGCATGGCGCCGCTGGCGGAGCGGTTGGCCTCGGCGCGGGCCATTTCGGATGGGCGGCGGGTGCTGGCGACCGATATCGAGCGGGCACTGGGGACGATTTATACCATCGATACCGTGCGGGCGTTGCGCATCAGGTTCCCGCGGGCGCGGTTCGTTTGGCTGATGGGCGCGGATAACCTGGAACAATTGCCGCGGTGGCGCAGTTGGCGGGGTATTGTCGCCACAATGCCGTTTGCCGTTGTGCCGCGTCCAACCTACAATCACCGCGCGCTTGCCGGGATTGCCGCGCATCGCCTTTCAGCCGCGCGGCTGGTCGCGCATCGGGCACCTTCGCTCGCCGATCACGCCGCGCCGGCGTGGGTGTTTCTGCCGGCGCCGCAGCACCACGCCTCTGCCTCCGCCATTCGCGCCGCCCTTTTGGGAGTCTAGGACCATCGCCAGAAAGCCACCCGCTCCTTCGGAGCCGACCAAGAAGACCCCGGCGCGTTCGCGCAAGCCGGTTGCCGGGGTGATTCCAACCCCGCCCGGCACGCCGCGCAAGAAGGCCGTCGCGGCCGGGCCGGCGCGTCGCAAGACCCGTACGGCACCGGCGCTGCCGGTTGAGCGGCTCGACGAGTTGCAGAAGATCATCGTGACCTGCCTGGAAGACGACAAGGCCGAAGCGGTGCTGGCGATCGATCTCGCTGGGCGCGCCTCCTTCGCGGATCGGATGGTGATCGCCACCGGCCTGGCGGACCGCCAGATCGCCGCCATGGCGACGCATCTGGAGGAAAAGCTGCACAAGGCTGGCCTCAAGCGCATCCAGATCGAAGGGTCCGGCGGGTCCGACTGGGTGTTGATCGACGCCGGGGACATCGTGATCCATTTGTTCAAGCCCGAGGCGCGGGCGATGTACGGGCTGGAGCGGATGTGGGGTTCGGACCTCGACGAGGAGACGGCCGAACCTGGCTGAGCTGCTGCTTGTCGCGGTAGGACGGATCGGCCGCGGGCCGGAGGCGGAGCTATTTGCCCGCTACAGCACCCGGTTGCGGCCGCCGTTCACCGTGCGGGAAATCGCGGACGGCACCGGCAGTGCCATCGAGATCAAGCGGCGGGAGGCGGGGGCGATACTGGCCGCCATCCCGCCGTCCGCACTTGTGGTGGCGCTCGATCTTGGCGGCCGGGTGCCGGATAGCGAGAAGTTCGCGGCGCAGATGACCGGGTGGCGCGAGACGGCGAAACCGATCTGCTTCGTCATCGGCGGTGCGGAGGGGCTGGACGCGAGCGTGATCGCGCGGGCGGATCATACGATGTCCCTCGGGGCGCTGACCTGGCCGCATATGCTGGTGCGGGTGATGCTGGCCGAGCAGGTGTTTCGCGCCCAGTCGATCGCCAGCGGGCATCCGTATCATCGCGCCGGGCGGCCGTAGGAAGTGCTGTTCTTTTTTGAAAAAAAGAACCAAAAAACTTTTGTCCGTTGCTTCGCCGGGAACCTTTCATGAGCCAGGATGCATGCGCTTGCGGTAGTGGACTGCGTGCGGCGCGGTGCTGCGCGATTGATCGGGCGAGTATTCCGCGGGCCGAGACGACGCAGCATTTGATCCCCGTGGTGGAGCGGGCGTTGGCCGCGCATCGGGCGGGGGATACGGCGACCGCGGAGCGGTTGTGCCTCGATGTGCTGGAGTTGGCGCCGGACCGGCCGGGGGCGCTGTCGGTTTTGTATGAAATTCGCCGGGCGCAGGGGAATTTGCGAGCGGCGGAGGCGTTGCTGCGGCGGGTGGTGGCGCTCGATCCAAACAATTTCTCGGCGACCAATGAGCTGGTGCTGGCGCTGCTGGCGAAGGGGGATTTGGCCGAGGGGGAAGTTCACGCGCGCAATGCGGTGCGGATCGCACCCGAAAATCCGCAGGCGCACAACCTCATGGGCATGATCATGACCGAGGCGCAGCGGCCGGCGGTGGGGGAGTATCACTATCGCCGCACGCTGGAGCTCGCTGGGCATCGGGATGCGATTTTGTTGGCCAACCTGGCCTGGTGCTTGAAGAACCAGGGGCGGATGGCGGAAAGCCGGGCGTTGTATGAGGAGTCGGTGGCGGCCGCGCCGGAGATCCGCCAGACGCTGCTCGGCTGGGCGCGGATGGAGGAGGCGGACCGCAATTTCGACGCGGCGATGGCGATCCTGGATCGCCTGGCGGTGGTGGCGCCGGAAGACCCGAATGTCGATTTGACCCGGGCAATCGTGCTGGGGCGGATGCGCAGGTATGACGCGGCGGTGGCACTGCTGGATAGTTTGGCGAGCCGGTTCGAGGGAGGGCGGCTGGGCCCCAACGAACTGCTGGAAAAGGGCCGGCTGCTCGACCAGATGGGGCGGCATGACGAGGCGTTCACCGCGTTCCTGGAGGGCAAGACGCTGGCGCGGGATCTGAGCGGGAACGCCTATCTCGACGAGCAGGCAGCGGTGATGGTGGCGCGGTTGCGGGGGTTTTTCACCGCCGAGCGGCTGCGGACGCTACCGCGCGCGGGGGTGCGGACGGATGTGCCGCAGCCGGTGTTCATACTTGGATTTCCGCGCTCCGGTACAACGTTGGTGGAGCAGACTTTGTCCGCCCACAGCCGGATTGCGGCGGGGGACGAGTTGCCGCTGATCCACGATATCACCGGGATCATGCCGCGCATGTTGGCGAGCCCGATGCCGTATCCGGAGGCGCTGGCGGAGTTGTGGATGGGGGATCGGCGGGAGGGGCTGGACGATCTGCGCGACTGGTATCTGCAGAAGGTGCGGCACATGGGGGTTCTGCGGCCGGGGGCGGATTTCTTTACCGACAAGATGCCGCTGAACGAAACGCATCTGGGGTTGATCGCGCTGTTGTTTCCCGGGGCGCCGCTGATCCATGTGATACGCCATCCGCTGGATATCATGGTATCCGCGATGTCCAACCACTTCACCCATGGGCTGTATTGCGCGAGCGCTTTGGAGACGGCGGCGCGGCATTATGTGCGGGTGATGGAACTGGTGGGGCATTATCGCAGCCAGATGGCGTTGCGGTACTTGCCGTTGCGCTACGAGGACATGGTGGAGGACCAGGAGGCAACAGTGCGGGCGGCGCTGGACTTCGTGGGGGTGGAGTTCGAGCCGCAATGTTTGCGGTTTCATGAGAACCGGCGCTATGCGCGCACGGCGAGTTACGCGCAGGTAAGCGAGCGGCTGTATGATCGCTCGAAATTTCGCCATTTGAAGTATCTGCGGCACCTGGCGCCGGTGATCCCGGTGTTGCGGCCGTTGATCGAGCAGTTGGGCTACGAGGTTCCGGCGGCGTGATATCGGTTCCGGTCCCGCTTGGCGAGGTGCTGGCGATCGCGGCGGAGTTCGAGCGGGGCGGGCGACTGGAGGAGGCGGCGCGGTTGATTGCGCATGCGCGGGGCGTGGCGCCGGAGCAGCCGGACCTGCTGCATCTGGCGGGGATTGTGGCGTTTCGGCAGAAGCGGCCGGAGGAGGCGCTGGCGTTGTTGGAGGGCGCGATTGCCGGCAGCCCGGATAATGCCTTGTTCCATCGCAATATTTGCGAGGTCTATCGGCTGGCGGGGCGGCTGGGGGATGCGCTGGCGGCGGGGCAGCGGGCGGTGAGCCTGGCGCCGGGGGATGCGCTGGCGTTGCAGAACCTGGCGATCATTCAGTACGAGCATCTCGATATCGCCGGGAGCGTGGCGAGCGCGCGGCGGGCTTTGGCGCTCGATCCGGCGTCACCGGGGGCGCATTTCGAGTTGGCGGAAGCGCTGCTGCTGCGCGGCGAGATGGCGGAGGGGTGGGAGGAGTACGAGTGGCGGTATCGGATCGCGGGGGCGCCGCAGTTGATGCCGCCGTCGGACAAGCCGCAGTGGGACGGGGCGGCGATGGGGGATGGCACGGTGCTGCTGATCGCCGACCAGGGGTTTGGCGATGTGATCCAGTTCGCGCGGTATATTCCGTGGGCGCGCGAGCGGTGTTCGCGGGTGGCGATTGCGTGCAGCGTGGAGGTGGCGCCGCTGTTGCGGCAGATTGCGCCGGGCGTGCCGATTTTCCAGGCGTGGAGGGAATGTCCTGCGTTTGCGGCCTATTGTCCGCTATCGGGGCTACCGCGGCTGCATGGGACGCGGGTGGAGAGTATTCCGGCGCCGGTGCCGTATCTGCGAGCGCGGCCGGAGCGGGTGGCGGCGTGGCGGGCGCGGCTGGACGCGCTGGTGCCGGCGGGGTTTCGGCGGATCGGCGTGGTGTGGGCGGGGCGGCCGACGCACAACAATGATCGGAACCGTTCGACGACGCTGGCGCGGTTTGCGCCGTTGGCTCGGCTGGCGAGCACTGCTTTGATATCGCTGCAAAAAGGCGAGGCTGCGGAGCAGGCGGGGCGGTTTTTCGGGCGGGCGCCGCTGATCAATCTTGGTGCCGAGATTGTCGACTACGATGATACCATGGCGATCCTGGATGTGCTGGACTTGCTGGTGACGGTGGATACCTCGGTGGGGCATCTGGCGGGGGCGATGGGGCGGCCGGCCTGTGTGTTGCTACCGCATGCGCCGGATTGGCGGTGGCTGCTGGGGCGGGCGGATAGTCCGTGGTACCCGTCATTGCGGCTGCTGCGGCAGGACGACAGGCGGGACTTTGGGCCATTGATTGCCGGCCTGGCGGCGGAGTTGGCTTAGCAGGGCAGCAGCGTTGCGGGTTGCCCGGGGCGGGATTCTGGCGGATACAGGGGCTGTTCCAGGGTTGGCGTGAGAGTTTCATGAGCGTTACGGTCAGCAGCGTTACTGTCGGCGATGGTGTGGGTGCGGATGTGCCGCGCTTTGACTTTATTCGTGCGGAGCCGCGCTGGCAGGCCGAATGGGACGCGCGCGGGTGTTTCCGCGTGGCCGACGTGCCGACCGACGGCAAGCCGAAATACTATGTGCTGGAGATGTTCCCGTATCCGAGCGGGAAGATCCACATGGGGCATGTGCGCAACTACACCCTTGGGGACGTGGTGGCGCGCTACAAGCGGGCGCGCGGGTTCGCGGTGATGCACCCGATGGGGTGGGATGCGTTCGGGCTGCCGGCGGAAAACGCGGCGCGGGAACGCAATATCCATCCGGCCAAGTGGACCTGGGAAAACATCGCCAACATGCGCGGCGAATTGCAGCGCATGGGGCTGTCGCTCGACTGGACGCGTGAGTTCGCCACCTGCGATCCGGCGTATTACGGACATCAGCAGAAGCTGTTCCTCGATTTCCTCGCCGCCGGCCTGGTGGCGCGGCGGGAAAGCTGGGTGAACTGGGACCCCGTCGATGGCACGGTGCTCGCCAACGAGCAGGTGATCGACGGGCGGGGCTGGCGCTCCGGCGCGCTGGTGGAGAAGAAGCTGCTATCGCAGTGGGTGTTCAAGATCACCGACTACGCGCAGGATTTGCTGGCGGCCCTCGATGGGCTGGAGCGTTGGCCGGAGCGGGTTCGGCTGATGCAGGCGAACTGGATCGGGCGGAGCGAGGGCGCGCGGGTGCGGTTTGCGCTCGAAACGCCGGTGGATGGGGTGGCCGAGGTTGAGGTCTACACCACGCGGCCGGATACGCTGTATGGCATGTCGTTCCTGGCGGTGGCGCCGGAGCATCCGTTGGCAGAAGCGGCCGGGGCGCGGCATGCGGCCGCCGCGGAGTTCATCGCCGAATGCCGGCGCATGGGCACCAGCGAGGCCGTGATCGAGACGATGGAGAAGCGGGGCTTCGACACCGGGCTGCGGGTGAAGCATCCGTTCATCGAGGGCGCGACGTTCCCGGTGTGGATCGCGAATTTCGTGCTGATGGAATACGGCACCGGGGCGATTTTCGGCTGCCCAGCGCATGACCAGCGCGACCTTGATTTCGCTCGCAAATATGATCTTTCGGTGCTGCCCGTGGTGCTGCCGGCGGGCGAGGACGCGGCGGCGTTTGCGGTGGACAACAAGGCGTTCGACGGCACCGGGGTGATCATCAATTCCGGGTTCCTCGATGGCCTGCAGGCGCCGGACGCGGCCAAGCGGACGGTGATTGCCGAGCTTGAGAGCCGTGGGATCGGCGAGGGCGTGGTGAACTGGCGGCTGCGCGACTGGGGTGTAAGCCGGCAGCGCTATTGGGGCTGCCCGATTCCAGTGATCCATTGTGATGACTGCGGCGTTGTCGCAGTGCCCGACAGCGAGTTGCCGTTGAAGCTGCCGGAGGACGTGACGTTCGATCGGCCGGGCAATCCGCTCGATCATCATCCGACCTGGAAGCATGTGAATTGCCCATCCTGCGGGAAGGCGGCGCAGCGCGAGACTGACACGTTCGATACGTTTGTCGATAGTTCGTGGTATTTCGCGCGGTTCTGTAGCCCGGGCTCGGCCAATGTGGTGGATCGGGCGGCTGTGGATCACTGGATGCCGGTGGACCAGTATATCGGTGGCATCGAGCATGCGATCCTGCATTTGTTGTATTCTCGGTTTGTTTCGCGGGCCATGCAAAAGACCGGACATCTCGGGACGGACGAGCCGTTTGCCGGGCTGTTCACCCAGGGGATGGTGACGCACGAGAGCTATCGCGTGGGGACCGGCGGGAACGGGACCTGGCTGTATCCCGAGGAAATCGAGAAGCGCGCGGATGGCACCACGGTGCGGCGCGACACCGGCGAGGCGGTGACGGTTGGGCGCGTTGAAGCGATGTCAAAGTCCAAGCGGAATACGGTGGACCCGGGATCGATTATTTCACGGTTTGGCGCGGATACGGCGCGGTGGTTCATTCTTTCGGACAATCCGCCGGAACGCGATATGGAGTGGACCGAGGCTGGCGCGCTGGGCGCCTATCGGTTTACGCAGCGGCTGTTCCGCCTGGCCGAAAATGCGGCATTGGCGGCCGATGGCGCGTTGCCGGAGACATTCGGGACGGCGGCGCGCTCGCTGCGGCGTGCCACCCACAGGTCGATCCAGACGGTGACCGAGGCGTTGGAGGGGTTCAACTTCAACGTGGCGGTGGCGCGGGTTTATGAATTGTCGAACGCGATCGGCGAGGCCGAAAAGGCCAGTGCGGGTGCGGACGCGGCCGGGCTGGACTGGGCGCGGCGCGAGGCGGTTGGGGTGGCGGCGCAGTTGATTTCGCCGATGATGCCACATCTAGCCGAGGAAATTTATTCGCGGCTGCACCCAGGTTCGTCGACGATTGTGGCGGAGTTGGCGTGGCCGGAGGCGGATGCTTCGTTGGCGGCGGCCGAGTTGGTGACGATTGCGGTGCAGGTGCTTGGCAAGCTGCGGGCGACGGTGTCATTGCCGCCAGGGAGTGCCGAGGCGGATGTTATCGCCGCCGCCGAGGCGGACCCGAACGTGGCGCGGTTGTTGGAGGGCAAGCGGATCGTGAAGCGTGTGTATGTGCCCAACCGGATTGTGAACTTTGTCATCGCCGGGTAGTCGCCCGGACGTGATTTTGCGAACGCGGCGCGGAATTCTGGGCGCCGCGGGGATGGCTTTGCTAGCGGGTTGCGGCTGGCAGCCGATCTACGCCACCCGTTCGGATGGAACCTCGGGCCCGGCGGCGCAGGGTTTGGCGGAAATATCCGTCGGGCTGATGCCCGATCGGCTGGGTCAGGTGCTGCGGCAGGCATTGCAAACGCGGTTCGAGCGAGCGGGTAGCGGCGTGGCCAAGCGGTATGACCTGGTGGCGAGCTTCGGGGTTGCCGGCGAGGCGTTGTATCTCGACCAGACCACCTCGATTCCGAGCCGGTATCGCATGACGGGGCTGGCGTCCTGGTCGCTGATTTCGATGGATGCCCGGCGGCGCACACTGACCAGCGGATCCGCGCGGGTGATGGACGGCTTCAACATCTACGATCAGCAGTATTTCGCCATGGATATGGAGAACGAGGCGGTGCAGCAGCGGTTGGCTGGCGCCGTGGCCGATCAGATCACACTGCAGTTGGCCGCCTGGTTCAACCGGCACCCGACCGCCGACTGAGGGCATGAAGCTCGACGCACGCCAGATCGAGGGATTTCTGCGCGATCCGGCGACGGCGCAGGCGGTGTTGCTGCTGGGCGACGACGTCGGTCTGATCCGCGAGCGCGCGCGGAGGTTGGTGGCGGCGGTGGCGGGCTCATCGGACGATCCTTTCCGGGTTGTGGAGCTGGATCGGGAGACGATTGGCGCGATTCCCGAGGAAATGGCTTCGGTTCCGATGACGGGCGGACGACGCGTGGTGCGGGTTCGCGACGTGACGGACGGGGCAAACACGATCGTCTCGCGGGTACTGGATAGCCGGGCCGAGGGATTCTTGGTGCTGGAAGCGCCTGGCCTGGGCAAGGGGAAGTTGCGGACGCTGGTGGAGAAATCGGCGCGTGGGGTGGCGATAGCGTGTTATCCGCTCGAAGGCCGCGCGCTGGAGCAGGATATTCGGGCGGCATTGGGCGAGGCGCGGGTGGCGGTGGAGCCCGAGGCGCTCTCCTGGTTGGCGGAGCATCTCGGCGCAGATCAGGCAGTGACGCGGGCGGAGGTGGAGAAGCTGGCGTTGTATGCCGGCCCCAGCGGGCGGGTGGATGTGGAGATGGCGCAGTTGTGCGTGGGCGACCTTTCGGGATTGTCGCTCGATGACGCGCTGTTTGCGGCGACTTCTGGTGATGTGGCGGGGGCGGATCGAGCGTTGGAGCTTGCGATGGCCGAAGGAGCTGCCGCGGTGCAGGTATTGCGGACGGCACTGTCCCATTTGCAGCGGTTGCAGCGGGCGCGGGAGGCGATGGCGGGCGGGTTGAGCGCGATGGAAGCCACCAAGGGCGTGCGACCGCCGCTGTTTTTCCGCCGCGAGGGGAGTTTTACCCAGTCTTTGATGTTGTGGACGCCGGCGGCGCTGGAACAGGCCTGCCAGCGCGTTTGGGAAACCGAGCGGGCATGCAAGCGGACTGGCGCGCCGGACGAGGTGTTGTGCCGGAGCCTGGTGGTTGGGTTGGCGCAGCGGGCGGCGGTGGCGCGGCGCTCTAGCCGCGGTTGAGGAGCGCGATCAGGCCGTCCAACTGGTCCAGATTGCGGTAGCGGATTCGCATTGTGCCGCCTTTTCCGTCAAAGGCGATTTCCACTTTCAAGCCGAGATGTTCGGAGAGAGAGCGTTCGAGGGCCGCGGTGTCGGGGTCCTGGATGCGTTTGCTGCGTTCGCTGGGAGCATCTTTGCCGCGGGCGGAGAGCGCCTCGGTCTGACGGACGTTGAGGCCGCGTGCGATGACGGCGAGCGCCGCCCGGGCAGGGTCCGGATGGGCCAGCAAAGCGCGGGCGTGGCCGGCGGAAAGGGCGCCGTTGCGGACTTCGGCCTGTACCGTGGAGGGCAGATTCATCAGGCGCATGGTGTTGGCGACGTGGCTGCGCGATTTGCCGACGGCCTGGCCGAGCGCATCCTGGGTGAGGCCGAATTCCTCGATGAGGCGGCGGTAGCCCTCGGCTTCCTCGATGGCGTTGAGGTCCTGGCGCTGAAGGTTTTCGACCAACGCGGCCGCCATCGCCTCGGCCTCGGTGAGGGGGCGAACGAGCGCCGGGATTTCGTGCAGGCCGGCACGCTGCGCGGCGCGCCAGCGGCGCTCGCCGGCGATGATCTGGTAGTGGCCGGGGCGCTCGGGATGTGGGCGGGCCAGGATGGGTTGCAGGATACCGCGGGCACGAATGGATTCGGTCAGTTCACTCAGTGCGGCTTCATCCATGACCCCACGCGGCTGGTACGGGCCAGGTTCCAACAGGTCCACACCGATATCCGTGATGGCGGGGGAGGTGGCGACTGGGCCGGTGACTTCGCCGAGCAGGGAGGCGAGGCCACGGCCGAGGCGCGGGCTGACTTCTTTGGCGCTCATTTGCGGGCGGCTCCTTTCGGGCGCACTCGGGCGAGGACTTCCTGTGCGAGGCGCACGTAGGCCTGCGCACCGGGCGAGCGATAGTCATACAGGATGACCGGCTTGCCGTGGCTCGGGGCCTCGGAGACGCGGATGTTGCGGGGGATGACGGTCTCGAACACCGCCTTGCCAAAAAATCCGCGGGCGTCAGCGGCAACCAGGTCGGACAAGTTGTTGCGACGATCGTACATCGTCAGGACGATGCCGAGCATGCGCAGGTCCGGGTTCAGGTTGCGCTGTACGAGTTCGATGGTGCGGGTGAGTTGGGTGAGGCCCTCGAGCGCGAAGAATTCGCATTGGAGGGGCACGAGAATGAGGTCAGCGGCGACCAGGCCGTTGACGGTGAGGAGGCCGAGGCTGGGCGGGCAGTCGATCAGGATGAAGTTGTAGTGGTGGGCTTGGATGTTGCCGCCGGAGAGGGCGGTGCGCAGGCGAAATTCGCGCTGTGGCTCAGCGACGAGTTCGATTTCGGCCCCGGCCAGGTCAGGCTCGGCGGTGATAATGGTGAGGTTGGGCACTAGCGTGGGCTGGGCGATGTCCGGCGGGCAATCTGGGTCAAGGAGCAGAGCATAACTGCCGAATTCGCGGGCGCCGCGCGCTATGCCCAGGCCAGTGGAGGCGTTGCCTTGGGGATCCAGATCAATCAGCAGCACCTTTTCGCCCGCGGCGGCGAGCGTAGTGGCCAGATTGATAGCGGTGGTGGTTTTGCCGACGCCGCCCTTCTGATTGGCAATAGCCAGGATGATCGGGCGGGCAGAGCGTTTGGAGGGAGTGGATCGGGAGTCAGGGACCGACACGGGCAATCTCGCTGATGCGGAGGATGGTTGATGTCGGATCGAGCGGGCTGGGCCAACGCTCGACGCGCATCTGCCACTGTTGGCGGGCCAGCGTCAATTCGTCATCGACGGTGCGGCCTTTCGGGAACACACAAACGCCGCCCGGGGCGAGGTGTGGCGTGGCCCAGGCGAGCAGAAGGGGGAGCGGGGCGAGGGCGCGGGCCGTGACAAGAGGTGCGGGAGGTGGTTTGGCGGCTTCGATTCGGGTGGCGTGAACGGTGACCGGGGCTGCCGTGGCGCGGGCGGCTTCGCGTAGGAACGCTGCCTTGCGTTGGTCGGATTCGACGAGGTGAAAGGGAATATTGGTAGCTATGGCGAGAATGATGCCCGGAAAGCCCCCGCCGGAGCCAAGATCGATGGCGTGGGAGGGGCTTTCGGGCAGAACCGGGATGAGGGCGAGGGAGTCTTCAACGTGGCGACGGCGAAGGTTGGGCTCGTCGCCGCGCGCGATCAGGTTGATGCGGGCGTTCCAGGTGAGCAGCAGGGCACAGAAGGTTTGCAGCCGTTCCTCCGTTTCACGTGAAACATCGGGCAGAACGACATTCGACTGTTTCACGTGAAACGCCTCGCCGTCGCCGGGGCACTGCGGCGGACATGGGCAAGCAGCGCGCCGAGGGCGGCCGGGGTCATGCCCTGGATGCGTGCGGCGGCACCGATCGAGCGCGGGCGGACCAAAGCGAGCTTTTCAAGCAGTTCGGTGGACAGGCCACCGATGGCCGCAAAGTCCACGGCATCATCGAGCACCACGCCGTCCTGGCGCCGGAACGCCGCGATATCAGCATCCTGCCGGTTCAGATAGCCCGAATATAGCGCGTCACTGGACAATACGCCGTGCAGCCGGGGCGGGAGATCGCGCAGCCAGGGGGCGATGGCATCCATGGCTGCGGTGCTAACGTCCGGCAATGACAGCAGTTCCAGAACGCTGCGCGCCTGGCCATCCGCTCGGACGTTTGCGCCGAGGCGCCGGAGTTCGTTGGGGGTAAAGCGCTCCTGCCGCGCGCGCTCAATCGCCTGGTCGAGAGTCGCCCTATCGGCCTGATAACGGGCACCACGGGGCGCACCGACGCAACCAATGTCGATCCCGCGGCCAGTCAGCCGGACATCCGCGTTATCGGCGCGCAACGTCAGGCGATATTCGGCGCGCGAGGTGAACATCCGATAGGGCTCGGATACGCCCTGCGTGGTGAGATCATCAACGAGCACACCGATATACGCTTCGGCGCGGTCAAAGGTGACGCCCGGGCCGCCGGCGCTACGGAGCGCAGCGTTGATGCCGGCCAACAGGCCCTGCGCGGCAGCCTCCTCGTATCCCGTGGTGCCATTGATTTGGCCGGCGAGGAACAACCGAGGCTGGGCCTTCAGTTCCAGCGTCGGCGAAGGGGCGCGAGGGTCGACGTAGTCGTACTCCACCGCATAACCCGGACGAATGATGCGGGCATTCCCAAGGCCGGGGATAGTGGCCAGCAGGGCCTGCTGAACATGGGCGGGCAGGCTGGTGGAGATGCCGTTGGGGTAGATGGTGTCGTCATCCAGACCCTCCGGTTCGAGGAAGATCTGGTGATGGTCCTTGGTCGAGAAGCGGACGACCTTGTCCTCAATCGAGGGACAATAGCGCGGGCCACGGCCGGCAATCTGGCCGCCATAGACGGCTGATAAATGGAGGTTTTCACGGATCACCGCATGAGTGGCCGCAGTGGTGGCGGTCAGCCGGCAGGCGATTTGCGGGTTTGTTATGGCTGTGGTCAGCAAGCTGAACGGCTCGGGTACCGTATCGCCCCAGTCGGCATCCAGACCATCCCAGTCGATAGTGCGGCGATCGAGACGCGGCGGGGTCCCGGTCTTCAGGCGGCCGAGCGGCAGTCCGAGGCGTTCGAGTTTCAGCGCCAGCCCAACGGATGGCGCGTCACCGACGCGGCCGGCCGGGGTGGTCTCCGTGCCGATATGGATGACACCGCGCAGGAAAGTCCCGGCGGTAAGAACCACGGCGCCTGCTCGGATGAGATTGCCATCCCCACAAATAACGCCCGCGACACCGCCATCGGGCCCTATATCCAGGTCTTCGACGCTTGCTTCCGCGATTTCGAGGTTGGGTTGGTTCGCCAGCAGGTCCTGCATGGCGGCGCGGTAGAGGGCACGGTCAGCCTGTGCGCGGGGCCCTCGGACGGCGGGGCCCTTGCTGCGGTTCAGTATTTTGAAGTGGATACCAGCCCGGTCCGCCGCGCGGCCCATCACGCCGTCCAGCGCATCGATCTCGCGCACCAGATGGCCTTTGCCGATGCCGCCGATGGCCGGATTGCAGGACATTTCGCCGATGGCGCTGCGGCGGTGGGTAATGAGGAGCGTGCTGGCCCCCATGCGGGCGGACGCGGCCGCGGCTTCACAGCCCGCGTGGCCACCACCGACAACGATAACGTCAAATTGCCTGTTCACCATCGCACGCCCAAACCTGTCGATCTACTTGCCGATACAGAACTGCCGGAACACGGAGTCTAGCACATCCTCCACGCCCACTGTCCCGGTCAAGCGTCCCAGGGCGCGCATTGCAAGCCGCAGATCCTCGCCGCGCAGCTCGGGCAGGGAGGCGTGGCAGGCGGATTCGAGGCGCTCAAGGGCTGTGCCAACCGCCGCACGATGGCGTGCGCGGGTAAGCGCCGGGGGGCCGGAGGCATCGGCAAGTGCGCGGGCAGCAGCGTCGAGCCGGTCGCGAAGGGCGTCCAGGCCCGCGCCGGTAAGGGCGCTGATGGCACAATCATAGGTCGCGCGCGGTTGCGCCATGTCGATCTTGTTGACGACGCGCAGGATGCGGCCGGGATTAGTTTGCGTCGCCGGCCACTCAGATCCGGATATCGTGGGGTCGTCAATGGCAATGACCAAATCGGCATCGGCGGCGCGGTGGTGCGCACGGCGAACCCCCTCGGCCTCGACAGGGTCGGTGGTCTCGCGCAGACCGGCCGTGTCGAGCAGCGTCACCGGGACGCCTCCGAGTATCACGCGCGCCTCCAGAACATCACGCGTCGTGCCCGGGAACGGCGAGGTGATCGCCACGTCGCGCTGCGCCAATGCATTGATAAGCGTTGATTTTCCGGCATTCGGCGGGCCGATGATAGCGAACACTAATCCCTCCCGCAGCCGCTCGCCACGCTCGCCGTCGTCGAGGTGGGCACGCATCTCGGCGGCCAGCACGGCGATGGAATCGTCGATCATTTGCAGCACTTCGTCCGGCAGGTCTTCGTCGGGGAAGTCGATCAAGGCCTCTTGCTGGGCCAGCAGGCCGAGCAGGCGGGCAGACCAGCCGTGATAGACCGCGCTCAGGCCGCCCTCCATCTGCCGGAGCGCCTGTTGGCGTTGCGCGGCCGTCTCGGCGGCAATAAGGTCGGCGATCCCTTCGGCTTCCACCAGATCGATGCGGCCGCTGAGGAACGCGCGTTCGGTAAATTCGCCCGGTTCAGCGGGTCGGGCACCGGCGGCAACAATGGCCTCGGCGACACCAGCGGCCACCGCACGGCCGCCGTGCAGGTGAAATTCGGCGCTGTCCTCGCCGGTGTAACTCTTGGGGGCGGGGAACCATAGCACCAGGGCTTGATCGAGCACGGCCCCGGCTGCATCGCGGAGGTGACGCAGCGTGGCCATCCGGGGCGTCGGGAGCGCCCCACATAGCGCCTGCACGACGTCGATGCTCGCAGGCCCGCTGATCCGCATGATCGCGACCGCGGCCTGGCCGGCGCCCGTCGCGATTGCGAAGATGGTGTCAGCGTTCACCCGGGCGCCATTCAGGCTGGCGGCAGCAGCAGGTCCGTCGCGCGGCCGCCGTTGCGGACATGCCGTTCCAGCACGGCGTCGACATCGGATGTCGATTCGATTTTATACCAAACACCTTCCGGATAAATAACAAGACACGGGCCGAGCTCGCACCGATCAAGGCAGCCCGCGAGGTTCACCCGCACCCGTTTCAGGCCGAGGGCCTTGGCCCGCGCCTTCATATAGTCGCGCAGGTGCTCCGATCCGCGGGCCGCGCAGGAGCCGCGCGGATGGCCATCCGGGCGGCGGTTGCAGCAGACGAAAAGGTGAGCGTCGTAGTACAATGGCGCATCGCCAGCCTGATCCTGATCAGCCACTCTGGTCCCCTTTTCCGCCTGTCCGGAGCGGGTTCCTATCCGGCAAGCGGGCGCACGATGCAAGGATACAGAATGCCACCGGCTGCAAACCTGCTCCGCCAGGAAACGTCGCCTTATCTGTAAAACAGCGTGCAAACCTTTCCAGATTCCAGGGGTAAACAGCGCCCAAAAGTTTCCACCCTGGTCCATGCGATGATCCGGCTTTTG
>CAIMWH010000312.1 GCA_903845065.1 uncultured Rhodospirillales bacterium | reverse complement strand
CGCGCGATCCGAATTTGTAACCGCCGCGCGAACTCTCGGCTTGGCTGACGACTTTTTGAAGAACGCATCATATACGGCTTTGCGTTGCTGCTTGGTTGGCGCGGTGCATCGGCGCAAAATCACCTGCTTGTTGAACAGCCCCCACCAGTTTGTTTCCGCGCGGCGCGTGGATTCATCGCCAACGACCAACGCCCTCGCAATCCCCCACGGCGCCACCGCCAGCAGCGGCGTCACCCACAGCAACCCGCGCTTCTCGCCGAACAGCAGCGCACCCACGATATCCAGCCGCGGCAGGGTGATGCCGAACCACCCGCGCTGCATCTCCTCGAAACCCACCACATCGCCATACCCGAGATGAAACGGCGAGCCGAAACACCAGGCGTTGTACACCCCCAGCGGCACCACCGCCGCCACCCCGGCCACGCACGCCAACCCGAACAACCCCCACGCCTCACCCACCGGCAACCGCCGCAACCGCCACACCCCGCCAGCCAGGATCGCCAGCACCGCCACCCCCGAGGTGAATTCCACCACCACCGCCCAGCCAAGCAATGCCCCGGTCAATAGCGCCAGCCGCCGTGCCCCGCGCCAGCCGTCGCTCGCGAAGACCCCCGCCGCCATCCCCAGCAGCAGCAGCGCCCCCGTCACTCCATGGCTGAAAAACGCCGTCGCCCAGCCGAACGCCGGCGTGCACAACCCATAGGCGCTCGCCGCGAACAACGCCGCCATCGGGCTCGCCCCCAGCCGCCGCGCCAAAACGAACAGCCCCGCCGTCGCCGCCGCCGTCCAAACCCCCACCGTGAACGCCGTCGCGACGAAAATACTCAGCCAGAAGAACGGCGACAGCACCCCGTCGGCGATCGTCGCAGGCCGCCCCGCCACCGCCCGCAACCCGGCCACCACCGGCAGCGCCATCAATGACAGCCCCGGCGCCTTGTCCATGTACGCATGGCCCTCGAACGCCGCCCGATCCACCGTGAACGGCGCGAACCGATCAATCGTCGGCACCCCGTCCTCCAGCACCGCAAACACGAACGCCATCCGGCTGATGCTGTTGGGATTAACCGCCGAAGGCCCCGGCCCGATCAGCGCGTACACCGCCCACAACGCCGCGAACAATGTCGCGGCGATGCGGCGGTCAACGGGCGCCAGCGTCATCCGGCATCCCAGCCACCGCCCAGCGCCTTGTACAACTGCACCAGGTCCGCACTGATGCTGATCGTGCTGTCCGCCAGGTCCTGCTCTGCCGCCAGCAACGCCCGCTGCGCCACCAGCACCTGCAGGAAGTCCGCCACCCCCTGCTCATACCGCATCCGCGCCAGCCCCAGCGCCCGACGGTTCTCCCGCGTCGCCGCCTCCAACCGATCGCGCCGCCGCTGCTCGGCGTCATACGCAGTCAGCGCATTATCCACGTCATGCAGCGCCGTCAGCACCGTGCGCTGCCAGTTCAGCCCGGCCTCCTTCTGCTGCGCCTCGCGCAACTCCACCGTCCGCTTAACCCGCCCGCCATCGAATATCGGCAGGCTCACACTCGGCCCCATCGAAAACGCCGCCGCCCGCGAGTCGAACAAATAATGGAAATCCAACCCCTGCATGAACCCCGACCCGGCCAGCACCACGCGCGGATAGAAATCCGCCGTCGCCACCCCGATATCCGCCGTCGCCGCATGCAGCAGCGCCTCCGCCCGGCGAATATCCGGCCGCCGCAACACCAACTCCGACGGCAGCCCCACCGGCACCCGCGGCGGCACCGGCGGCACCGGCCGCGCCGCCGCCAACTCCACCTCTAGCGCCCGCGGCTGCTGCCCCAGCAGATAGGCGATCGCATTGCCCAAAGCCGCCTGCCGCGCCTCCAGTGCCGGCAATCCCGCCGCCACCGTCTCCACCGTCGCCGCCGCATTGGCGACGTCGAGATCGGTCGTCACCCCGCCCGCCGCCCGTTCCCGCGTCAACGCCAAGCTCTGCCGCGCGCTCTCCAGATTGTCCCGCGTGATGCGGATCTTCAGCTGCGTCCCCCGCAGCATCACGTAATCCCGCGCCAGTTCCGCGCTCGCCGTCACCGCGATGTCGTGCCGCGCCTCCTCCGCCGCCTCAAGCTGCGCCCCGCTCGACTCCACCAGCCGCGCCACCCGCCCCCACAGGTCCAGTTCCCACGAAACATCGAACCCGGGCTGGAAAATGTCGTGCGGCTTATAGATCTGCGAATCCTCGGTCGCACGGAACTGCCTGGTGCTCAACGGCTGCGACGTACTGCGTGACGGCAAATCGAACGCCCCCAGCCCGCTCGTCTTGGCCCGGCTATAGCTCGCCGAAACATTCGCGCTCGGCCCCTCCGCCGCCGAGACAAACCCCAGTTGCGCCCGCGCCTGTACCAGCCGTGTCGCCGCCGTCAGCAGGTCGAAGTTGCCCTCCACCAGCCGCTCCTCCAGCCGCGTCAACTGCGGATCGTTGAACAGCTTCCACCAGTTCTGATCCACCTTCCCCGGTACCGGCACGCTACCCTTGCCCCCGTTGGCCCCGAACTCCTTCGGCGTTTCGGCCGCCGGCGACAGGAAATTCGGCCCCACCACCGAACAGGCCGAAAGCAGCATCACGGCCGCGACACTGCGCGCGGCGGATATCACGTTGAACAAATCGCGCTCCAATCTGGTTGCGATCACCGTAATCCCGATGGCGCCCGGGTCAACGCATCCGGCCTCCCCGCCGCCACCGGCCCTTGCATGCGCCCGGCGCATGGATCGCCGCGAAACCACTCCGCCCACGAAACGGTTGCCAATCCCCGCCATTTCTGGTCTGCACACTCCCTCGTCGAACGCCGCCAGCAGGAGCCCGCCCCATGCCCAACCTCGCCCCCCGCCCCTGGGTTCCCGCCGCCGCCGAGCGCTACATCCAATCCGTCGCCACCCGCGTCGCCAGCCTCGATGCCGACGCCGTCGAGCGCGAACTCCTCTCCTACGTCGAGGAAAACCACGCCATCCACGAGCGCGACTGCGTCAACCTCAACCCCGCCACCAACATGATGAACCCCCGGGCCGAGGCCCTGCTCTCCGCCGGCATCGGCTCCCGCCCATCCCTCGGCTACCCCGGCGACAAGTACGAAATGGGCCTCGAAGGCGTCGAGAAAATCGAAATCCTCGCCGCCGAACTCGCCGCCGAAGTCTTCGGCGCCCGCTACGCCGAAATCCGCGTCGGCTCCGGCGCGCTCGCCAACCTCTACGTCTTCATGGCCACCCTCCAGCCCGGGGACGCCATGATCGCCCCCCCCGCCACCATCGGCGGCCACGTCACCCACCACGCCGCCGGCGCCGCCGGCCTCTACGGCGTCACCAGCCATCCTGCCCCGGTGGACGCCGACGGCTACACCGTCGATATCCCCGCTTTGCGCGCCCTCGCCGAAACCATCCGCCCCAAACTCATCACCATCGGCGGCAGCCTCAACCTCTTCCCCCACCCCATCCGCGAGATCCGCGCCATCGCCGACACCATCGGCGCCAAAGTCCTGTTCGACGCCGCCCACCTCTCCGGCATGATCGCCGGCCACGCCTGGCAGCAGCCCCTCGAAGAGGGCGCCCACGCCATCACCATGAGCACCTACAAAAGCCTCGGCGGCCCCCCCGCCGGCCTCATCGTCTCCAACGACGCCGACCTGATGCAGCGCATCGACGCCATCGCCTACCCCGGCCTGACCGCCAATTTCGACGCCGCCAAATCCGCCGCCCTCGCCATGGGCCTGCTCGACTGGAAAGTCTTCGGCCGCGACTACGCAGCCCGAATGGCGGCCACCGCCAAAGCCCTCGCCGAAGCCCTCGACCGCAAAGGCGTCCCCGTCTTCGCGCGCGAGCGCGGCATGACCCAGTCCCACCAGTTCGCCGTCCCCGCCCACCCCCACGGCGGCGGCCAGGCCGCCTCCAAACTCCTGCGCGAAGCCAACATCCTCGCCTGCGGCATCGGCCTCCCCATGCCCGAAATCGACGGTGACGTGAACGGCCTCCGCCTCGGCACCCCCGAAATCGTCCGCTGGGGCATGGGCCCCGAACACATGGACCAACTCGCCACCTTCATCGCCGACGTCCTCACCGGCCGCCGCGCCGCCCAATCCGTCGCCCCCGAAGTAACCGCCTTCCGCCGCCCCTTCTCCACCCTGCACTTCATCCGCTAGCTCTCCACCGCAGGAAGCCAGCCCTTCTTTTTTGAAAAAAAGAAGCAAAAAACTTCACCCGTTTAGCCCTTCTCCCCCTCCCGCGTTTGCGGCCTTGAACTGCGAAGCAGATCAAGGCCGGGGGGCGGGCGGTGCCACCACCCCCACCAGCCTCTTCTCCCCGTTCTACCGTCTCTGCGGTGGAAAATCCTTCCTTCCGCCCGCCCCCTCCAACAACCATTCCCCTTGACGCGAATTCACAAAAGTTATCATATCTAACCCACGCATGCCCCCTACCCTCCTCCGCCTCATCCTCCTCCTCACCACCCTCTGCGCCGCCATCACCCGCATGGCCCCGCTTACGCGCGCCCACTTCCTCGCCAACACGCCGCTGCGCGCCACACTCGCCCGCACCCTGGCCATCCCAACCCCAGCGCCCGTCGCGCGCGCCACCACCCCCACACGCCAACGCCCGGTTAGAACCTGTGACGGCATCACCACACCCCAGGCCCGGCGCGCAATCCCCTGCGCAGCCATCAACCGCAAGAAGACACAGGCAAACAGAGACACGGAGAAGAAGTCCTTCCTTCTCCCTGTCTCTGTGCCTCTGTGGTCAAACTTGCTGCTACGAGCCGCCGCGCCGACTCACGCCCAATTAGTTACGATATAGCACCAACTATCCCGGTATCCGCACCGGCAACGACGAAATCCCGTGCACGAACGACGAGAACACTCGTCCCTCCTGCCCCATCACCTCGATCCGCTCGAACCGCTTCAAAATCTCCTCCCAGAGGATCTTGAGCTGCAACTCCCCCAGCCGGTTCCCGACGCAGCGGTGAATACCGAACCCGAATGACAAATGCTGCCGCGGCCGCGTCCGGTCGATGATGAAGCTGTCCGGGTTCTCGATCGCATCCCCGTCCCGGTTGCCCGAAACGTACCACATCACCACCTTGTCGCCCTTCTTGATCGTCTTCCCCCCCAACTCGAAATCGGAGAGCGCCGTCCGCCGCATATGCGAAAGCGGCGTGTGATACCGGATCACCTCCGGCACCATGCTGTCGATCAACCCATGGTTGGCCCGCAGCTTGGCGTATTCCTCAGGATAGCGGTTCATGAACAGCACCGAGGCGCTCATCGAATTCCGCGTCGTGTCGTTCCCCCCCACAATCAACAGGATGAGGTTCCCGAGAAACTCCTTCGGCGACATGTTCCGCGTCGCCTCGCCATGCGCCAGCATCGACAACAGATCCGTCGTCATCGGCTTGGCGGCCCGCTCCTGCCAAAGCCCGGTGAAGTATTCGAGACACTTCGCTAGCTCCGCCTCGCGCTTCTCGTCGCTGTCGATCGGCCCCCCGGCATGGATATCCGCCGTCGCCACGTCCGACCAATAGGTCAACAACCGCCGATCCTCGAACGGAAAATCGAACAACGTCGCCAGCATCATCGTCGTCAACTCAATGGAAACCCGCTCCACCCAGTCGAACGTCTCATTGCGCGGCAACCCGTCCAGCACCCGGGCGCACCGCTCGCGGATCGTCGCCTCCATGTTCGCCAGGTTCCCCGGCGCCACGATCGGCTGCACCACCTTGCGCTGCTCGTCATGCTTCGGCGGGTCCATCGAGATGAAAGACGGCCGGCGAAATTCCTTCGGCGCATCGCGGATGGTGATGCCGCCCAGCATCGAATCGGACGAGAAAACCTTGTGGTTCACCTCGACCGTCATGATGTCCTTATACTTCGTCACCGACCAGTACGGCCCGAACCGGCTCTCGGCGCAATAATGCACCGGATCCTCCCGCCGCAGCCGGGCGAAATACGGCATCCACACATCGTCCCGGAACAGCGCCGGATTGCCGACATCGAACTTGTCGAGCGGCAGCGTCGCCGCGATCGTCGCATGGTCAAGCTGGGCCGGCGCATTCATGGACAGGGTTCTCCCGTTGATTTGACCGAAGCTTGGACCGTCCGGGGATGGATTTGCAAGCGGTCCACGCGCCCAGGCTTGACCGCCCTCCCGCAGGGTTCGACAACCCTCCCCAATACCCGAGGAGCGCCCCATGGAATTCAACATCGCATCCCCCCGCTACATCCTGGTCGGCGGCGGCACCGCCGGCCGTATCGCCGAGGTGCTGGGCAAGTTCGGCCTCTCCCGCCCCCTCGTGGTGACTGACCCGATGATGGTCTCCCTCGGCCTCGTCAACCGCATCCTCGAACCCCTCGCCAAGGCCGGCATCACCGCCGGCGTCTTCAGCGACACCATCCCCGAACCCACCGATACCGTGGTGGCCGCCGGCTGCCAGGTGCTGAAATCCGGCAATTATGACTGCCTCATCGGCTTCGGCGGCGGCTCCCCCATCGATACCGCCAAGGCCATGGCCATACTCGCCACTGGGGACGCCCCGATGAGCGCCTACAAGGTCCCCCAGGTCAACGACCACGGCGCCCTCCCCGTCATCGCCATCCCCACCACCGCCCGCACCGGCAGCGCGGCCACCCGCTTCACCGTCAGCTCGGACGCCATCCCCGACGAGAAAATGCTCATCGCCGGCCTCGGCGCCCTCCCCCTCGCCGCCATTGTCGATTACGAACTCACCCTCTCCGTCCCCAAACGCACCACCGCGGACACCGGCATCGACGCCCTGAGCCACGCCCTCGAAGCCTACGTCTCCCGCCGAGCCACCCCCTACAGCGACGCCCTCGCGGTGGCCGCCATGGAACTCATCGGCCCCAACCTCCGCCAGGCCTACCTCCACCCCACCAACACCACCGCCCGCGAAGCCATGATGCTCGGCGCCCTGCAAGCCGGCATCGCCTTCTCCAATGCTTCCGTCGCCCTCGTCCACGGCATGTCCCGTCCCATCGGCGCCCATTTCCACGTCCCCCACGGCCTCTCCAACGCCATGCTCCTCCCCGCCGTCACCCGCTTCAGCATCCCCGCCGCCCTGCCCCGCTACGCCGAAGCCTCGCGCCGCATCGGGTTCGCCCGCCGCAACGACAGCGACGAACGCGCCGCCGACCTCCTCGCCGACGGCCTCGCCGCCTGGAACACCGACCTCAGCGTCCCCACCCCCCGCGGCTTCGGCATCGACCCCGCGGTGTGGCAGGCCAAGAAGGACCTCATGGCCGACCAGGCCCTCGCGTCCGGCAGCCCCGCCAACAACCCCCGCATTCCCGACAAGGCCGAAATCATCGCCTTGTATGACGCCGTCTGGGGAGCCAACGCATGAGCACCGACTGGCTCCAACTCGCCGGCAAACGCGCCGTCGTCACCGGTGCAGCCGGCGGCATCGGCCAGGCCATCGCCCACTCCATGGCCGCCGCCGGCGTCACCCTCGCGCTGCTCGACCGTGACGCCGAAGCCGTCGCCGCCGTCGCCCAATCCCTCCGCGAAACCGGCGCCACCGCCGAAGGCTTCGGCTGCGACATCTCGGACCCCGCCAGCGTCAACGCCGCCGCCACCGCCGTCCTCGCGCATGACGCTGGGGTGGACATCCTGGTCAACAACGCCGGCATCCTGCGCGCCGGCCCGCTGGCCACCATCGCGCTCGCCGAATGGAACGCCCTCCTCGCCGTCAATCTCACCGGCTACCTGCTGACCGCCCAGGCCTTCCGCCCGGCGCTGGCGGCAAACGGCGGCGCCATCGTCCACATCGCCTCCATCGCCGCCTCCAACCCGCAGCCCCGCAGCGGCGCCTACTCCGCCTCCAAGGCCGGCGTCGCCATGCTCTCGCGCCAGATCGCCCTCGAATGGGGCCCCGACGCCATCCGCTCCAACATCGTCAGCCCCGGCTTCGTCCGCACCCCGATGTCAGAATCCTTCTACCAGGCCCCCGGCGTCATCGAACGCCGCGAGGCCATGGTCCCACTGCGCCGCATCGCCGGCCCGCAGGACATCGCGGACGCCGTGATGTACCTCGCCAGCCCCCGCGCCAGCTACGTCACCGGCGCCGAAATCCTGGTCGACGGCGGTCTCGACCAGGTCATCATGGAGGTCTCTCCCCGCCCCGGTTTCTGACCCTACGGCGGCGCGAACAGGCCGGACAGCGGAACCACCCGAAATCGCCGGCCCTCCCGCCGCCCGTCGCGAAGATAATGCGCATGGCCCGAAGCAACCGCCCCGCTGGCCACCGCGGCGGCCACGTCGGGATGGCGGGCAAGGTAGTCCCCCTCGTCGAAACTCCCCACATCCGGCGCCGGCGGCCGGTCGGACGCCTCTATGAACGCCACGATCAGCGCCGTCACCGCGTCCCATCCGGCCCGCGACAGCCGGAACTTATGACCAACCTCCGGCAACAACCGAAGCTGCACGCACGACGACAGCCCAAACCGCTCGGTCAGATCGGCGCCACCATACTCATCCTCGGTGCCCTGCAATATCAGCGTCGGCACCGCGATTGTGGCGAGATGGGCGAACCGCCCCACCTCCAGCACCTTGCTCGGCGCCTGGAACGGATAGCCCAGGCAAATCACCGCCCGAACCCCCGGCACCAACGTCGCCAGCCGCGCCCCGCTCGAACGCCCGATCAGCACGACATCACGGTCGTCCCCGATACACGCCTCCAGCCGCTCCCGGCGGGCGGCCAACCCGGGCCGCCCCCCACCCCGCCCCCACCACTCCGCCTGGGTGACGAAATGCGGCAAGGTCGGGCACAGGCGGGCGCACAGCTTGTCCTCCATGGCCCGATCCGCCGGATAGCTGTCGCCGGCGAGGTAGAACGCCCTGCCGCCGAATGCCACGCCTACCCCTGTTCGGCCATCTTCGCCAAAGCCGCCGTCATGTCCTTCCGTCCGGCCATCCCCTGGGAAAACCGCGTCCCGGTGATCGCCCCGCCATCCACCACCAGGTCGATCCCATTGACGAAGCTCGATGCGTCTGACGCCAGGAACACCGCGGCCCGCGCAATATCCTCCGGCATCCCCGCCCGCGGGATCGGCTGCGCCCTGACGAAGCGGGCACTGATTTCAGCCACCGCCCGATCCGCCACCCCGGCATCGAGCCCGATCCCCTTGCCGAAAATCCCGGTCACGATCGCCCCCGGCGACAGCGAATTCACCCGGATGCCGTCCTCGCCCAGTTCCGCCGCCACGCAGCGCGACAAATGCACCACCGCAGCCTTCGCCGTGCAGTAGGTCTGCGAGGACCCGCCCGCCCGGTGCGCCGCGACCGACCCGGTATTGATGATGCTGCCCGACTGCTGCGCCCGCATCACCGGGGCAACATACTTCATTCCCAGCACCACCGCACGCACATGCACGTTCATCATGGCGTCGAAATCGTGCATGTCGATCTCGGCGATCCCCACCGGCGCCAGCCCGTGCCCAGCATTGTTGAACAGCACATCGATCCGCCCATACCGCGCCGCGGTGTCCTCGATGAGCGCCTTCACCGCCGCCTCGTCCGCCACATCAGTGCGCACGAAGCTGGCATTCTGACCCAGCCGCCCGGCCAGTTCCTCGCCCACGTCGGCCCGCCGCCCGGCGAGCACCACAGTGGCGCCCTCCTCGATGAAAACCTCCGCCGAACGTGCCCCGATGCCGCTGGTGGCTCCGGTAATGATGGTGATCTTGCCCTCAAGTGCGCCCATGGTCCCTGCCCTTCATCAAATGCCGGGCCAGTGTGCCACTCCCTCAAACCACCGCAAGCGCCCGGTATGGCCCGTCCGGCAGCGTCACCGCGATGGCGTCGCCCGGCTGCACGTCCCCGCCCGCCAGCACCACCGCCATCACCCCCGCCTTGCGCACCACGTTGCCCTCGCCATCCCGCCCCAGCACCGCCTGCAACAACCCGGGTCGGAACCGCTCGATCTGCCCACATGGATTGCGCAACCCGGTCAGCTCGATCACCGCCGAACCCCCGATCGCCAGCCGCGTGCCCTCCGGCAGCGCCAGCAGGTCGAGCCCCTCGGTGGTAATATTCTCCCCCATCTGCCCGGCCCCGACATCGAACCCGCGTGCCCGCAATTCGGTATGAAGATCGGCCTGGATCAGATGCACCTGGCGCAGATTGGGCTGCGTCGGGTCCTTCGCCACTCGCGAGCGGTGCTGCACCGTGGCCCCGCCATGGGCATCGCCCTCCACCCCGTAACCGGCGATCAGGCGGATGAACATCGCCGGCCGCTTGCTGAAATGATGCCCGCCATCGCGATGCACCGCCATCACTCGCCCAGCCCCGTCCATCCGAATCGCTCCACTAGAAGTGGAACTCATACTCCAGCAACCCGCGCAGCGTCCCCTGCGGCGAGGACCCGGTGCCCCCGAAAAGCGCCCCGATCTCATATTTCAGCTTGCCGAACCCCGTCAGCCGCAAATCCCCGGTCAACACCGGACCGGCCCGCAGCCCCTGCCCATCCACCCCGGGGAACGCCCCGAGACGGCCCGGCTGCCAGTAGACCTCGGCGCCACCCGAGAGGTTCTCGGTGATCGGCCACACCGTCTGCAGCCGCATGTCGAACTGCATGCCCGGTGCCGAGCGGTTGCCGAGTTCATGGGTAAACAGCAGGTTCAGCGTGGTGAGGTTGGCACCGAACTCCTTCTGGATCAGCGGCCCGAACGTCACGCTGTTATGGTCGCCGCGCTGGCTCACCGCCTCGTATTCCACAAAGAATCCGACATCGACCAGGTACTTGCCCTGCGGGGTCAGTTGGAAAATGTTCTCGAAGGATGTCGAATCAAAAAGCATCCCGCCCTGCGGGTCCCGCTTCCACTGCCCCTCCACCTCGGCCTTCCAGAACTCCGTCACCCCGTAGCCCAGGCTGACATTGGCGGTATAGGCCCCGGTCTTGGTCGGCCGATGGTCCCCCGTCGCATCGAACTGGGTCTCGATCTCCGCCTCCCCCTCCTCGACGATCGGCGAGTACACCCGCAACGCGGCCGCGGCGGGATGGGCGCCGACAGTGGCAAGCACGACAGCGGCCAGGATAGAGCGGATAGGCAACATGGGAGTTCTCCTTGCTGCCCGCATGGTATTTGCAAATCATTCGCAATTGCAAGATGCGGCCACAAAAAAAGCGGGCAGACCGTCGCCGATCTGCCCGCCGTTTCATGCAAAGCCGGAGGGAAGGCCCTACATCCAGTGCGCCGCCACCCACACACAGGGCCCCGGCGTGGTCGGCCGATCCCAATAGCCCTGCATCCACTGGTTGCTCTGCCCGTCCTTCTTCACCCAGCGCCCCTCGACCCAGCCGTAGTTGCGGCCATCCCAATCCCAGTGCCCGGGCTGCCACGTCTGCACGTATTCCGCCACCGGTGCCTTCGCGATGGCTTCTTCCTTCACCGCCGGCGCCTTCTGGCAAGATCCGGCGTGCTCCTCCACCGTCGAACACCCGGCAAGCACTCCGAGCGCGAGCAGCGTGGCAAGCGAGAAACGGGTCATGATGGTCGCTCCTACTGGGTCAGGCGATCAGCCGGTCATCGATCAGCGCCGCCGTCGGCGCCTGCAACATCGTCACATTGGCATGCACGCGCGGCAGAATTTGGTCAAGAAACACCTCCGCCGCCGCCCGCGCCGAAGCCGGCGCATCCGCCCGCGCCGCCACCTTGGCGCACAGCCACCCCGCCGCCACCGTCCCGATCACGGTGAGGAACGCCGAAGCCCCCGCCTCCGCCGCCCGCGGTTCCGCCTGGCGCAACCACGCCGCCGCCACGCCCGCCGCCTGCGCCGCATGCAGCAACCCAGGCGATGCGAAATCCGCCCCCTCGATCTCCGCCAGCAACTCCGCCACCGCCGCCCCCTGGTCCCGCAGCAACCCGCGCCGCAGCAGCGTCAGCGCCTGGATGCCATTGGTGCCCTCATAGATCGGCGAAATCCGCGCATCCCGCAGATGCTGCGCCGCCCCGGTTTCCTCGACGAACCCCATCCCGCCATGCACCTGCACCCCGAGCGACGCCGCCTCCACCCCCGCATCGGTGCACCACGCCTTGGCCACCGGAATAAGGAGTTCCCCCCGCGATGTCTTGGACTCCATCGCCGCATGCAACGCCAGCAACCGCCCGCCCAACGCCAGCGCCCGCATCGTCCACAGCATCCGCCGCACATCGGGATGCGCCACGATCGGCCCGCCGCCCTGGCTGCGCACCACCGCGAAATCCGCCGCCCGCCGGAACGCCCGCTCGGCCGACGCCACCCCCTGGATCGCCACCCCCAACCGCGCCGCATTCATCATCGCGAACATGCTGGGCAGCCCGCGATGCGGCTTGCCCACCATCTCGCCCAGCGCCCCCTCGAACTCCATCACGCAGGTCGGGCTCGCATGGATGCCCAGCTTGTGCTCGATCGAAACGCAGGAAACCTGGTTGGCCGACCCATCCGCCAGCCGCTTCGGCACCGCGAACAGCGAAATCCCCGCACTCCCCGCCGGCGCATCAGGCAGCCGCGCCAGCACCATGTGCAGGATGTTCTCCGTCATCCCGTGCTCGCCCCAGGTAATGAAGATCTTGGTACCGGTGATGCGAAACAAATCCCCCTCCGGCACCGCCCGGCTGCGCACGCCCGACAAATCCGAGCCCGACTGCGGCTCGGTCAGGCACATCGTGCCGGTCCAGGCGCCCGACACCATCGGCGCCAGCAACCGCGCCTTCTGATCCGCCGCCCCGTGCGTTTCCAGCAGCGCGATGGCATCCTGGGTCAGCATCGGGCACAGCCCGAACCCCATGTTGGCGCTGCTCACCGGCTCGAACGCGGCCAGCGCGATCACATGGGACAACCCCTGCCCGCCATGCGCCTCATCCGCCGCGATGCCGATCCAGCCGGCCTCGGCATAGGTGCGAAATGCCTCGGCGAACCCCGGCGGTGCCACCACGGCGCCATCCACCCACTTCGAGCCGACCTGGTCCCCCACCCGATCGAGCGGCCCCAGCACGCCCTCGGCCGTCCGCGTGGCCTCCTCCAGGATGGCCGCGGTATCCGCCTCGTCCATCTCGGTGAACCCGAGCACATGATGCAGCAACCAGGCGGTCTCTTCCGGCGGGGCGGTGATGGCCATGGGTGCGGGTCCTTCTGAAATACCATCCCTTCCTAGCAATCCCGCCCGGCCCGCGAAAGCGCGGCGATCAGTCGGGCAGCTTGACCACGCGCAGATGCATCGTCCGCCGGTCATCGAAACCGAGCGCCAGATAGGCCCGCCGCGCCGCGGCATTATCGGTTTTGACGTGCAGGAACGCCGTCTCGCCCCGCCCGGCAATCACCGCGCCCACCGCCTGCGTCATCGCACGGCCATAGCCCCGCCCCTGCCAGTCCGGATGAACGCACACCCCGCTGATTTCACTGAACCCCGCCGGCCGCATCCGCACCCCGGCCATCGCCACCAGCACGCCACCTTCGCGAATGCCAACGTAATCGCCGAGTTCGATGGTGCGCGGGCCAAACGGACCCGGCTTGGTAAGATCCACCAGCGCCAGCATTTCCGCAACATCCGCGCTACCCAAAGGCACCATCCCGGCCGCCAACTCCGGCGCCGGCAACCCCGCTATGTGCACCATCTGCACGATGTCCCGGGCATAGATCACCGGGAACGGCGGCGGCACGTCGGTATCGAGGAACAAGGGTGCCCGGCCGCCCGGCCCCGAAAGTGCCGCCAGCGCCGCGTAGCCCTCGGCATCGGCCGCGCGTATCCCCACCATCGGCGTCACCTCCGGCGGGTAGCACCGCGCCGCGCCGGCGCCGATCGCAAACCCGGCATGGGTGGTGGTCAGCGCCGACCACACCGGATTGTCGAGCCTTGAAAGATCCATCGCGAGCCCCTCCGGTTCAGTGTCGATCAACATCATTCTAGATGCCGCCCATGACCGCCAAGTCAACCCTCGGTGCCGATGCAGCACACAACGGATGGAAGTTTTTTGCTTCTTTTTTTCAAAAAAGAAGGGCTTCTTTTTTGTAAAAAAGAAGCAAAAAACTTTT
>CAIMWH010000311.1 GCA_903845065.1 uncultured Rhodospirillales bacterium | reverse complement strand
GCGGCCGCGGGCGCGGGCGGCGGCGAGGCCGGCGCGGGTGCGTTCGCGGATCAGGGCACGTTCGAATTCGGCGGCGGCCCCGAGGACCTGCAGGGTGAAGACGCCTTGCGGGCTTGAGGTGTCGATGGGGTCACCGAGGGAGCGGAAATGGGCGCCCTTGCGGCGTAGGGCCTCGATGACGGCGAGGAGGTGGGCGAGGGAGCGGGCGAGGCGGTCGATGCGGGCGACGACGAGGGTGTCGCCGCGGGTGATGCGGGCGAGGAGGCGGGCGAGGACGGGGCGGCCGGGGTCGCCGCCGGATGCGCGTTCCTCGAAGAGTTCGGTGCAGCCGGCGGCGTTCAGGGCGTCGCGCTGGGCGGCGGTGTTCTGCTCCTCGGTGGAGACGCGGGCGTAGCCGATGAGGGTCATGGATGGGTTGTACAGTTAGATATCATGGTTGAAAATGACCGTTTGATAGTGTGTCCAGTGAGGGCGGGGGCGGGGTGGCTGCCGGTGGAGCTAGGGGTGGATTGCGGGTGGGTGGGGCGGAGTGGGTGGGAGGCTTTAGGCCCCGGGATGGAGCACAGTTTTTAAAGGTTGCTTCCGGATCGGGTGGTTCAGCTAGGGTATTCAATGCTTAACGCACTTGTTCAGGCTCAGGATGCGATTGCCAGGCTGGAGGCGGCGACCGAGGTGGCTTCGGGCGCGGTGCGGGAGGGGGCGGGGGCGCGGTTGGCGTTTCGGGAGGCGTCGGGGTGGTTGGCGCATCAGGGGGTTTGGGTGCATCCGGTGGACCTGGCGTTGCGGGCGGCGGGGATTACCGGGTCAGTGGAGGCGGGGCGGTTGGGGGTGCGGTTGCCCTCGATTTTGCCGGCGACGGCGGTGCGGGATGGTGGGGGGGTGGATGATCGGGACGTAACGGCGGCGCTACGCCATGCCGTGGTGACGCAACGGCTTCGGAGCTTGCGCACCTGGTCGCCGGAGTTGTCGGTGGGGTTGCCGGCGGAGGATGGGACGCCGGCGTTGCTGGCGGCGGTTCGGCTGGTGGCGGCGGGGGGTGGCGCGCGGTTTTCGGCGGATTCCGTGCTGGCGGCGGCGGTTTTGTGGCGGGGCAGGGGAGGGACAGGGGACCCGGGGTTGCCGGTGTGGTCGGCGCCGGTGGGGCGGTTGCAGCAGGCGGCGTTGGCGGCTGACCCGGTGCCGGTTTTGCTGGGGGCGATCGCGGAGGCGGCGTTGGGGGCGCGGCGGGAGTTGGCGCGGCTGGTGGCGGTGGAGGCGCGGGGGCGGGAGGTGGGGGTCACGGTTCGGTCCTCGTTCGGGGCGGCGTTGGAGGTGGTGTTGCGGCGGCCGGTGGTGACGGCGCGGATGGTGGGGGAGGCAATAGGGGTTTCGCCGCGGGCGGGGTCGATGTTGCTGGACCGGATGCGGGGGGCGGGGTTGTTGCGAGAGGCGACGGGGCGAAAGTCCTGGCGTGCCTTTGTCATCGCCTGGGAACGGCTATAGTCCGGCGAGGAATTGCCGGGTGCCGTGCTGTATGAATCGTGAGACGTCGATTTTTCTCGACCTGATCCGCATCGTGGCGGCGTTCGCGGTGTTCCTGTCGCATGCCTCGTGGCACGCCCATACCGGCGGGGTGTTGTGGCAGCTCGCCAGTATCGGGCGGGAGGCGGTGGATGTGTTCTTTGTGCTGTCGGGGTTTGTGATTGCCCATGTGGTGGCGACGCGGGAGACGACGGCGAAGGGGTATGTGATCAACCGGATTGCGCGGGTGGCCTCGGTTTCCATTCCGGCGTTGCTGGTGACGTGGGGGTTGGACGCGATCGGGCGGGCGTATCGGCCGGAGCTGTACCAGGGGTTTTGTTGCGATAATGGGGGGGCGCCGGTTTGGCAGATGCTGCGCAACTTGGTGTTCATGGGGAATGTGTGGTCGGCCGGTGTGTCGCCGGGGTCGGACATTCCTTATTGGTCGTTGGGGTTTGAGGCCTGGTATTATACGGCATTCGGATTGCTCACTTTTTTACCGGGTCGGGCGGGGTGGGTGGCGGCGGCGGTTTTGCTGGCGGCGGGGCCGGGGATTGCGATCCTGTTTCCGTTGTGGCTGCTGGGCGTGTTGTGCTGGCGGTGGCATGGGGTGGTGCTGGGGCGGGGGTGGTCCTGGGGGTTGTTTTTGGGCGGGATGCTGGGGGTGGTGCTGGCGGCGGCGGGGCAGCAGCGGCATGGGCAGATCTATGACGATTTCGCGATTACCGCGGCGCGGTTTGGCGACTATGCGCAGGACTATTTGGTGGGCGGGTTGTTTGCCGTTGGTTTGGTTGGGTTTTTCGGGGTGAGCCGGGCGTTCGGGCCGTTGCTGGGGCGGGTGGCGGGGCCGGTACGGTGGGCGGCGGGGGCGACGTTCACGCTTTATTTGTTTCACGTTCCACTGATACGTTTCATTGTTGCAGTGTCACCGTGGCCGGTTGAGTCCTTTGGGGTTCGGGCCGCTGTTCTGGCGGGGGTGCCTTTGGTGGTGCTGTTGCTGGCGGAATTGACGGAGCGGCGGAAAGCCGTCTGGCGCAATGGGTTACGGCGTATCTGGGGGACGTGATGGAAGTCAGGCGGGTGCGGATTGGCGAGGCGCCGGCGTTTCGGGCACTTCGGTTGCAGGCGTTGCGCGATCATCCCGCTGATTTCGGATCGGATTATGAGACGACGGTGACGCGGCCGTTGGCGTTTTTTGTTGGGCAGTTGGCCGATAATGTGGTGATGGGGGCGTTCGAGGGCGGGGAACTGGTTGGAATTGTTGGGCTTTTATTCAATTCCAATGTGAAAGAGCGGCATCGGGCTTATTTGTGGGGGGTTTATGTGGCGCCTTCCGGCCGGCGCGGGGCGGTGGCGCGGCCTTTGATGGCGGAGGCGCTCAGGGTGGCGTTTGGGCGGGTGGAGCAGGTGGAGTTGAATGTTCGGGTGGGGAATGGGCCGGCGCAGGCGCTGTATGCGGGGTTGGGGTTTGTGGGGTGTGGCGGGTTGCCGGGGGTGCATAAGGTGGACGGGGTGTTGTACGACGACGAGATGATGGTGTTGGGGCGGGAGGAATGGCTGTCAACGGGCACATAATCGATATCGTAACAATATCGGCGTGATGGGGCCGTTGAGGTCAGGCGGGAGAAAAATCGGCGCGGGAGAGGGTGGGGCGCCAGAGGCCGGCGAAGGGGGCGCGCTCGGCCTGGGGGTCGGCTTGGGATGGTTTGGGGGGTGAGGGCGGCTGGGGTGGCGGGGGCGCGATCCCGAGCATGCGGCAGAGGGGGCGGAGGAGGCGGGCGGCCTGGGGGCAGGCGGCGAGGAATTCGGCGAGGTCCGCGGTGGCGAGGAAATGTTGCAGTTGGCTCGCGGCGGGGGCGGTTTCGCGGGTGGTGCGGATGAGCCAGGCGGGGGCGCTGGGGAGGCGGATGCGCTCGGGCGTGGCGGTTTTGGTGGGGGTGATGGGGCGCGGCAGGGGCGGGCGCGGGGTGGGCAGGGTGCCGGCGCGCCATTGGGCGTAGAGGCGCTCGAAGCGGGTGGCGAGATGGCCGAGGCGGACCCAGAGATGGGCGAGGATGGCGGTTCGGGCGCGATCGCGGGCGGCAATGGGGGCGATGGCGGCGCGGAGGCCGGTGAGGATGAGGGCGAAGAGGGTGGGAAGGGTTGGCATTTATGTTAGTATAAATGACGAAATGGAGGTTCGCGTCAATGTGGCTTACGGGGTGGGGTGTGTCGGGTTGGCGGCGAGGCGTTGGGGGGCGGTGTCCCACAGGAGGTCGGCGAGGTCGGACGCGGCGAGGTGGGTGAGTTCGGGGGGGAGGGAGATGTTCATGGTGGGCATGATGGGGCTCCGGGCGGATGGCAAAAGTTGCCATTCGGGGGAGGGGGGTCAAGGGGTGGGCAGCTTTCGCGATATCTCAGGGGCTGGCGGCGGCGATGGTGCTCAGCAGTTTCGCGGTGCTGTAGCCGATGTCTTCCCGGGTCAGTCCCATGCGCAGGATCACCAGTTTGCGCGACGGGATGATGGCGATCACCTGGCGGAGGTGGCCTTCCAGCATGAACGTGTCGTCGGGAAGGTCGAACCCCTGGCCCTTCGCCAACCAGACCTGGCCACGGCCGTAGACGGGTCCGTGGCCGTCGTCGGAGGTTGGGGCGGGGGAGCGCATGTCGTCGACGAAGCCTGGCGGCAGGCGTTGTTGGCCGTTCCAGGCTCCGCCGAGGCGGAGAAATTCGCCGAAGCGCGCCCAGTCATGCGCGGTGGCGTAGAGGAAGGCTTCGCCGAGGAAGGTGCCGGACGGGTCCGCTTCCAGAACGGCGCTGGTCATGCCCAGGGGGGTGAACAGACGCTCGCGCGGAAAGGACTGTGCCGCCGCGCCGACGGCGTTCTGCCAGATCCGCGCCAACAGGACGGCCGATCCGGACCCATAGTGGAATTTCGACCCGGGCGGCGCGACGAGGGCGCGATCCCGGGCGAAGGCTGCGGCATCCCGGACCAGAAATTCCATTCGCGCGGCGTCATTGATGAGGCCATGGTCCTCGTTGAATTGCAGGCCGCTGGACATCGCCATCAGGTCGGCAATGGAGATTTCCGCGCGGGCGTCCGCGGCCCATTGCGGGAAGAGGTTTTTCTGATCCAGCGCGAGGCGGCCTTCCCTGATGGCCAGTCCGACCAAGGCGGCATTGACGGTTTTCGTCATCGACCAGCCCAGCAGGGGCGTGGCGGCGGTGAAGCCTTCGCCGTAGGTCTCGCCGATGATGCGTCCGTCATGAACAACGACGATGGCGCGCATGCCGGGCCCCTGGAGGGCGGCATCGTGCAGCGCGGCCTGCAGGCGGCGGTTGGTGGACAGGTGAACCGCTTCGCCGGCCGGCCAGAGCGCATCGGGGGCGGGGGGCAGTGGCTGGGTGGTGGCGGGGGGTGGGGCTTCGTCTTTGGCAACCAGGGTGCATCCACGTCCCTCGGCGTATGCGGCGTGGCGCGTGGCGAAGAGGCCGAGCACCGCGGCGTCGACACGGCGGCTTGCGGTGTCCACGTCGATCGCCAGGAGATTTGTGATGCCACCTTCGGCGACCCGCACGTCGGTTCGGATCACTGCGTCCCTGTCGCGTTTGGCGAGGAAGACGTTCGAGCAGACGGCCTTTGCGGCATAGGCGGAGGCCAGGGGCAGGATTTCGGGGCGGATGAAGGCGAGCCAGCCGGACAGCGCCAAGATCGCCAGGGGGGCGATGGTGGCGAGGAGCATGAGCAGGTTCAGGACCAGCCGCAGGGCCGCCGGCCGCGATGGAGCCGTGGTGGGCATGGGGTAACTCCGGCCGCGTGGGCGTCAGGTGAACCAGGTGGTGATGTCGATGACGTGGGCGGTGAGGGAGGCGGTGGCGGTGGCGTGGGAGCCGAGGGTGGGGCGGGTGTTGGTGTGGAGGTGTTGGCGGGCGTTGACGAAGACGATGAGGGTTTCGTCGGGGGTGGGGGTGATGGTGGTGCGCAGGGTGACGAGGCGGCGGGAGGTTTGTTGGTCCCAGCCGATGGGGGTGGCGAGGGCGGTGAGTTCGTTGCTGTCGGTGCTGATGTGGTTGGTGCCGGCGGTGTCCTCGACGGAGAGGTCGAGCCTGGTTTTGACCGAGGCGCGGGCGAGGGAGGCGAAGAGGGTCCATTTCGCGGTGCAGGCGATGACGGCTTCGACGTTGAGGGGGGTGGCGTCGGGGAAGGGGCCGAGCGGGGTGATGCCGACGCTGCCGAAGGCGAAGCCGGAGCCGTCGGGGATGAGGAGGCCGAGGGCGAGCTTGATACGGCCGGTCTGGCGGTTGGCGCTGGCGCTGCCGGTGGCGCCGGGGCTGCAGTTGAGGTCGCGGAAATCGGTGTCGTAGGGCGGGGTGCGGCGGCCGGCGATCATGGCCTGGCACCGGGTTTGGCGCGGCGGGCGGCTTCGGCGGCGACGAGGCGGAGGCGGGGTTCGATGGCGGGGGGTGGGGCAAGGTTCGCGAGATCGGCGGCGAGGGCTTTGCGCTCGGCGGCGGCGGCGCGGCGGAGGGCGGCCGGGGTGGGGGTTGGTGGGCGAGGGGACATGGGCACCTCGGTTGGTGTGGGGGGGTCAGGCCTTTCGGGTGATGCGGCGGAAGATTTCGAGTTGGCCCTGGGTGGTGGCGTCCCAGGAGAAGGGTTGGGCGTAGGCGAGTGTGGCGGCGTGGTCGGGTTCGGTTTGGAAGAGGTCACGGATGGCGGCGGCGAGGCCGGCGGGGGTGTTTTCGGGGGCGATGCGGCCGGCGGCTGGGGTTTGGACGACTTCGGGGTTGCCGGGAATGTTGCTGGCGATGACGGGGGTTCCGCAAGCCATGCTTTCGAGCAGGACGTTGGCCCAGCCTTCGCGCGACGAGGCGAGGACCATGGCGTCGGCGGCGGTGTAGAGGTTTTTGAGGTCGTGGTGGGGGCGGGCGCCGAGGAAGCGAACGCGGGGGGTGAGGTTGAGTTCGGTGGCGAGGGCTTCGAGGCGGGGGCGTTCGGGGCCTTCGCCGACGAGGAGGAGGTCATAGTCGGGGAGTTCGGCGAGGGCGGCGATGGTGAGGTGGTTGCGTTTGCGGGGGATGAGGTGGCCGACGGAGATGAGGGTTCGGCGGGTGAGGCCGAGGGCGGCGCGGGCGGCTTCGCGGTTGGTGGGGTGGAATACCGACGTATCTACGCCGTTGCGTAACGTCGTAACCTTTTCCGGGTTGGCGCCGAGTTCGATCATGCGGTCGCAGAGGGCGGAGGAGACGCCGATGAGGTGGGCGGCGCTGGCGATGGCGGCGCGGATGAGGCGGTTGGGGGTGGGGTAGTCGGGGAGTTCGGTGACGTCTGAGCCGCGGGCGGTGATGACGACGGGTTTGTTGACGTGGGCGGCGAGCCAGGCGGCGGCGACGCCGTCGGGGTAGAGGTAATGGGCGTCGATGGCGTCAAATTGCAGGCCGGCACGGATGAGGCGGTCGAGGGCTGGGCGGGCGGCGGCGTAGAGCAGGCGGGGGGCGAGGTTCATGCCGAATTTCGGGATGGTCAGGTAGCGCGGGTGGTGAACGTCAAGCCCGTGGCGGTGTTCGAATTTCGGCACGGCGGCGTATTTGGCGTAGGTGCCGAAGTTTGGGTTGGTGCTGGGGAACCAGGGGACGGGGGCGAGGACGGTGCTGGTGGCCTGGCCGGAGGCGACGAGTTGGCGCAGGCGGTTTTCGACGAAGACGCCGTGGCTGGGGCGCACGCTGTCGGGGAACAGGGTGGAGAAGGTGAGCAGGCGTAGCAGCTGGCTCACTTCTGGCCGGTGAGTTCGTTCAGCAGGCGTTGGGCGGCGGGGCGGTCATCGAATTCGGACAGGCTGGTGATGACGGGGCGCAGGGTGGCGATGGCATCCTCGCGGCGGCCGGTTTCCTTCATCGCGACGGCGAGGTGGTAGGCGATGGTGGGATCGCGCGGGAGTTGGCCGGCGGCTTGGCGGAGCAGGGTGAGGCCGGTGGGGGCGTTGCCGGTGGTGACGAGAATCCAGCCGAGGGTATCGGCGGCTTCGGGGGTGGGGTTCAGGAGGTAGGATTTCTGGGCGACGATGCGGGCGCGGGTGTCGTTGCGTTGCAGGTAGACCCAGGCGAGGTTGTTCAGCGCGGTTGAGTCGGACGGGCGCTGGGTCAGCACGATGAGGAGCTGCTTTTCGGCCTCGAAGAAGCGGCGGGCGATGAGGTCGAGCTGGGCGAGTTGTTCGGCGGCGGTGGCGTCATTGGGGGTTTTGGCGAGCCATTCGCGCAGCACCTGGGTGGACTGGTCGGCGCGGCCGGAGGCGTTCAGGGCGCTGATGAGGCGAACCAGGCTGGCGGTGGTGGGTTCGGTGCGCAGGTCCGCCGCGTAGGCGGGCACGGCGTCGGTGAAGCGGCCGGCGGCCATCAGCGCATCGCCGCGCAGCCAGCGGGCGTTGGGCATGTTGGCGGGGTTCTGGGTGAGTTTGTCGGCGGTGGCGAGCGCGGCCTCGATGCCGCCGGTTTTGAGGGCGACGGCGATGATGGCCTGCATCAGGTCGGTGTTGCCGGGTTCGGCCTTGAGGCCGGCGTCAAGGATTTTGGCGGCGCCGGCGAAGTCCCGCGCGGTCATGTGGATGTCGGCCAGGGCCTTGCGGCTGGCGACGTCGAGCGGGTTGGCTTCGAGGACGGCGCGATAGGTTTCCTCGGCGGCGTCGGTCTGGCCGAGGGAGAGGACGAGGCGGGCCTTGGCGGTGAGGAGGGTGGTGTTGTCGGGCTGCTCCTTCAGGACTTCGTCGACCAGGGCAACGGCCTTGCGCGGCTCGTTCATGCGCAGGTTGTGGTTGGCCAGGGCGATGGTGATTTCGGCGTCTTTCGGCGCGGTGGCGTGGGCTTTTTCGAGGCGAGCGAGGGCGGGGGCCATTTTGCCGTCGGCGACGAGGAGGCTGACGAGGGTGTTGAGGGCGGTGGGTTCGGCGGGTTGGCGTTCGAGGACGTCGCTGAGGATGGTCTGGGCTTCGAGGGCGCGATCCTGCAGGACGCGGACCTTGGCGAGGTTGATGCGGGGCTGGATGGTGTTGGGGAATTCCTTGATCAGGTCTTCAAGGATCTTGGTGGCGCCGTCGAGATCGAGCTGGGCCATGCGGATGAGGGCGGCGAGGTTGCCGACGCCTTCGCTGTTGCCCTGGATTTTGCGCAGGCGTTCGAGGCTGATGATGGCGCGGTCGATTTCGCCTGAGGAGATGGCGGCGAGAACGAGTTGTTCGGCGGCGTTGGTCTGGGTGGGGGCGATGTCCAGCGCGCGTTCGAATTCGGTGGCGGCGCGGCCGGAATCGCCGAGGCTGAGGCGCAGGGTGGCCAGGCGGGTGAGGATATCGGCGTTGGTGGGGGCGAGGGCGGCGGCGCGTTCGAGGCTTTGCAGGGCGATTTCGGGCTTGCCGGCCAGGGCGTAGGCGCGGCCGAGGAGATCGAGCATGTCGGCGTCGGCGATGCCGGCCTGCTGGGACTTCATCAGGACACTGATCACGCCCGGGGTGCGTCGTGCGGCGAGTTCGATGCGGCAGAACAGCTTGATGGCGTCCGGGTCCTCGGGGTTTTTGGCGAGGAACTTGTTGGCGGCGTCGGAGGCCTGTTCGGCCTGGCCGATGTTGTACTTGGTGATGGCGTAGAAGAAGAAGCCGCGGGGGAAGCGGCCGAGGAAGCCGGAAATCTTGGTGAGGTTGGCGTCCGCCGTGGTGTAGTCCTCGGCTTTCACCGCGATGACGGCGCGCAGGAAGATGGCCATCGAGCTGCGCGGCTCGATCTTGATGGCTTCCTCGACGTCTTCCTTCGCGCGGGCGTCCTTGCCATCCATGATGAGGATGTTGGCGCGTTCGAGGCGGGCGGTGAGGTTGCGCGGGTTGAGGGCGAGCACGGCGTCAAAGGCTTCGATGGCGCGGATGCGGTCACCTTTGACGTTGAGGAGCTGGCCTTTCATCACCAGGGCCTCGGGGGAGCGGGCGTTGAGGCCGAGGGCGCGCTCGACCTTGGCGGTGGCGCCGTCAAAATCGCGCTGGGCGATCATGATGCGGGCGGAGGCGAGGGCGGCTTCGACGGATTGGGGGGACTGGCGTTCGGCGTCGTTGGCGGAGGCGAGGGCACCCTTGGTGTCGCCGAGGGACATTTGCGCCATCGAGCGCATGGTCAGCAGGGGGGTGGCCTGGTCGGCGGGGAGGCCCTGGGGGGAGAAATCGCGCAGGAGTTCGCGATAGCGGCCCTGGGCGAGGTAGCTTTGGGCCAGCATGGGGTTGATCAGGCGGGCCTCGAAGCCCTTGTCGCGGGCGATCTTGAGTTCTTTTTCGGCGGCGACCGGATCGCCGAGGCGCTGGGCGACCATGCCCATGCGGAAATGGGCGGCGGCGTTGTTGGGATCGAGCCGGATGGAGTTGCGCAGTTCGAGCTGGGCGCCGCGGAGGTCCCCCTTGTCCATCATTTCCTGGGCGCGGGTGAAGGCGTCCTTGGTGCGGCCGTACTTCCACCACAGCGCGCCGCCGGCACCGGCCAGCAGCATGAGCGGGATGAAGAGGAGGAGGAATTTTTTCATGCGGGGGATCGGTACCTGAAGCTCTGCGTCGGGTTAGTCGGTGGTCTGGTTAATCGGCGGTCTGGTCGCCCTGCGGTTCGACGGCGGCGCTGAGGCCGTGGGCGTCAAGCAGGGCGTAGAGGGTGGGGCGGCTGACGCCGAGCAGCTTGGCGGCGATGGCGACGGTGCCGTTGCTGCGGGCGAGGGCCTTTTGCACCACCTCGCGCTCGGCGCGCAGGCGGGCGGCGCGGATGTCGAGGTCATCGGGTTCGACTTCGCTCGGGGCGAGTTCGAGGTCGGCGGCTTCGACGAGCTTGCCGTCGGCCATCACCACGGCGCGCTTGAGGCGGTTTTCCAGTTCGCGGACGTTGCCGGGCCAGGCGTGGGCGGAGATGGCGGAGATGGCTTCCTCGGAGAAGCCGCGCAGGTTGCGGTTGAACTCGCGGTTGAAGCGGCCGAGGAAGAAGCGGGCGAGGAGGACGGCATCGCCGGGGCGTTCGCGCAAGGGCGGGATGCGCACGGTGACGGAGTTCAGGCGGTAGAACAGGTCCGAACGGAAGCGGCCGTCGGCGATTTGTTCCTCCAGCATGGCGTTGGTGGCGGAGACGACGCGGACATCGACGGGGATGGTGGAGCGGCCGCCGACGCGCTCGATCACCTGTTCCTGCAGGAAGCGCAGGAGCTTGACCTGGAGCTGGTGGGGGAGGTCGCCGATTTCGTCGAGGAAGAGGGTGCCTTTGTTGGCGGCCTCGATTTTGCCGATGGTTTGTTTGACCGCGCCGGTGAAGGCGCCGCGCTCGTAGCCGAAGAGTTCGGATTCCAGCAGGTTTTCCGGGATGGCGCCGCAGTTGATGGCGACGTAGGGCTGTTTGGCGCGCGGGCCGAGTTCGTGCAAGGCGCGGGCGAGGGCTTCTTTGCCGGTGCCGCTTTCGCCGAGCAGGAGCACGGTGACGTTGGTGGCGGCGAGGCGCTCGACGGTGCGGCAGACCTTCAGCATCGCGTCGGAATTGGTGATGATGCGCTTGATCGGGGAGGGGCCCTGGACCTCGGCGAGGCGGCGGTTTTCCTCCTCCAGGGCGTGCACGTGCAAGGCGCGTTCGACGATGGTGCGCAGGAGCGCGATGTCGGTGGGTTTTTCGCAGAAATCGAAGGCGCCGGCGGCGATGGCGCGCAAAGCGTGCATGCGGTCCCCGTGGCTGGTGGCGACGATCACCTTGAGGTCGGGGAACTGGCGTTGCAGGGCGTCGAGCGTGGCGAAACCCTCGGACACGCCGTCAGGGTCGGGGGGGAGGCCGAGATCGACGATGGCCGCGGCGGGGCGTTCCTTTTCCAGAACGGCGAGGGCCTGCGGGCGCGAGGCCGCAATGATGACATCACAGGACGGAAACGCCCAGCGGTACTGGCTGGAGAGTCCCTCGTCATCCTCGACTATCAATAGCTTGGGCTTGCTCATAGGGGTCCTGTCGCAACGGCACGCTGTCCGGCCGGCGCGGTATTGTGCCACGCCGACGCAGCAAAAGGCAGTATGTGCTTGGTACACGTCAAGATGGTGTCAACCGCGGCGGCGCGTGAGGTTGCGGGGGCGCGGGTGGGACGGCTAGATCGGCCGTATCGCTGGGCGGTTAGATGTTGTTCGGAGTTATGATGACAGACGGCGGCCGGATCATCGGGTTTATCGAATCGGTCACGGATCGTGGCATTGCCGGTTGGGCGTTGCAGCCTGGCGGGGCGGGGCCGTTGCAGTTGTCGCTGTTGATCGATGGGGCGGCGTCGGAGGTGTTTTTCGCCTGCGACCAGCCGCGGGAGGATGTTTGGGGGTCACGGGCGGACCTGCATGCGGTGTGCGGGCATGGGCCGCTGCTGGGGTTCAATGTGGCGATCCCGGCGGGGGGGTTCGACGGGGCGAGCCATCGGTTTGACCTGGTGACGCTGGCGGGTGCTTCGGCGGGGCTGGTGGTGATCGGCAAGCCGCGGGACTGGGACAAGGTGTTCGAGTTTCCCCGCCATGTGGTGGTGGGGCGGGCGCGGCCGGAGCCGGAGATGGGGTGTATCCATGGCTGGGTGTATCTGCTGGATCGGCTGACCGGGGCGATGCGGGTGGGCAATACGCTGGCGGTGGCGGGGCCGGAGGGGTGGCGCGGGCATGTGGCGGCCGATGGGGTGCGGCCGGATGTGGCGGCGGATCGGGGGTGTGCGCCGGAGTGCGGGTTCAATTTCGATGTGGCGGGGCTGTTTCCGGGCGGCGTGCGGGGGGAGTTCCGGTTCAGCGTGTTGCCGGAGGGGCTGGAGTTGCCGCAGGGGGCGGTGGGAATGGCGTGGGCGGGGGTGGCGCCGGTGGTGGTGGAGGTGGTGGAGGTGGTGGAGGCGCTGCCCGAGGTGGTGGTTTCGACGGACGATCCGGATAATCCGGACGATCCTGATGATGGGCGGTTGGCGTTTAGCGGGATGCCGCGTGGGGCGTTGTTCGGGATTGGGGCGCGGCTGGCGGGGATGCGGGCGGGTCTGGCGGTGCGGCCGGCGGTGGGGGGGGCGCGGCAGTATGCGTCGGACCCCGAGCATACGGTCAGCCTGGAATTCGACCGGGATTATTATCTGCAGACGTATCGGGATGTGCGGGCGGGGGGGATGGACCCGGTGCTGCATTACGTGCGGACCGGGTGGCATGAGGGGCGGCGGCCGGCGGCGTGGTTCGATACGGCGTACTACCTTGAGGCGAACCCGGATATTCGCGAGGCCGGGGTTAATCCGTTCTGGCATTATTTGGTGATCGGGCGGCGCGAGGGGCGGGCGGCGTTGCGGGAGGGGGGGTATCGGCGGGAGGTGATCGAGGGGTTGGCGGGGGAGGGGGCGGCGGGGCCGGCTTCGGCGCTGACGTTGGTGGCGGGGTATCTGGAGGGGTGTGTTCGGGCGGCGTGCGCGGGGCGGGCGGGGCTGGTGGTGGCGGTGGGTGGGGCGGGGGTGGCGGAGCGGCTGGATTTCGCCGGGCTGGGGTATGGGTATCTGCATCTGGCGGCGGGGGAGGGCGGGTTGGTGCGCCTGGCGCTGGATGGGGTGGCGCTGGGGATGGCGCGGCTGGAAGTGCTGGCGGGGGTGTTGGGGCGGGTTGGGGTGCGGGAGCGGCGGATGGTGGTGCATTCGCTCGTCGGGTTCGACGTGGCGGGGCTGGCGGGGTTGCGGGCTGGCGGGGGGGATGTGTTCTGGCTCGATGATTTTTCGGCGCTGTGTGCGGGGGGGCGGTTGCTGCGCAATGACGTGGCGTTCTGCGGGGCGCCGGGGGCGGAGAGCGACGCGTGCCGGGTTTGCGTGCATGGGGAAAGGCGGGCGGCGCATCTGGCGGACGTGCGGCGGTTGTTCGGGGCGGGCGGGTTTGCGGTGGTGGCGCCTTCGGGGGCGGCGGGGGAGGTTTGGCGGGAGGCGGGGGTGTTCGAGGGGCCGGTGATGGTGCGGGCGCCGGCGGTTGTGGTGGAGACATCCCGGCGGGAGAGCCTGGTTGCGGCGGAGGCGTGGGGGAGCGTGGGGTATCCGGTTCGGGTGGCGTTTGCCGGCTCGGCGCAAGCGGGGGATGGCTGGGCGATGTTTCGCGCGCTGGTGGAGCGGGTGGGACGGCTGGGGTGCTATCGGTTTTTCCATCTGCTTGATCCCGGGGTGGTGCCGCAGGACAGCGGGCAGATCGAGCCGTTGCGGGTGGCGGGGGAGGGGGCGGCGGATGAGGTGGTGCTGGCGCGGCATCTGGTGGACCTGGTGCTGATCCTGCCGGGGGGGCCGGAGATGTTTTCGGGCGCGGCGCTGGCGGCGTTGGCGGCGGGGGCGGATATCGTGACGTTGGCCGGCAGCGGGCATGCGGCGGATGCGGTGATGGAGAGCGGGCGGGGGATTGTGGCGGCGGACGAGGCGGCGCTGGGGGATTTGTTCGAGAGCCTGCGGGCGGTGGAATACGTGCGCTGGCGGGTGGGGGAGGGGGCTTCGGCGGGGGGGGTGGTATCGGACGGAATGTATGCCGCGGTGCTGGGGGCTTCGGCGTGAACGGTCGGGTGGCGTGCTACACGAGCTTCACCTACGCCTATTTGTCCCGCGCGCGGGTGTTGCTGGAGAGCCTGCGGCGGACCCATCCGGAATGGGAGGTTTGGGCGGTGGTGGTGGATGAGGCGCCGCCGGGGGTGGACGAGGGCGCGGCGCTGGCGGGGTTCGACCAGGTGTTGAAGCTGGCGGACCTGGGCATTCCGGATGCGGCGGCGTGGTTGTTCGGGCATGACGTGGTGGAGGCGTGCACGGCGGTGAAGGGGGCCGCGATGCTGCATCTGCTGGCGGCGGGGGCGGATACGGTGGTGTATTTCGACCCGGATATCGCGGTGTTCAATCGGCTGGATGAAGTGCTGGCGGGGGAGTGGTCGGTGGCGTTGACGCCGCACCAGCTGGAGGCGAACGCGGCGCCGGCGGCCATCCGGGACAATGAGATCGGGGCGCTGGTGTACGGGGTGTTCAATCTCGGGTTCGTGGCGGTGCGCAATGATGCCAATGGGCGGGCGTTTGCGGCCTGGTGGTCAGGGCAGTTGGTGCGGGCGTGTTTCGACGATACCGCGAACGGGATTTTCACCGATCAGAAGTATTGCGATCTGGCGCCGGGGTTGTTCGATGGGGTGCGGGTGGTGCGGGACCCCGGGTGCAATGTGGCGAGCTGGAATTTGAGCCGGCGGCGGGTGGGGTTCGATGATGGCGGGCGGGTGGTGGTGAATGGGTCGGCGTTGAAGTTCTACCATTTCACCAAGATCGGCGGCGTGGGGGACCTGATGACGGAGCGCTATGGCGGCGGGAATGTCGAGGTGTTCGAGATCTGGCACTGGTACAAGCGGCGCGAGCGGGCGATGCGGCTGGAGGGGGTGCCGGTTGGGTACTGGCATTATGGGCGGTTTGCCGATGGGCGGGCGATAACGCCGGCGATGCGGGCGTTGTATCGGGAGCGGCCGAATTTGCAGGCGGCGTTCGCGGAGCCGTTCGGGGGGGAGCTGGTGGGGTGGTTCGCCGAGCATCGGCCGGACTTGCTGGGGGGGTAGGAAGGCAGAAGATCAACCACAGAGACGCAGAGACAGGGGGAAGGATTCAATGCTTCTCCCTGTCTCTGCGTCTCTGTGGTTGATCTTCTTGCTGCGCACGGACTGCGCGGTCAGGCGGCGTTGCCTTCGACGGCGGGGAGGAGGAGGCGCATGGTGGTGCCGGCGCCGGGCTGGCTGATGACGACGAGGTCTCCGCCGGCTTCGCGCAGGAGTTCGCGGGCCTGGTAGGCGCCGATGCCGGAGCCGCCGGGTTTGGAGGTGCGGAAGGGGCGGAACAGGCCGTCGCGGATGAAATCGGGCGGCATGCCGGGGCCTTCGTCGGTGATGTCGATGACGGAGCGGCGGCCTTCGTGGCGCAGGCTGATGGCGACGGCGGGGGGGCGGCTTTGGTGCTGGGTGTGGGTGGCCTCGACGGCGTTGTTGAGGAGATGGGTGACGACGGCATCGAAGCTGGCGGCGGACATCGCGACGCCGCTGCCGGAGCCGGCGGTTTCGTAGGTGATTTCGAGGCCGCTGGTGCGGCGCGCGTTGGCGATGATGGGCTCGAGGCGTTCGTCGGGCAGGACGACGGCCTGGGCAACCTCATGGTCCGGGGTTTCGAGGCGTTTGACCAGGGCGCCGATCTTGTTGATGGCAGCACGGATGGTGCCGAGCATGTCCTTCTGGAAATCGGGGTTGGACAGGTGGACCTCGGCGTTGCTGAGGACGAGGGAAAGCTGGGTTGAGACGTTCTTGATGTCGTGGGCGACGAAGGCGAAGCGCTTGGAATATTCGTGGAGCTGGCGGGTTTGCATCAGCACCTCGGCGGCGCGCTGCTCGGCGACCACGGTGGCGACCTGGCGGCCGACGACGCGGAGCAGGTCGTAGACTTCGCGATCGAGGCGGAAGGGGGCGCGGGGGCGGGTGAGCAGGACGAAGCCGATGAGTTCGCCGCCGTGGCGCAGGGGCGAGGCGAGCCAGAGCGGCGGCAGGTCATCCCGCGGGGGGAGGGCGGCCATGTCGACGATCCAGTTGCCGTCACGCAGGCCGGTCACCAGGGGGTCATCCGGGGTGATGGAGAGGGTGGCGGCGGGAAGGCTCCAGGAGCCGGCCCATTCGAAGCCGCCGCCGCGTTCGCGGACGAAGAGGATGCCGCCGGGGCTGTCCACGATGTCCGCCACGGCGCGGATGACGCGGGCGTGGAGTGCGGTGTAGCCCTCGGTGGCGGAGAGGGTGGCGATGCAGCGCATCCATTCGCGCCGGTAGTCATAGCGCTGGGCGAAGAGGTGGTCGATCAGCAGGAAGCGGACGCGGGAGCGGGCGGAGCGGGAGGTGAGCAGGACGGCGGAGGCAACCATGCCGCCGAACAGCAGGGCGACTTCGGCGACGCCTGACCAATCGGCATCGATGTAGCGCAGGGCCTGGCTGGCGGCGACGAGGCCGAGGAGGAAGAGGCCGGCGATGATGAGGGTGGCGCTGTGGAAGACCGCAGTGCGGGAGATGTGGAGATCGACCTGCCAGTTGCGCCGGTTTCGCGCGGCGGCGATGGCGAGCAGGGGGGCGATCATGGTGATGGCGATGGGGCGGACGTTGAACAGCACCGGGGAGAGGGTGCGGAAGAGCAGCGTGTCGCCGGCGAGGACGATGTCGTAGATCGAGACGGCGGCGAGGGCGACGCAGGGCAGGGTGATGTGCCAGCGGACTTCCTCGGGGGTGGAGAGGTAGAGGTTTTCGATGACCAGCAGGGTGCCGATGGCGAGGGCGAGCAAAGAGAGCACCCAGACGACACGCAGGTTGACGCCGTAGCCGATCGGGCTGCGGCCGAACAGCAGGATGGCGACGAGGGCCAGACCGCCGATGAGGATGAGCATCTGGTAGATCTGCGCGGGGCGGCGGCCGCCGAGGGCGGCGCGGCGGTAGAGGTGGACGAGGAAGGCGAGCCAGGTGGCGGGGCGCGCGAGATCGAGCAGGAAGGACAGCGGGCCGACGGGGGCGATGCTGAGCAGGGCGACGGAGGCGGCCCAGGCGGCGGTGACGAGGCAGCCGGCGGCGAAGAACACCGCGGTGGAGCCGCGGCGGCCGAGCAGCATCAGGCCGGCGAGGCCACCGTAGAGGCCAGCGCAGGCGGTGTGCAGCACGAAGGTGGTATCGATCATCGGGGCGCGGCCATTGTCATAAAGCGCCGATCATGGCGCAGGCGAGGGCGTGCCGATACCGGTTGTTAGCGCGCGCCGTCCTGGAAGAGGATGACGCGCACGGTGGCGACCAGGATCAGCAGGTCCAGGAACAGGCTGCGGCGCTTGATGTAATAGAGGTCGTAGGAGAGTTTTTGCCGGGCGTCCTCGATGGAGGCGCCGTAGGGGTAGTTGACCTGGGCCCAGCCGGTGATGCCGGGCTTCACGGCGGCGCGGTCATTGTAGCGGGGGATGACGGCGGCGAGTTTCTCGACGAAATGGGGGCGTTCGGGGCGGGGGCCGACGAAGCTCATCTCGCCGCGCAGGACGTTGAAAAGCTGGGGCAGTTCGTCGATGCGGGTGCGGCGGAGGAAGCTGCCGATGCGGGTGACGCGGGAATCGTTGGGGCGGGCCCAGGCGGGGCCGTTGGCCTCGGCGTCGGTGCGCATGGAGCGGAATTTCAGCAGGGTGAAGCTGCGGCCGTGCAGGCCGACGCGCTCCTGGCGGTAGAGGACGGGGCCGGGGCTTTCGGCGGCGATCATCAGGGCGGCGAGCAGGATGACGGGCAGGGTGAAGAGCAGCACGCCGAGGCTGAGGGCGATATCGGCGAGGCGGCGGAGGGCCTGTTCGGGGGCGCCGCGGGTGAGGCCGGGGGCGAAGAGCATCCAGTCGGGCGCCAGGCGATCGATATCGATGCGGCGGAGCTGCTGTTCGCGGAATTCGACATCGCTGAAGACATGCAGGCCGACGGCCTTGCCGCGCATGATGGTGTCCTGCGGGAGGGCGCCGCGGGCTTCCTCGGTGACGACGACGGCCCAGACGCGGCGGCGGCCGAGCTCGGCGGGGGCGAGGGCGTGGGCGTTGTCGGGTGCCGCGATGCCGACGACGCGGAAGAAGCCGGCGCGCACCTGGTCGATGGCGCCGCGGATGCGGGCGGCGTCAGCGGGGGAGCCGACGATGAGGACGGCGCGGGCGAAGAGGTTCAGTTGGAGGGCGATGCGGAACAGGGCGCGGGTGGCGAACAGCAGGGCGACCCAGGAGAGCACGAATTGGAGCGGGCGCAGCGGGGAGGGGCCGAGCAGGCCGGCGGGATCAATGCCGCAGACATAGGCGGTGGCGATGAGGGCGGGCAGGGCCAGAATGGCGCCGGTGGCAGTGCTGACCAGCAGGCGGTTGGTGCGCAGGAAAATGTCGGGCTGATAGAGGCCGAGCAGGGTCCAGGTGCCGCTGACGGCGAAGGCGAGGGCGGTGGCGTGCTGTAGGACGGTGATGTCGGACCAGGTGGCGTTGCCCTGGGAGAGCAGGATATCGAAGACGAGGAGGCAGGGAAGGAAATCGAGCAGCCACAGGCCGGCCATTTCAAGAGCGACGAAGTGGCCGAAGATCCGTGTCATGACCGGTTCCGCGCGGTTGGGGCCAGGAGGGAGGCCGGGGGATTGGGAACCGGGGCATTCGGCAATGACGTGGGACCACGGGATGGCGCCATATGTTGCTGACCGGAATAATACCGATTTGGCATATAAGTCATTATGGGAACAATCTGGTACCGCGATAACACCGCTGGGGCCCCTGTTCGGTCTGACGCGGCCTTAACGGATCGCTCACACTTGCGTCAAGAAAATTCGTAAATTGGACGTGATGGAAGGGTTGATTCGTCGAAAAATTTACCCGTATCACTATTTTGTCATCATATTGCGACATAGCCTGGGGGTCGTGTCGTTCTGCTGCCGTTGCCATAGCATGTACTAAACCCGCCAGGAAGCAAGGTTCTAAACGATATCTTTACGCTAGCATGGTAGCAGTGTAAGTGGATCAGGACTGCTTTTGCGTTCGGGCCCGTGCGTCCTAATACCGGGAGAGCCGTTTCACCGCCGTGAAACGGTGTTTAAGGGAGGGACGGCGGGATGCGCTTCGGGATGGCGGTTGCCCAACGGGGTTTGCTAGACGGGATACGGCGAGCGGGTTTCCGCAACTTGAAGGCGTGTAGCTCAATGGTAGAGCGCTGTCTTTACATGACAGAGGCTGGGGGTTCGACTCCTTCCGCGCCTATTGCCGCCCGCCTGGCGGGACAGCCTAGGGGTAGAATTACCTACCCTGTACACCCCAGCGGGGCCCGTGCGTTTGGCCCATCCCGTGTGATAGTCTCGGGTTTGACTTTCGTGGAACCAGAATGGTCATGACACGCGCTCGACGGCTGAATTTGACCTGGATCGCGGGGATCGCGGTCACTCTGCTCGCGGCTTGTGCCGAGCCGGCGCCGCCGGCGGCGGTACCTGTGGCCGCGCCCGCGGTGGCGGCCAAGCCGACGCCGCTCGCGGCGCCGCCGACGGCTGCGGCCCCTGCGGCTGTTGCGGGAGCGCCTGCCGCGGCGGGGGACGCCGCCGTGCGGTCCGACACGCCGGATGGGGCGCAGTATATCATCGGGGCCGGCGACCAGCTTGGCATCTCGGTGTATCGCGCGCCGGAATTGAGCGTGCCCAGCCTGCCGGTGCGGCCGGACGGGCGGATCTCGATGCCGTTGATCCCGGACATCGTGGCCGCCGGCAAGACGCCGACGCAGTTGGGCAAGGAGCTTGAGGAGCGGCTCAAGGAATATGTGAAGGACCCCATCGTGACGGTGATGGTGTCAAACTTCATCGGCCCGTTCAGCCGGCAGGTGCGGGTGATCGGGGCGGCGACGGAGCCGATGGCCATCCCGTATCGCGACCATATGACGGTGCTGGACGTGATGATCGCCACCAAGGGGCTGACCAAGTTCGCCTCCGGCAATCGGGCGGTGATTGTGCGCACGGTAGGCGACAAGAAAGAGAGCATCAAGGTTCGGCTCGGCGACCTGCTGAAGGATGGCGATATCGAACAGAACGTCGAGATGCTGCCGGGGGATACACTGATCATCCCGGAAAGCTGGTTCTAGGAGTTCGCCATGGGCACGCTGCTCATCATGATCCGCCGTCTGCTGATCGCGGCCTGGCGGTATCGCTGGGCGGCGGTGGCGGTTTCATGGCTGGTGTGCGGCGCCGGGTGGGCGGGCATCTATGTCATTCCCAACCAGTATGAGGCGAGCGCGCGGCTTTATGTGGATGCCGACGCGGTGTTGACGCCGTTGTTGAAGGGGCTGTCGATCGACAGTTCGCTGTCCAGCCAGCTCGACGTGCTGCAGCGGACGCTGCTGAGCCGGCCGAACCTGGAAAAGCTGGTGTCCAACACGGACCTTGATCTGGCGATCACCGGGCCGTCGGACCTTGAATCGACGGTGGCGCGGTTGGGGCTGGAGATCAAGATTACGCCGCAGACGCGCAATTTGTTCACCATCACCTATCGCAACACCACGCCCAAGCTGGCGTTCGATGTGGTGCAGACCATCCTGACGACGTTTATCGAGAGCAAGACCGGCAACAACCGCTCCGAGATGGAGAACGCGCAGCTGTTCCTGCAGCAGCAGCTCAGCGCCTATGAGCAGCAGTTGCGCGCGGCGGAGCGCAAGCGGGCGGATTTCCGGGCGAAATACGTGGATTTGTTGCCGATGGGCGATACCGGCAGCAGCCGGCTTGACCAGGCGCAGACCTCGCTGCGGCAGTTGCAGGGGCAGTTGGCCGACCAGATCGCCAAGCGGGACCTGCTGAACCGGGGGTTGACGACGACGCCGCAGTTGATCGTGACGGAGAACGAGGCCATTCCGCTGCCCGGCACGCCGGCCGCGGCGGCGCTCGCCAAGGGCGGGGCGGGGCCGGCGCTGCGCGATCCCAAGGTGGAGGCGGCGCAGAACGAGCTGAACGAGTTGCGGTTGCGCTATACCGACAACCATCCCGACGTGGTTTCGGCCAAGCGGCGGCTGGAGGCGCTGAAGGCGCAGTTCGAGCAGCAGCAGGCGGCGGACGCCAGCAAGGCGAGCGAGATGGCGGCGACGGCGGCCAAGGCGGCGGACGCGGCGGCGCAGAAAACCGCCGCAGAAAACGAGGGCAAGCCCGCCGCACCCACCACGCGGGCGGCAAAGTCGCTGCCCAATCCGATCTATGAGCAGCTCAAGGTCAGGTTGTACGAGGTTGAGTCGGTGGTGGCCTCGCTGCAACGCCAGATCGCCGATGCTTCGCGCGAGCGGGACCGGCTGGAGGAAATGGCGCGCAGCGCGCCCGGCGTGCAGGCGGAGTTCCTCAACCTGAACCGCGACTATGACGTGTTGCGCAAGAACTATGACGAGTTGCTGTCGCGCCGTGAGTCGATGCGGATTTCGACGGCGGCCGAGGCGGATGCGGACAAGATCAAGATCCAGATCATCGATCCGCCGCAGGTGCCGCAGAACCCGGTGGCGCCGAAGCGGACGTTGCTGACCTCGGTGGTGCTGGCGATCGGGCTCGGGGCGGGGATCGCGATAGCGGTGCTGCTGGTGCAGTTCGACCAGTCCTTCCATACGATCGACGAGTTGCGGGACCTCGGGTTGCCGGTGGCGGGCGGGATTTCGCTGCTCAATGTGACGGTGACCCGGGGCCGGCTGGCGTCGGTGATGATATTCAGTCTCTCGTTGCTGGCCCTTGGCGGGGTTTATGGCGGGTTGCTGTATCGGTTGTTTCGCTCACCTGGCGGGCTCTGATCATGACGGGAAATCCTTCGCACCTGGTTGAGCGGATCGCCGAGCGGTTGCGCGGCGTGGGCGGGCTGGCGGCGGTTGAGCCGGCGCCGGAGCGGGATATCCGCAATGTGGTGCGCCGCGAGGCGGAGCGGCGGCCGGCGCCGCGGCGGCCGGTGGCGAAGGCGCCTTCGGATGCCGACGGGATGCCGGATGCGGCGGCCGGGGGTGGCGGGTACGAGCCGCCGCCGTTCGCGCCGGAGGGCTATGGGGCGGGGTATGGGGCGGATGATAATCCGCCGCCGCAGGATGGGCCGCCGGGGCATGGCGCGAGCGTGCCGCCCGATGAGGATCGTTCGCGGGCGTTGGCGGTGGGCCGCGGCAATGTGGAGCGCAGCGAGCGGCCGACGGCGGATGGCGGGCGGGCGGTGGTGGATGCCTCGATGCGGTCCGCCCCGGTGCTGGCCGATCCGGCGATGGCGTTTTCGGTGCCCGACGTTACCGGGCAGCCGCCGCTCGACATGGCGGCGCTGGAGCGGGCGGGCCTGGTGGTGGGGCACAAGGTGCGCACCCGGATTTCGGAGGAATTCCGCATCACCGTGGGGCATATCCTGCGCACGATGCATGCCAACTACAGCCCCGGGCGGGGGGCGCCGAATGTGCTGATGGTGACGAGCGCGCGGCCGGGCGAGGGGAAGAGCTTTTCGTCGCTCAACCTCGCCGGGTCCATCGCGCAGCATACCCAGCGCGAGGTTCTGCTGGTGGACGTGGACGCCAAGCAGCGCTCGATTTCGGCCGAGCTTGGGCTGGCGGACCGGCCGGGGCTGCTGGATTTGAGCACCAATTCGTCGCTGCGGATCGAGGATGTGATCATCCGCACCGCGATCCCGCATTTGTCGATCATCACCATCGGGTCCGGGCATACGATCGGCACCGAGATTTCGCCGACGCGGCCGGTGGCGACGCTGGTGGAGCGCATCGCGCGGCGGTTCCCCAATGCGATTGTGCTGCTGGACGCGCCGCCGTGCTTGTCGACGTCCGATCCTTCCACCTTGGCGCCGTTTGTCGGGCAGATCGTGCTGGTGATCGAGGCGGAGCGGACGCAGCGCAACGAGGTGACGGCGTCGCTCGATCTGATCAAGGCATGCAGCTCGATTACGCTGATGCTCAACAAGATCCGTCTCACCACCAGCTATACGTTCGGTGCGTACCATTACTTCGGCACGTATTCGTAGCGCCCGCGCCACGCGGCGCGGCGGCGCCTTTGCCGTTGCGGTCGCCGGTTGCCTGGCGGGTGCGCAGCAGGCTCAGGCGCAGGCGCAGCAGGGCGTGTTGCCGGCCTATGGCACCGATGTTCGGGTGGGGGACCTGCGCACCCAGTTCTCGCGCACCTTCGATACCGATCCGAAGATTGTGTCTGACCGGATCTGGACGTTTTCGCCCTCGATCGACATTTCCGAGAGCTTCGACAGCGGCGTGCGGCTGCCGAACGGGTTCGGCAAGGACTATATAACCCGGATCACCCCGGGGTTCGTGACCAGTGCCGAGACGCGGCGGCTGAAGGGGACGTTTACCTACAATCCGACCGTGAGCGTCTATGCGTTGCATGGCGGCGAGAACGGCGTTGCGCAAAACCTGAACACCAACGCGACGGCGACGCTGGTGGAGGACCTGCTGTTTTTCGACCTGCGCGGGTATGCCACCACACAGCCCATCCTGGGCGGGTTGGTGACGCCGGGGAGCACCGGCAGCAATCGCAATTCGGACGTGCAGACCACCAATTTCACCGCCGGGCCGTATTTGCAGAAGCGGTTCGGCGACACCGCGACCGTGCAGGCCGGCTATGCGGTGACGCGCAGCACGATGAGTTCGCTGGCGGCCAAGGGCACGACGCCGCTGGTGGCCGGCATCAACAGTAATTTCACTTCGGAGCAGGAAAACGCCTCGGTGACCGCCGGGCCGGATTTCGGGCGGATCACCAGCAGCCTGAGTGCGATGGCGACGCAGTATGAGGGGGCCGGGGTGTACAACGGCGCTCATAACGAAACCTTCAGCCTGGCGGTGGGCTACGCGGTGACGCGGGCGATCACGGTGAACAGCAGTATCGGCCATGAGGTGATCGCCTACGGGCCGGGCGGGCCGAAGAAGATCGACGAGATCACCTGGTCGGGCGGGGTGCATCTGGTGCCCAATGCGGATAGCTCGGTTACCGCCAGCTATGGCCGCCAGCAGGGCGGTTCGTCGCTGTCGTTCGACGGCAATTATGCGCCGGCCACCCGTATTCGCCTGATGGCGCGCTACTCGCAGGGGATCGGCACCGGGTTGCAGAACTTGCAGAACGCGCTGGCTGGCACCACGGCGGGGCCGGCGGGCATTCCGGTGGACCGGGTGACGAACGCGCCGGTGCAGCTTGGCAGCCTGCTCGGGCAGCAGCCGGGGGTGTATCGTACCACGTCGGCCTCGGTGAACATGGTGGTTCAGTTCGACCGCGACACGGTGAACCTGGGCTGGACCAGCACTGACCGGATGCTGCTGTCGCAGTCCGGCGGGGCGGGGGCCGGGGTGGGTTCGAACAGCGGGATGGATGGCACGGTGGCCTGGCAGCATTTGCTGTCCGAGGCGCTGAGCACCAATGCAACGTTGCAATATGGCATTCGCAATGTGCCGGGCCTGGGCGGCGGGGATTCGACGACCGCTTCGGCCAGTGCCTCGGTCAATTATGCGTTATCCGAGACCCTCTCGACCAATGCACTGATTTCGCATACGCAGACCAAGGGTAAGACCTTTGGTATCGCACCAACGCGTGACCTGGTGGTGCTTGGCCTGCACAAGGCGTTCTGAGCGGACATGTACGAAAAATTCTACGACTTCACCGCGATGCCGTTCCAGCTTACGCCGGACAGCCGTTTCTTTTTCGGCTCGAAGGGGCATAGCCGGGCGATTGCCCACCTGATCTATGGGCTGTCGCAGGGCGAGGGGTTCATCATCGTTACCGGCGAGGTGGGGGCGGGGAAAACCACGCTGGTGGAGCGGTTGTGGTCGGAGCTGGACCGGGACACCTATACGCTGGCGCGGATCAACACGACGCAGGTTTCGGGCGAGGATTTGTTCCGGCTGACCATGAATGCGTTCGGTATTCCGGCGGTGGGGCTGGACAAGGCGACGCTGCTGCGGGACTTCCAGGACATGCTGCGGGCGTATGCGGCCGGGGGGCGGCGGTGCTTGCTGGTGGTGGATGAGGCGCAGAACCTGTCGCTTGAGGCGTTGGAGGAGCTGCGGATGCTCTCCAACGTGACGATCGACGGGGCGCAGGCGCCGTTGCAGACGATTTTGCTGGGGCAGCCGCAGTTTCGGCGGAAATTGGCCAGCCCGGACCTCGATCAGCTCCGCCAGCGCGTGTTGGCGTCGTATCATCTCGGGCCGCTCTCCGAGGAGGAGACGCGGGCTTATATCGAATATCGGTTGAATGCGGTGGGGTGGAACAACAACCCGTCGTTCACCGATGGGGCGTTCGCGGCGATCTATCGGTATACCGGGGGGATTCCGCGCCGGGTGAACCGGCTGTGTTCGCGCGTGCTGCTGTATGGGGCGCTGGAGGAGAGCGCCACCATCACCGGGCCGATGGTGGACAATACGGCGCTGGAATTGCAGAAGGACCTTGAGGGCGGATCGCCTGGGCCGGCGGCGCGGGGGCCGGCGGACATGGCGGCACAGATCGGCGAGGCGCTGGTGGGCGGCATGGGGATGGGTGGCGGCGGTTTCGGGTATCAGGAAGAGCGCGGGCCGGCATATGCGGATCTGCTGCGCCGGGTGCAGGCGCTTGAGGAAGCCGTGGCGCGGCGGGAGCGGGTGTTCCAGCGGCTGATGGATGTGTTCAGCGGCTTCAACGCGGCGCGCCAATGACGGGGGCTCCCATCCGCATCACCAATGCGATGAGCGTTGACGTCGAGGATTATTTCCAGGTCCAGGCCTTTGCCCGCACGGTTTCGCCGGAGCGGTGGGATAGTTTTCCGAGCCGGGTGGAAGCCAACGTCGATCGCATCCTGGCGCAGTTCGAGGCGGCGGGGGCGAAGGGTACGTTTTTCACCCTGGGATGGATCGCCGAACGGCATCCGGTGGTGGTGCGGCGGATTGTGGCGGGCGGGCATGAACTGGCGAGCCATGGCTATGGCCATCAGCCGCTGTATTCGCTGAGCCGGGAAGGGTTCCGCGCCGATGTGCTGCGTACCCGCGAGATGCTGGAGCAGATCGGCGGGGTGGCGGTGCGGGGGTATCGGGCGCCGACGTTCTCGATGGGGGCGCGGACGCCGTGGGCGCACGCGGTGCTGGCGGAGTGTGGCTATACCTACTCCTCTTCGATTTTTCCCATTCGGCATGATCTCTACGGCGATCCCAATGCGCCGCGCGGGCCGCATCTGGCGGGCGATAGCGGGATATGGGAACTGCCGATGACGACGGTGCGGATCGGCGGGCGTAACCTGCCGTGTTCGGGCGGCGGGTATTTCCGGCTGCTGCCGTATGCGCTGTTTCGGGCCGGGGTGCGCCGGGTGAACAACCGCGAGGGGCGGCCGGCGGTGTTCTATTTCCATCCGTGGGAAGTGGACCCCGGGCAGCCGCGGATGCCCAATGTGGGTGCGCTGTCGCGGTTTCGCCATTACGTGAACCTTTCCGCGATGTCCGGCCGGCTTGATCGGCTGTTGCGTGATTTCGCCTGGGACCGCATTGACAGGGTGTTTGCATCCTGTTGGCAGGATGACGGTCAGCAGGGCGGAGACTGAGACGATGGGCGTGATGTGCCGGGAGTTGGATGCCGGGTCGGAAGCCGCGTGGGATGGCTTCGTGCGGGCGCATCCGGATGGCACGTTTTTTCATCTGGCAGCGTGGCGGCAGGTGATCGCGCGGGCGTTTGGCCATGCGACGCACTATGTGTTCGCCGAGCGGGATGGCGCGGTGGTGGGGGTGCTGCCGCTGGGCCAGGTGAAGACGCTGTTGTTCGGCAACACGCTGATATCGGTGCCGTTCTGCGTCTATGGCGGGCCGCTGGCGGCGGATGCCGAGGCGGGGCGGGCGTTGGCGGACTATGCGGCCGGGGTGATGGATCGGCTGCGGGTGCCGGTGATGGAGTTCCGCCTGCGCCAGCCGCTCGACTGGCTGGATGCCGAGCAGTGGCCGACGAAGCCTGATTTGTATGTGACGTTCCGCAAGCCGTTCGGGGCGAGCGATGAGGCCAACCTGAAGGACATCCCGCGCAAGCAGCGGGCGATGGTGCGCAAGGGGATTGATCGCGGGTTGTCCTCGGTGATCGACACCTCGGCCGATCGGCTGCACGGGATCTATGCCGAGAGCGTGCGCAACCTGGGCACGCCGGTGTTCGCGCGGCGGTATTTCCAGATCCTGCTCGATGTGTTCGGGCCGGAAGCCGACGTGGTGACCATCATGGACGGCGAGGAGGCGATTGCCTCGGTGCTGAATTTCTATTTCCGCGACGAGGTGCTACCCTATTACGGTGGCGGACGGACTATCGCGCGGGAGCGGTATGGCAATGATTTCATGTACTGGGAAGTGATGCGGCGCGCGGCGTTGCGCGGCCATACGATGTTCGATTTCGGCCGCAGCAAGCTCGGCACCGGGGCGTTTTCGTTCAAGAAGAACTGGGGGTTCACCGCGGCGCCGCTGCATTATCGGTTCCGCCTGGCGCCGGGGGCGGAGATTCCTGACCTCAACCCGCTCAATCCGAAATATCGTATGTTCATCGCCGCCTGGAAGCGATTGCCGCTGCCAGTGGCCAATTTGTTGGGCCCGCCGATTGTGCGCGGGCTGGGGTGACACTGCCATGAGCGCCACGACGCAGACGGAAATGCCGGGACTGGCGGAATTCCTCCAGGCGTTGAAGGCGCCGTTCGTTGTGCTGCTGGTGGCGCTGGCGGTGCTGGGGATCACGTTCTCGGGCGAGGCGATGGCGGCGTACCGGGTGTGGATGGACAGCACCGCGTATAGCCACTGCCTGTTCGTGTTGCCGATCTCGCTGTACCTGGCGTGGGAGCGGCGGGCGGAAATCCTGGCCGAGCCGGTGGTGCCGCTGACCTGGATCGCGGTGCTGGCGTTGCCGGCCGGGGTGGCGTGGCTGGTGGCGGAGCGGCTGGGGATCATGGAGGGGCGGCAGCTTGTCGCGCTCAGCATCGTGGAGTTGCTGTTTCTCGCGGTGCTGGGGTGGCGGATGGCGATCGCGATGTCCGCGCCGTTGCTGTACCTGTATTTCCTGGTGCCGTTCGGGGCGTTCATCACCCCGATATTGCAGGATTGGACGGCGGTATTTACCGGGATCGGGCTCGTGGTGCTGGAAATTCCGCACTACATGGATGGGTATCTGATCGAGATCCCGGAGGGGCGGTTCTATATTGCCGAGGCCTGTGCGGGGCTGCGGTTCCTGATCGCCTCGATTGCGTTCGGGGTGTTGTATGCGTGCCTGATGTATCGCACCACGGGGCGGCGGGTGGGGTTCGTGTTTGCCTCCATCGCGGTGCCGATCGTGGCGAACTGGTTTCGCGCGCTGGGGATTGTGGTGCTTGGCCATATCCTGGGCAGTGCGCAGGCGGCGGCGGCGGATCATGTGATCTATGGGTGGGTGTTTTTCTCGGCGATCACGCTGTTGCTGATCGTGGCCGGGCTGCCGTTCCGCCAGGACCTGGGCGCGCCGCCGGCGCGGACGGCGGCGCCGGTGCCGCCGGCGACACGGTATGTGCCGGCGGCTGCCCTGGTGGTGGTGCTGGCGGTGGCGGCGCCCGCGGTGGTGGCGGGGTTCAATCGGGCGGCGCAGGTGGCGTTGCCGGCGCCGGCGTTCCACTGGGTGACGCCGCTGGGGTGCCTACCCGGGCGGGCGGTGGCGGGGACGGAACCGGGCAGCGAGCGGGTGGAATTCCATTGCCCGCAAGGGGTGCTGGTCGCGACGGCGCAGGTGTTTTCGCCGCGGGTGACGTGGACGGCGATCGGCAATGCGCGGATTGCGCTGACCGCCGAGCGGGAGGCCGAGGATACGACGGGCGGGAAGATCGAGTTGCCCGGCACGCCGATGCCGGTGTGGCCGTATGTGGTGGCGACCGGGGGGCCGCATGGCTCGGCGATGACGGCCACGGCGCTGTGGACCGGCGGGGCGCCGGCACGCGGCGGGCTGGCCGGGCGGGTGCTGCTGGCCAAGCAGAGCGTGTTCGGGGGTAGTTCGGGCAGCGTGCTGTTGTCGGTGGGGATGCGGACGCCGCGTGAGAGCGTGCATCCCGAGGAGGAGCGCCAGATGCGGGTGTTCCTGGCGACGTTCCTGCAGGTGCAGTCCAACCTCGGGGCCGAGGTGGAGCGGCTTGGGCGGGTGGCGGCGGGGCTTTAGGCGGGTAGCAAGGCTCCGCCGGCTAAGGGCCGCGGACCCTTAGAACCCAATTTGTTTGAGCGATTAGGGACCGGCGAAGCCAGTCGGCGCGCGGGATTGATGGCCTGCGGCGCAAGCAAGGCTGTCGATCCAGCCGCGAGCAGTGATGGGTTCTAAGAGGCTGTCTGAGAACGCCATCAGAATGGGTTGGATGACCACGGTCTGATGTGATTCCAAAGGGTTGTCGAGGCCCTATTGGATGATCATCATGTGGACTGTGGCCACCCGTCGGG
>CAIMWH010000310.1 GCA_903845065.1 uncultured Rhodospirillales bacterium | reverse complement strand
TGGCGGAGGGAGTGGGATTCGAACCCACGGTACGCTTTCACGCACACACGCTTTCCAAGCGTGCGCCTTAAGCCACTCGGCCATCCCTCCTTAGGAGTCCCGCAGCGCAGCGGAAAATACACACCAAAATGCTGCGCGCAAGACGTGGTGGTGGGGATCTGCTGCCTTAAATCAGGATCGCTGCCGGGCAGGGGCTTCTGGGTTCAAATTCGTTCGAAATATACAGCACAAAGGCCTTGCTGCGGCCCATCACCACCCCTTGGCGCGAAGCTTGAAGCGACGGCTCGTCTGTCACCGACAGCAGCCGCCTCCCCTCGCTACGCTGGCGGGTCCTGCAGGCCGATGGCGCGCAGGCGGGCGGATTCTTCGTCCCAGCCGGCCCGTTCCTTAACGTTAAGGAACAAGTGGACAGGGCGTTCGAGCAGGCCCGCAAGTTGCGAACGGGCAGCGGCGCCGATTTCGCGGATGCGGGTGCCCTTCTGCCCGATCAGGATCGCCTTGTGGTTGGCGCGGGCCACATAGATGGTCGCCTCAATGCGCACCGAGCCATCCTTGCGTTCGGTGAAGCTCTCGGTTTCCACCGTGGTGCCGTAGGGGACTTCCTCGTGGGTTTGCAGGAAGATCTGTTCGCGCACGATTTCGGCGGCCAGGAGACGGTCAGGAACGTCCGTCAGGTCGTCTTCGGGGTAGAGCGCCGGGCCGGCGGGCATGGCGGCTGCGAGGGCGGAGAGGAAGGCTTGCAGGCCGTCGCCGGTGGAGGCGCTGACCATGTATGTTTCCTCGAAGCGGGCCAGTTCGTTCAGGCGGGCGACGAGGGGGAGCAGGGCTGCGGGGGCCACGAGGTCTGACTTGTTGAGCACCAGCCATGCGCGGCGGCCGCTTTCGCCGACGCGGGTGGCAATCTCGCGGACCTGTTCGGTGACGCCGGCCTTGGCGTCCACCAGGAGGAGGACGAGATCGGCGTCGCCAGCGCCGGTCCAGGCGGCTGCCACCATCGCGCGGTCAAGCCGGCGCTTGGGCTTGAAGATGCCGGGGGTGTCCACCAGCAGGATCTGGGCGCCTTCGTGGATCATGATCCCCAGCACGCGCGCGCGGGTGGTTTGCGCCTTGGGCGAGACGATGGAGAGCTTGGCGCCGACGAGGCGGTTGAGCAGTGTCGACTTGCCGGCGTTGGGGGCGCCCACAATGGCGGCGAAGCCGCAACGGGTAATCTCGGTCATGCCTTGAGCCTTGTCAGGAGGTCGGTTGCCGCGTCTTGCTCGGCGGCGCGTTTGGTGCCGGCTGTGCCGGTGCCGGTGCGGCCGTTGACCGTCACTGTTATCACGAATACCGGCGAATGCGGGGGGCCTTCGCGCGAGGCGACGAGATAGTCGGGCAGGGGGTGGCCGCGGCCTTGCGCCCATTCCTGAAGCGCGGTCTTGGCGTCCTTGGGCGGGCGGGCCTGGCCGGACATGGCATCGTCCCAGGCGCGGCGCACGAAAAGGCGGGCGGCGTTGATGCCGCCATCGAGGTAGAGCGCCCCGATCACCGCTTCGACGGCGTCAGCGAGGACGGTGGCACGGCGGCGCACGCCGGCCTTGGATTCGCCCGGGGCGACCTCGATCATGGCCGACATGCCGGCGGCGTCCGCGATGACGGCAAGCACCGGCTGGGACACCAGGTGCGCGAGGCGGAGTCCGAGCTGGCCCTCCTGCTCGCGCGGGAAGCGCTCGGCGAGCCACTCGGCGATCAGCAGGCCGAGCACGCGGTCTCCGATGAACTCCAGGCGTTCATTGGAGCCGGCGCCCTTTTGTTTGGCGCCACGGGTGCTGGGGGCCGCGGAGCGGTGGGTCAGCGCCTCGCGCAGCAGGTCAAGGTTGTGAAAGGAGTGGCCGAGGATCGCCTCGGCGGCGCTTTCCCCCGCGACACGGGGCGCGGGCGCGGCCCCGGTGCTCAGGAGATGCCCTTGAACAGGCGGAACCAGCGGATTTCGAATGGCCATTCCCATATTTCCCACCACGGTGCGGCGGCGTTGACGGAGAAGAAGATGAATTCGGCACGGCCGACCAGGTTTTCGGTCGGGATGAAGCCGACGGCTTTGAGCACGCGGCTATCGAGGCTGTTGTCGCGGTTGTCACCCATGACGAAGAGGTGGCCATCGGGAACGCGGAATTCCTGCGTGTTGTCGAGCGGTTCGTTGTCGCTCGCCTTGAGGATGTCATGCACGCGGGGCGCCTGGCCCTCGCGGGCGGGGGGCAGGGATTCGGTAAAGCGTTCCAGGACGATGCGCGGGCCTTCGTCCTCGGCGAGATATCGGCCGGCGTCACTGCGGAGGACCTGGGTGCCGTTGACGAACAACTGGCCGCCCTTCATCTGCACCCGGTCACCGGGCAGGCCGATGATGCGCTTGATGTAGTCCGTCGAGGTGTCACGCGGCAGCTTGAACACCGCGACGTCACCACGGGCGGGCAGTGAGCCGAAGATGCGGCCGGAGAACAGCGGCGGCGACAGCGGCACGGAGAAGCGGGAGTAGCCGTAGCTGTATTTGGACACAAACAGATAGTCCCCGACGAGCAGCGTGGGGGCCATCGAGGCGGACGGGATGTTGAATGGCTCGAAGGCGGCCGTACGGAAGCCGAAGAGCGCGAGCGGGCCCGCGAGCAAGACGCCGAAGAGCAAGGCAAAGGTAAACCCGATGCTGCTCTCGGCGTAACGCTGCGGGGAGGTATGCGCCATCGCCGGCTAGGGCCGAGCGATGGCGGAATGGCGCTGTCGCGGCATGGTCAGGTGATGCCCTTGAACAGGCGGGACCAGCGGATTTCGAATGGCCATTCCCAGATCTCCCACCACGGCGCGGCGGCGTTGATCGAGAAGAAGATGAACTCGGCGCGGCCGACCAGATTTTCGATAGGTATGAAGCCGACGGCGTTCAGTACCCGGCTGTCCAGGCTGTTGTCGCGGTTGTCACCCATGGCGAAGACATGGCCTTCAGGGATGCGGAATTCCTGGGTGTTGTCGAGCGGCTCGTTGTCGCTCGCCTTGAGGATGTCATGCACCCGGGGCAGCTGGCCCTCCCGCGCGGGCGGCAGCGTTTCGACGTAGCGCTTCATCAGGGTGCGCGGGCCTTCGCCCTCGGCGAGGTATTGGCCGGCATCGCGGCGGACGACCTGGGTGCCGTTGACGAACAACTGGCCGCCCTTCATCTGCACCCGGTCACCAGGCAGGCCGATGATCCGTTTGATGTAGTCGGTCGCGTTGTCGCGCGGCAGCTTGAACACCGCGACATCGCCGCGGGCGGGCAGGGACCCAAAAATACGACCGGAAAACAGCGGCGGGGAAAGCGGCAGCGAGAAGCGCGAGTAGCCGAAGCTGTATTTCGAGACGAACAGATAGTCGCCGATCAGCAATGTCGGGATCATCGACCCCGACGGGATGTTGAACGGCTCGAAGGCAACCGTGCGGATGCCGATGGCAATCAGGCCGGCATACACGATGGTCTTGATGTTCTCGACAAGACTACTGGAGGGGCGGCGCGTCATGAATGACTGAGGTCCGGACGAGGGGAGGGGGGGTTGAAGCCCAGCCCTCCCGTGGTGTCAAGCAAACAGGCTCTGCGCACGGCGCGATGGCGGCTTCCTTGCCGATTTGTATCAGGCCGGTAAGGCGGAGATGATCACGTGAGCATAGGCGTAGGGGTATTCGTCGGTCATCGTGAGATCGATGCGGGGCTGCATGCCCGCCGGCAGCAGGGCTGCGAGGCGAGTGACCGCGCCGCCAACCAGGTCCATCGTCGGCTGTCCGCCCGGCATGTTCACCACGCCAAGATCCGACATGAACACGCCGCGGCTGAAACCGGTGCCGAGGGCCTTGGCGCAGGCTTCCTTGGCGGCGAACCGCTTGGCGTAGGTGCCGGCGCGGCTCTGCCCCTTGCGGCGATCGGCCTTGGCGATCTCGACGGGGGTGAACACACGCTCGATGAAGCGGGGGCCGAAGCGCTCCAGCGTGCGCTCGATGCGGCGGATATCGCAGATGTCCGAACCGATGCCGATGATCACCGCCTAGCCCCTGGACCGATCGACCTGGTGCACGCCCGATACGGCGCGAAGGCTGGCGATCACGTTGATGAGCTGCCGCAGGTCCCGCACCTCGACGTCGATTGCCATTTCGAAGAAATCGGCCTGGCGATGCACGATGCGCAGGTTCACCACATCGCCGTCCTGCTTGGCGATGGCATTGGTGACGTTGGACAAAGCGCGCGGGTCGTTGTCGGCGATGACGCTGATGCGGCCGGTATAACCTTCGCCCTTGCCCTTGCCGGCGGGGAGCGCCGAGAGGTCCCAGTCGACATCGATGAAGCGCTCGGGAGTGGCGGAGAAGCTTTCGAGCGTCGGGCAGTCCCGCGTGTGGATGGTGACGCCCTTGCCGGTGGCGACGATGCCGACGATGGCATCACCCGGGACAGGATGGCAGCAGCCGGCGTAGTGGATGGCCATGCCGGGGACGAGCCCGGTGATGGGCATGCCCGAGGGGCCGGTGGGGCGGCCACGCGATGGCAGCGGCATCATCATGCGCGGCGCGCGGGGGCCCTGGCGCAGTTCCGGGTAGGCGGCGAGCACGGCGTCCTTGGCGGTGACGTTGCCGTTGCCGACGGCGACGTAGAGATCATCCAGCGTCGGCAGCTTGAGCACCTTGAGTGCCGGTTCGAGCACTTTTTCGGAGCCGTCCAGCCCGTCCTGGCGGAAGGCCTTGGCCAGCGCCGAGCGCCCCTGGTCACGGCTTTGTTCGCGCTGCTGGGCCTGGACGAAGCGGCGGATACGGGCGCGGGCCTTGCCGGTGACGACGAAGCGTTCCCATTGCGGGCTCGGCGTGCCACCGCGCGAGGTCATGATCTCGACCTGGTCGCCGTTCTGCAATTCGTGGCGCAGTGGCAGCAGGCGGCCGTTGACCTTGGCGCCGACGCAGGTGTCGCCGACCTGGCTGTGCACGGCGTAGGCGAAATCGACCGGCGTGGCGCCGCGCGGGAGCTGGATCAGGCGGCCCTTTGGGGTGAAGCAGAACACCTGGTCCTGGTAGAGCGCCAGCTTGGTGTTGGTGAGAAAGTCCTCGAGGGTGGAGTCGTCGAGAATGTCCTTGAGGTCCTGCACCCAGGGGAAGCGGGCGGCTTCCTGGGCGGCCTGGGAGCCCTGCTTGTAGAGCCAGTGGGCGGCGACGCCGTTTTCGGCGACATCGTGCATGTCCGCGGTGCGGATCTGCACCTCGATCTTCTGGTTGCGCGGCTCGCGCAGCGTCACCCCCGTATGCAGGCTCTGGTAGCCGTTGGCCTTGGGAGTGGAGATATAGTCCTTGAAACGGCCGGCGATCACCGGGTAGGCGGCGTGCACGGCGCCGAGGGCGGCGTAACAGGCCTCGCGTGATGGCAGCACGATGCGGAAGGCCATGATGTCCGACAACTGCTCGAACTGCACATTGCGGCGCTGCATCTTCTCCCAGATGGAGTAGGGCGATTTCTCGCGGCCGGTGACTTCGCTGACCGGGACATCGTTTTCCTGACAGATGCGGAATAGCTCGGCTCGCACCTCCTCGATGACATCCTGACCTTGGCCGCGCAGGAAGTTGAGGCGGGCGAGGATGGAGTCGTAGGCCTCGGGATCGAGTTGGGCAAAGGAGAGGGTTTGCAGTTCGTTCTTGATGGTTTCCATGCCGATGCGCTCGGCGAGCGGGGCGTAGATTTCCATCGTTTCGCCGGCGATGCGCTTGCGGCGGTCATCGTTCTTGACGAAGTGCAGGGTGCGCATGTTGTGCAGGCGGTCGGCGAGCTTGACGAGCAGGACACGGATGTCCTTGCTCATCGCCAGCACCAGCTTGCCGAAGTTCTCGGCCTGCTTGGTGCGGTCGGATTGCAGTTCGAGACGGGTCAGCTTGGTGACGCCGTCCACCAGGGCGGCGATCTCGGGGCCGAAGCGGCGTTCGAGCGCGGCGCGGGTGTACTTGGTGTCCTCGATGACATCATGCAGTAGCGCCGTGGCAAGCGTGGCATCGTCAAGGCGATAGCGCGCGAGGTTTTCGGCGACCGCGAGCGGATGGGTGATGTAGGGATCGCCGTTGTCGCGCAACTGCCCTTCGTGGGCGATCGCCGCGGTATCGTAAGCTGCCTGGAGCAACGCCAGGTCGCTATCGGGATTATAGCGCCGGACGGTTTCGAGCAGCGGCTTGGCCGGGCTGTCGGAGATCGCCACGGCGGCCCCACCACCGCCATGGGTGTCCGGGCCGCGCGGCAGCGCGGCGCGCCAGTGAACCGGAGCGCCGCTTGTCATGACCGGGGTTTAGCGGCGGCGGCCGCCAAGTTCCGCCTCGATGGCGGCTTCCAAATCGTCGGGGGAGAATTCCTCGCTCTCGGCCGGAAGCTGGGCGGCTTCCTCCTCGGCGGAGATATCCTGCAGGCCGAAGATGTTCTGGTCGGTCGGGATGAGATCCATAACCTCCTCGTCGGCCGGCTCGGGCTCGGGGGCGCGGGACAGCGACTTGATAAGGTCGGTCTCCAGCTTGTCGAGCGAGATGGTCTCGTCCGCGATTTCCCGCAGCGCTACCACAGGGTTCTTGTCGTTATCCCGATCGACCGTCAATTCCTCGCCACGGGAGAGGTTGCGGGCGCGCTGGGCCGCGAGCAAAACCAGCTCGAAGCGGTTGGGGATCTTCTCGACGCAGTCTTCGACCGTCACGCGCGCCATGCGCTTACACTCCGCACATCAAAAGGATGAACACCCCAGATAAGCCCCGGCGCCGGAGAACGCAAGGCGATTGCTGCGTCACAGCATGCCGGAGGCTCATAGCGGTTCCACGTCCTGCGATGGCAAGTTGGCCAGGAGCGCGGCGACATCGCGGTGCAGCAAGGGATGGACCCACCCGGGCGCGACGTCGGCGAGGGGCCGCAGCACGAAGGCCCGCTCATGCGCGCGCGGATGCGGCAGCACCGGATCGGGCATGGTGCGCGCAATGCCGTCATAGTCGATAAGATCGAGATCAAGCGTGCGGGCGGCGTTGAGCACGCCGCGGACGCGCCCCGCCTGGGCCTCGATCGCATGCAAGGCGGCAAGCAATACGGCCGGATCACCGGCGTCCCCCTCGAGGCGTGCCACGCCATTGATGTAGTCGGGCTGCCCGGACGGCGGGACCGGCGCGGTGCGATACCAGCGCGACACTGCTGCCAGGCGGAGTCCCGGCAGGCTGCGCAGGGCCTCGGCCGCCGCACGGCAGGTGGCCAATGGCAACGCACCATGGCTGTCCGGCAGATTGGCGCCGATTGCGATAAGAATCATGGGGTTTGCCGTACCGGCATCTTGCACAGGTCGAACAATAGGTTGCACCTTTCGCGCTGCAGGCAACACAGCTACGCTGCCGATCCCGCGGGCGGACGGTTTGGCTCGCATCACCCATTACGCCGTTCCGAGCAAGGTTAGCCAGATGCATTTCCTACCCAACGAACGTGTGGCCCTGTTTATCGACGGTGCCAACCTGTATTCCGCTTCGCGGAACCTTGGCTTCGACGTCGATTACCGGAACCTGCTGGAGTTCTTCCGCCGCAAGGCCCACGTGATCCGGGCGTACTACTACTCGGCAGTGCTGGAAACCGAGGAATACTCGCCCCTGAAGCCGCTGACGGATTGGCTGGCGTACAACGGCTATACGCTGGTGACCAAGCCGGCGAAGGAGTTCACCGACGCCATGGGCCGCCGGCGGGTGAAGGGCAACATGGATATCGAACTTGCGATCGACATGCTCGAACTCGCCGACAAGATCGACCATGCGGTGCTGTTCAGCGGTGACAGCGATTTCCGCCGCCTCGTTGAAGCCGTGCAACGCCGCGGCGTGCGCGTCTCGGTGGTCTCGTCAATCCGCACGAGTCCGCCGATGGTGGCCGACGAACTGCGCCGCCAGGCCGACCAGTTCCTCGAACTGTCGGATATCGCGCCGGAATTCACCCGCCGCCAGATGGACCCGCGGCCAACCCGCCCGCCGGTACGCCAGACCCCTGCCGACCCCTACACGCTGGATCCGAACGAGACGCCCTGAAACCCTGCGTTAAGGTATCCACCGCATGCTGCCGCGATGGATGCCATGACGCACGATATATCTACCGCGCTCGCGCCGGAGCATGACTGCGTGCTGTGCCCCCGGTTGGCGGCGTACCGTACCACCAACGCGGCGGCGAACCCGGGCTGGTTCAACGCGCCGGTCCCGAGCTTCGGCCCAGCCTCGGCGCGGCTCCTGGTGGTCGGCATGGCGCCTGGCTTGAAGGGCGCCAACCGGACCGGCCGGCCATTCACCGGCGACTATGCCGGTGCCCTGCTGTATTCGACGCTGCTGCGATTTGGCCGTGCCGAGGGCAGCTACGAGGCAATGGCATCCGACACGCTGCGACTGGTGGACACCAGGATCACCAACGCGGTTCGCTGCGCGCCGCCGCACAACCTGCCCGAACCCGCCGAAGTGACCGCCTGCAACCAATATCTCGCCAGCGAGCTGGCCGCCCTGCCGAACCTCAAGGTGGTGCTGGTTCTCGGCGTGCTCGCCCATGCTGCCGTGCTGCGCGCGTGCGGCATTCCGCCCACCCGCATCCGCTTCGGGCACGGCGCGGTTCACCAGTTGCCGGACGGCTTGCTGATGATCGATAGCTATCATGTCTCGCGCTACAACACCTCGACGCGCCGGCTGACGCCGGAGATGTTCGAGGCCGTGGTGCTCGATGTGGTCCGCCGGCTGGACGCTGACGCCTGACCGCTCAGACCGCGATGGCGCCGCGGGCCGCCATGGCTTCGATCCGCGCCGTGTCACATCCGAGGGACACCAGGATATCCCGGGTATGCTCGCCCAGTCGTGGCGCGGGCAGCCGCAATGCACCCGGCGTGGCCGACAACCGCGGGACGACGTTGTGCATCATCACCCCACCCATGTCCGCGTCCGGCAACTCCAGAATGACGTCGCGCTCCACCACATGCGGATCGGCGATGAGCTGGTCGATGTCGTAGACCGGGGCGGCGGTGATTTCGTCGCGCTCGAAAATCGCCATCACGTCGGCGAAGTCCCGCTCGGCGATAAACGCGGCGATCGGGGCCTCCGTGGCCTCGACATTGGCGACTCGGGCGGTGTTGGTGGCGAAGCGCGGATCATCGATCATGTCGGCGCGGCCGATGGTGCGCAGCAGGCGCTCGGCCATGGTCTGGATTGAGCCGGAGATGGCGATCCAGCGGCCGTCACGGGTGCGGAAGACGTTGCGCGGGCTGGTGGTCTGCGAGCGGCTGCCGGTGCGGCGGGGCAACTGGCCCGAGGTGCGGAACGCTTCGGCCTGGGGGCCGAGGATGGAGATGATGGGATCGAGCAGCGGCAGGTCGATCACCTGGCCTGGCCCGCCACGCTCCACCTCGCGGCGCGCGATCATCACCGCGAAGGCGCCGTAGAGGCCGGCCACCATGTCGGCCAGCGCCAGCGGCGGCAGCACGGGTTCGCGGTCCTCAAAACCGTTCATGGCGGCGAAACCGCTCATGCCCTCGACGAGGGAGCCGAAGCCGGGGCGTTCGGCGTACGGGCCGTCCTGGCCGAAACCGGAGACGCGCACGATGATAAGGCCGGGGTTTCGCGCCCACAGGGTGGCGGGGGCAAGGCCCATTTCCTCCAGGGTGCCGGGCCGGAAATTCTCGATCAGCACATCGGCGGTGGCGAGCAAATCCTGCAGCAGTTGCAGCGCCTCGGCATCACGCAGCGAGAGGGCGAGGCTTTTCTTGTTGCGGGCATAGACCTTCCAGTGGACGGAGTGACCGCCCACGCGCCAGGCGCGCAGCGGGTCGCCCTTCTGCGGGTCCTCGATCTTGACCACCTCCGCGCCGTGATCCGCCAATTGCAGGCTCACCATGTTGCCGGCCACCAGGCGCGAGAGGTCGATCACGCGAAGGCCGCTGAGGGGCGGGCGAGCTTCGGGGGTAAAGTCTCGGCGATTGACCATCGATGTGCGGCGCCCTGGTTGCTGTTCGTGGCACGGAGACAAAAAAAAGGCCTCCGGACGGGTTTTCCAACCCATCCGGAAGCCGCTTCTCGTCGGTCGCGTAATCCGAAGTCGGAGAACGCTTAGCGCTTCGAGAACTGGAAGCTGCGACGCGCCTTGGCGCGGCCATACTTCTTGCGTTCCACCACGCGGCTATCGCGGGTGAGGAAGCCGGCGATCTTGAGGATACCGCGCAGTTCGGGCTCGTAGTTGGTGAGCGCGCGGCTGATGCCGTGGCGCACGGCGCCGGCCTGGCCGGAGAGGCCGCCACCGACGACGGTGCAGTAGACGTCGAACTGGTTATAGCGATCGGCCACCAGGAAGGGCTGGGTGATCAGCATGCGCAGCACGGGACGGGCGAAATACACGCCGACGCGCTTGCCGTTGATCATGATCTCGCCCTTGCCGGGCTTGATCCACACGCGGGCAACCGCGTTCTTGCGGCGGCCGGTCGCGTAGGAGCGGCCGAGATTGTCGCGCTTGGGCTCGCGCTTGGGCTGCTCGGTCGGGATCGCGGTCGCAACCGCAAGTTCCTTCAGGTCAGCCAGCGTGCGGGACTGTGTTCCAGACATCGGGGTCAGCCTCGCTTGTTCTTGGGATTGAGCGCCGCGATATCCAGCGGCTTGGGCTGCTGCCCCGCATGGGGGTGCTCGGCGCCCACGTAGACGTAGAGGTGCTTCATCTGCGCGCGCTGCAGCGGACCACGAGTGATCATGCGTTCAACCGCCTTGGTCACCACGCCGCCCGGATTGGCACTGGCCAAACGCTGACGGATGGTGCGGCCCTTGATGCCGCCCGAATACCCGGTGTGGTAGTAGAATACCTCGTCCTCGGCCTTGTTGCCGGTGAGGACCACCTTTTCGGCGTTGATCACGACGACATTGTCGCCGCAATCCACGTGCGGGGTGAATTGGGGTTTGTGCTTGCCGCGCAGGCGGGTGGCGATGATCACAGCGAGGCGGCCGAGAACCAGGCCTTCCGCGTCGATCAACACCCAGTCCTTCTGCACCTCCGCGGGCTTCAGCGAGAGGGTCGTCTTCATCCAGTGAATTCCTTCAAACAGGAGGCGGCTTATGAAGCCACCCCCACACTACGTCAAGGGTTTTGGTGAGGGGTAACGGGTTACCGCAAGTCGGGTTTTGTTTGCGGTCACGGCCGGTTACCGCTATTTCCCCGATTATGGCCACCATGCGCAACGGTAATGCCTGACTCGCTATTCGTCATCGGCGCGACCGGACGGATCGGGGTACCGCTGTGCCGCCACCTCGCGCTGCGAAACCTGCCGTTTGTGGCCGTCGTGCGGGACTCGAGCGAGTGGCGTGGGTTTGACGTGCCGGGCGAGCGCCGCGTGGTGGACCTTGGCGATGTGCGGTCCCTGGCCCATCTGCTCGTCGATACGCGACGCATCATCTGTTGTGCCCATGCGCGCTTCATCCCGGGCCTGCTGGCCGCCGCCCATCACGATGCCCGGCTGGTGCTGCTGGGCGGCGCGATCCGGTCCGCCAAGGGCTTCAATGGCGATGACATCGGCGTGCGGGCGGGGGAGGCGGCGTTCATGAGTTCGGGCCGGCGCGGCGTGATGCTGCACCCGGCGTTTCTCTATGGACCCACCAACCTGCGGGCCCAGCGCGACCGGCTACGGCAGGTCTCGTTCCTGGTTCTGCCGCGGGGCGGCCGCACCAATCTCCAGCCCGTGCATGAGGACGACCTTGCCGCCGCCGTGGTTGCCGCCGCCGAGACGGATTGGCACGGGCCACGCAGTATCGTCCTGGCGGGCCCCGAGAAGGTCACCGTGGCGGGGTATCTGCGCGCGCTTGCCCATGCCGGCCAGGCGAAGGTTCCCCGCATCATCGGAGCCCCAGGGCTGCTGCAACGCGCGGTCGGCGGGCTGGGCGAGGGGCCCGAGCTGCAACTGCCGTTCGACGAACAGGCATTCCCGCCCCAGCCATTCACCGATCTGATCGCGCGCGCGCCGATGGCGCTCGCCACCGGGCTGGAGCGCGCCTTTACCTGAAGCCGGCGATCCGCCGCGCCGTTGCGGGATCGAGGAAACCGCGGACGGTGGCGGCCGTCTCGTCGGCCATCGCGGTTTCGAGCCGGGGCCGGTTGGCCAATACCCGCCGAAGATCCCGCACCGGGCCCTGCGGCAGTGCGGCGATCCGCTGCGCCAACGCCTGCGCCGCCTCGGCCAGCTCCGCATCTGGCACCATCTGATACGCCATGCCCCAGGCGACCGCCTCTTGGGCGCCGAATTTCTCGCCCAGCATGATCAGCGCCCGCGTGCGCTGGAGGCCGATCAAGCGCGGCAACAACTCCGTCACCCCGCCAGTGACGAACAAACCCCACGAAACCTCGGAGAAGAAGAACCGCGCGTTCTGGCCAACCACGGCGAAATCGGCGTTGATCATCCATTCCAGCCCGCCGCCCACCGCCCAGCCATGCACCGCCGCGACCACCGGCTTGGCGCCATGCATCATCGCCCGTGTCACGTCCTGGATGCGCTCGACATAGGCGTGGGTGGCGGCCTCGCCGCCAGCCTGGCTTTCGAATTCCTTCAGGTCGTCGCCGGCACAGAACGCCCGCCCGGCCCCTTCCAGCAGGATCGCTGCCACGTGCCCGGCCGCATTGGCGGCATCAAGGGCGGCGATGAGGTCCTCCAGCAGCTCCGGGGTGATGGCGTTGAGCCGCGTCGGCCGGTGGAGGGTGAGGCGCCGCACGCCGCCTTCGAGGTCGGTGCTGAGAACGGTGTCGGTCATGTCGTCTCCTGGCGGATCACCCGCCTGGTCTTGCCTTCGGTGCGGGGGAGGGTGCCGAACGGCACCAACCGTACGCGCGCGGTTACCCCGAGTTCCCGCTTGATGGCCGCTGCCAGCGCCGCGTCCTGCCCGGACGCGATCGCCGCCTCGGCCAGTTCAACCTCCACTGGCAATGTGTCGTAGGGCGGCGGTCCAGGCAGCACGATGCGATATTCGCCGGACAGGTCAGCCGCGCGCATCACCTGCGCCGCGATCTGCACCGGGAAGACGTTGATGCCGCGCACCACAACCATGTCATCGGTCCGCCCGATCACCCTGAAGCGCGGTGCGGTGCGCCCGCAGCGCGCCCGCCCGGTGCCGGTCAAGGCGATGATGTCTCCGGTACGGAACCGCACCAGCGGCTGGCACTCGCGGCTGACATGGGTGAGCACCAGTTCGCCGCGTTCGCCCTCGCGCCAGGGCAGCGTTGCGCCGCTCTCAGGATCGACCAACTCGGGATGCAGCACGTCCAGCGCCATGAAGTGCAGGTCGTCGTCCACCTCGCTCTGCCCGGCGAAATTGCAGAACACGTCCGACACGCCATAGTTGGCGTTGCGCACCTTGAACCCCCAGGTTTCCTCCAGCCGGGCGCGGAAGGCGGGTTCGTCGAGCCCCGGCTCGCCGCCGAACAGCCCCAGCCGCAGCCCGAGATCACGCGGACGCAGCCCGGGGAAATCCTCCGCGATCACCCGTTCGAGTACCGCGGGGTACGAGGGCGTGCACGAAATCGCGGTGATGCCAAGTTCCTGGATGGTGCGCACCAGCAGCCGCGTTTCGCCCACCCCGAACGGCACCACGGCCGCCCCGGTCGCCTCCAACGTGGTGTGGTCCGAGAAGCCGCCCATCCACATCCGGTAGTTCAGGCAGTGCACCACCACATGGCCCGGCCCCAGCCCGCCTGCCGCCTGGGCGCGCCCGCCGACCACGGCGGTCTCCTGGGCGTCACGCGCCGACAATGCGATGTTCATCGCCGTGCCGGTGGTGCCGGAGGTGCGATGAATGCGCGTGATCCGATCGGGCGGCGCGGCGAGATAGTCGCCATATGGCGGCATGTCGCGCTGGCTCGCCCGCAGCATCTCCTTGTTGGTGAACGGCAATTCGCCCAGCCCCTCCAGGCGCACCGGCGGCACCGCGCCTGCCCAGGCGCGCCGATGCAGCGCGGAACGGGCCATCACGTAGTCCCGCTGGATCTCCCACGCCTGCTGGCGATGGCGGGCAAGGTCGGCGAGGTCGGCAAAGTCGGCGCGATCGATGAGCATGGCGGGAGTGTCATGGCGGACGGGCTTGCAGGCAACCTAGCGCCCACCGAGTCGGGCTTCAAAAAACTGATGAGTTGCCGCGATGGCGGCGGCGGCGGCCGGGTCACCGCCAACCTCATGCCCGGCGTAGCGCCGGGGTGGCCGGTCCGTATCGAAGCCATGCAGCGCGCCGGGATAGACCGTGATATCGGCCGTGTGGCCGGACATCGTCACCTGCTGCCGCCAGGCGATACAGAAGCGCGCCGGCGTCCATTCATCCGCATCCCCGATCAGGATCAACGTATCAGTTACCAGCGGTGCGGCCGGGCGCTGGCACCCAGGGTAGAAGGCCACCGCGGCCGCAAACGGATGCGGTCCGGCATGGTCTGCCAGGACTGCCTTCAGCACGGTCCAGCCGCCATGGGAGAAGCCGAGCGCGCCGATCTGCCCGGCGCGGACGAAATCCTGCCCGGCCAGCCAGTCACGCGCCGCCGTGGCGTCCTGCGCGCGCTCCTCGGGAGGCACGTCCCGGCCGTGGTTGCACACGTTGCGTCGCCCTCGCGGCCCGAAACTATCGACCAGCAGCGCCGCGTAGCCCCATTCCATCAATCGCCGCGCCCAGGTGCGATAATGCGGACCTATCCCATCGCAGCCATGCAGTACCACCACAGCCGGGAACGGGCCGGTACCGGCGGGGCGGAACAACTCAGCCCCGGCGCCGGAACGTGGCGGCCCCACGTTGGCCGGATCGAACACGCTGGCGGCCCATCCGTAGCCCGAGAGGCCGATCGTCATCGCCGCGAGGTGGCACAACCCGCGCCATCGGCGATACAAGGCCGCGAAGCTTCGTTCGGGAGTGCACATGCTGGTTCTCGTCGTCGGTCCCTCCGGGGCCGGCAAGGATACGCTGCTCGACGGTGCGCGGGAACACCTCCGCGCCGACCCGCGCTTTCACTTCGCGCGGCGGGACATCACCCGTCCGCCCACCCCGGGCGGCGAGGCACACACTCCAGTCGATCCCGCCACCTTCGCCGCCACGCGCTATGCCCTGTCCTGGCACGCGCATGGGTTTAGCTATGGTATCCGGGCGGACATCGAGGATGAACTCGCCGCCGGACACGTGGTTGTCGCCAGCGTATCGCGCGGCGTTATCGCCGATGCGGCAGTGCGTTATCCGGTCCTGGTGCTTGAAATCACCGCCCCACCCGAGGTCTTGGCCAGCCGGCTTGCCGCCCGTGCGCGCGAACCCGAGGCCGACATCGCCGCCCGTCTCGCCCGCAATATCAGCCTGCCGGCCGGCATCGCGGTGGAGCGGGTGATGAATGACGGCACCATCGCTGCCAGCGTGGCGAAGGTCGTGGCGGTACTCAGCCGCGCAGCGGAATCCGCTCGGCCAGGGTAAATCCGGCCTCGGGGGCGGCCTGGGTGAACAGGCACAGGTCGGTCACCCGGCGCGGCTGGGCTAGCGCCGCGGCGAAATGGGCGGTGGCGGCGGGCCGGTAGAGCGCGGCCTCGACCAGGGTCAGCCGCCGCGTCAGTGTCATGTGGAAGAACCAGGTGGCGAACACATAGGGGTAGCCCCAGCGCACCAGGTTGGCATCTTGCGCCGCCGGCAGGCCCTTGCCGCGGCGTTTTGCCAGTTCCGCGGCATCCGGCGGCTCGCGCAGATGATCGGCGCCGGCGATGCAGGCATCGGCCAGGGCCTGGAGGTCCGGGCTGGGGGTCGTCTCGCGCAGTGCCAGGAAGCCGTGCAGGTCGGCGACACCGAGGACAGGCAGGTCAAAGGCCGGGATGGCAGCCGCGATATCGCGGGCCGTGCGCGTCACGTCCGCCCAGGTCACGCCAGCGCGCAGCCGCATCGGCGGCTTCAGCGTGGCGTGGAACGCATAGTGCCGCGCATCGGTGGTGATGGCGGCGATATCGGGGAGTTCCGGCTGCGGCCGCGGCGCGTTGCTGGCGGGATCGCGCCCGAGCCAATCGGCCGCCGCCGCCCACAGCGGATCGTCCTCGGCCGGCGCGTAGTAGAACGCGACCCGGCTGTCGAAGCCGCCGCTCACGCCACCCGCTCCCCCGCGCGCCACACGCCGCGCACCACCGGGTATCCCTCATGCTGGCGCACCCGCACCAGATCGGCTCGCAGGCCGGCCTCGATGCGGCCACGGTCGTGCAGCTTGCCCATCCGCGCCGGATTGTCCGTCAGCATGGCGATGGCCTGCGGCAGGGTGATGCCGGTGGTATTGACGCAGATGAACGCCGCCTCGATCAGGGCCGCCGGCACATAGTCCGAGGCGAACGCGTCCACCACGCCGGCACACACCAGGTCGGCGGCGTTCACGTTGCCCGAATGGCTACCGCCGCGCACCACGTTGGGGGCCCCGGCGATCACCGTCATGCCGCCGGCCCGTGCCGCCTGTGCCGCCACCAGCCGCACCGGGAATTCGCTGATCATGATGCCGTCGGCGATGTTCTCGGCGATCTCGGCCTCGGTCTCGTCGTCATGGCTGGCCAGCGCCAGATCTCGTCCGGCGACGCGGGCGAGAATGCCGGCCCGGTTGGGGCCGCGCACCCGGGCGCGCTGGTCATGCAGGTGGTTGATGCGGCGCTCGATGTCCAGCGCGGACATCCCGTCGCGTTCCTTCAGCGCCCGGTAGCGGGTGAGATCGGCGTACTGGCCGACGCCGGGGCTGTGATCCATCAGGCTCACCATCTGCACCAGCGGCTTGTCGGCCACCGGATCGAGCAGGTCGAGCACGTCGAGCGCCGGCATTTCGCAGCGCAAATGGAGGAAATGCTCGCTTTTCAGCGCATTTGTGCCGGAGAGCGCCTCAAGATCGGCCACCCCCTCGCGGAACGTGCGCAGCCGATCCTTGTCGAACCCGAGGTCCCCCAGGCACAGCGAGTCGAACACCGTGGTGACGCCGGCCACCGCGCATTGCGCGTCATGGGCGAACATTGCCGAGCGTGACGGCCAGCGGGCCGAAATGCGCGGCATCACCTGGCGTTCGAGGTTGTCGGTGTGCAGGTCCACCACGCCCGGCATCATGTAGTCGCCGTCGCAGGCGATCGCGCCGGGGGCGTGGGATCGGCCTGGCTGCACGTCGATGATATTGCCGCCCGCCAGCACGATGGTGCCGTCCAGCACTTCCTCACGCAGGATGAGCCGGGCGTCGGTGAGAATCGTCTCGGTCATTCAGGCCTCATGCGGCTTGCGGGTAGGGGGCGATCTGATAGAGCCGGTCGGCGATGGCGTCACGTACGAAGGCGTCATGGAAGATGCCCACGATCGCCGCCCCACGCGCCTTGGCCTCGGCAATCATGGCGATCACCACGTCACGGTTGGCGGCATCGAGGGAAGCTGTGGGTTCGTCGAGCAGCAGGATGGGGTGGGCGCCGATGAAGCCGCGGGCCAGATTGATGCGCTGCTGTTCGCCGCCGGAGAAGGTGGCGGGGGGCAGGGCGTGCAGGTTGGCCGGAATGTTGAGCCGGTGCAGCAGGGCCGCCGCGGTGGCCTGGGCGTTGGCGGGGGCGGTGGCGCGGTCATGCGCCGCGTCGGCCACGATATCGAGCGCCGAGACGCGCGGCACTACGCGGAGGAACTGGCTGACATAGCCGAGGGTCCGCTTGCGGATCGCCACCACGGTGCGCGGCAGGGCGCTCGCCAGATCGAACAGCGCCCCCTCATGGCGCACCAGGATGCGCCCGGCGTCGGCGCGGTAGTTGCCATAGAGCGCCCGCAGCAGGGTGGACTTGCCGGCGCCCGACGGGCCGGCCAGCGCGATGCACTCGCCGGCGCGCACCTCGAGATCGACGCCGTCGAGTACATTCAGCCGGACGCCGCCTTGCAGATGCAGGGTGAACTGCTTGGCGAGCCCTTCGGTTCGCAGCATCACGTGGTCGTTGTTCATGCCTGGAGCACCGATGAAACCAGCAACTGGGTGTAGGGATGGGCGGGATCGTCCAGTACCTGGTCGGTCAACCCGGCCTCCACCACCTCGCCGCGCTGCATGACAATGATGCGATCCGCCAGCAGGCGGGCCACCGCGAGATCATGCGTCACCAGCACGGCGGCGATGCCGAGGCGGCGGACGAGGCTGCGGATGAGATCGAGCAGGCGGGCCTGCACAGACACGTCGAGCCCGCCGGTGGGTTCGTCCATGAAGACGAGGCGGGGGTGGGTGACCAGGGTGCGGGCGATCTGGAGGCGTTGCAGCATGCCGCCCGAGAAGGTGCGCGGCAGGTCATCCACCCGTGCCGGGTCGATCTCGACCTGTTGCAGCCAGTCGATGGCCGCCTCGCGGATATGGCCGTAGTGGCGCTTGCCCTGGGCCATCAGGCGTTCGCCGACATTGCCGCCGGCGGAGACCGCCATGCGCAGGTTCTCGCGCGGGTTCTGATGCACGAAGCCCCAGTCCGAACGGTGCAGGGCGCGCAAGGCGGGTTGCGGCATGGCATGGACGTCATGCAGCGCGCCGGCGGGGTCGCGGTAGGTCACCACGCCCGACTGCGGCCGCAGCTTGCCCGAGAGTACGTTGAGCAGGGTGGTTTTGCCGGAGCCCGATTCGCCGACGATGGCAAGCATCTCGCCCGGCCACAGGTCCGCATCGACATTGACCAGTGCCGGAATGGCCCCGAAGGACAGGTTCAGGCCGCGGGCGGACAGCAGGATGTCAGGGTCCACGGTCATTCTGCTGCCAGTGCCTCGGGGGATTCGGAGCCGGTGTGCCCGGCGGCCCGGCGGGTTTCACAAAAATCGGTGTCCGAGCAGACGTAGAGGCGACCGCCACGGTCATCGATGACGATTTCGTCGAGGTAGGAGTTGTCCGCCCCGCACAGGCCGCAGCATTGCGGGGCGCGGGTGGTGCGGAAGGGGTGGTCGTCGAAATCGAGGCTCACCACCGAGGTGTAGGGCGGGATGGCGTAGATGCGCTTCTCGCGCCCGGCGCCGAACAGCTGGAGGGCGGGCATCATGTGCATCTTGGGATTGTCGAAGGCCGGGATGGGGCTGGGCGCCATCAGGTGGCGGCCGTTCACCATCACCGGGTAGTCGTAGCTGATGGCGACGTGGCCGAAGCGGGTGATGTCCTCGTAGAGCTTGACGTGCATGAGGCCGTATTCGGCCAGCGCATGCATGCGGCGGGTTTCGGCGCGCGAGGGCTCCAGGCGGGACAGCGGCTCTGGCTGCGGCACCTGGTAGACGATGATCTGGTCGTCACGCAGCTTCATCTCGGGGATGCGGTGGCGGGTCTGGATGAGGGTGGCGGCTGCGGTATCGGTGGTGGTGGCGACGCCGGCGGTGCGGGCGAAGAAGCGGCGGATGGAGACGGCGTTGGTGGTGTCATCGGCGCCCTGGTCGATCACCTTCAACACGTCCTGCGGCCCGAGCACGGCGGCGGTGACCTGGATGCCGCCGGTGCCCCAGCCATAGGGCAGCGGCATTTCGCGCGAGCCGAAGGGGATCTGGTGGCCGGGGATGGCGACGGCCTTGAGCAAAGCGCGGCGGATCATCCGCTTGGTCTGCTCGTCGAGATAGGCGAAGTTGTAGCCTTCCATGGTGCTCATTCCGCGGCCTCCTGCCCGGCATCCGCTTCCGCGCGCATGCGGCGGATGGTCTCCAGCTCGCTTTGGAAATCGACGTAATGCGGCAGCTTCAGATGCTCGACGAACCCGGTCGCCTCGATGTTGTCCGAGTGATACATCACGAACTCGATGTCCTGCGCCGGCGCGCGGACGTCCTCGCCCAGCTCC
>CAIMWH010000309.1 GCA_903845065.1 uncultured Rhodospirillales bacterium | reverse complement strand
GTCATGGGTTCCAAGGGCCCGGCCCTTGGTGGGGTCGAGGGGCAAAGCCCCCGCCTTCCTTCCCCCCGTCGTTCTCAGCCGAACCGCGGCATGATATCCGCCGCCATCAACTCCAGCGTTTCCTTGTCGTTCCTGAACGCGCTGCTGATCAGCAACTGCACCCCGGCATCCCGATAGCGCCCCACCAGGTCCGTCGCCTGGCTCACCGTCGTCGCCACGCCCTGGAAATGCTGCAGACCGCCGATGCGCTCCTTCTTCGCCGCCAACCCGGCCTCATCGCGCGCCAGCAGGAAGCTCACCGTGTTGGTCCGCTCGATCTCGTTGTAATCGCGCCCGTTCTCCTCGCAATGCCGCCGCAGGATGGCGAACTTGCGCGCCACGCCTTCCGGGTCGCCGAACACGTTGCAGGCATCGCCATGCCGCGCCACCGCCCGCAGCGTCATCGTCTCGCCGGAGCCCGCGATCATCACCGGCGGATGCGGCCGCTGCACCGGCTTGGGCTCCAGGATCGCCTCCTCGGCGCGGAACCAGGTACCGTTGAACGTGGTGCGCGGCTGCGTCCACATCGCCTTGATCAGCCGCACCGCCTCCACCATCTGCCGTATCCGCGTCGCCGCGTCGGGCGGAAAATCCCAGCCGTACTGCCGATATTCCGGCTCATGCCACCCGGCCCCGAACCCGAACGTCAACCTCCCGCGGCTGATCAGGTCCACCGTCGCCGCCATTTTCGCCAGATGCGCCGGATTGCGATACGCCACCGAGGATACCAGCGTCGCCAACCGTATCTTGCGCGTCACCGCGGCCAACCCCGCCAGCACCGTCCAACTCTCCATGAACGGCTCGTCCGCCGGCCCGGCGATCGGGATCTGGATCAGGTGGTCCATCACCGAGAACCAGGCGAACCCGTTCTCCTCCGCCCACCGCGCCTTGGCGCTCACCCCGTCGAAAATATCCGCCGGCCCGCCATCGAACAGCCAGGACGGATTATGGATGCCGAATTTCATGCAACTTCTCCGGAAACAGATGCGTCGATATAGGCGATAAGATCGGCCGGCAGCGGCCCGGCCTCGGCCGCCGCCACGCACTCGGCGAGTTCGCGGCGGTTCTTCACCCCCAGCACCAGCGTGTCGATATCCAGCGACAGCGCATAGCGATGGGCCAGCAGGGCAGGGGACACGTCAAGATCGGCACACAGCGCGCGAAACCTGGCGGCACGCACAAAATCGAGCCGCACGGGATGATCCGGCGCCACCAGCCGATCGATATTGCTGGTGAGTGCGCCGGCCTGCACCGCCCGAATACCCATCACGCCCACGCCGTTGGAACGCGCCACGGCGATGATCTCGCGCGCCCGGCTGGGCCCGTCGAACCGCTGCAACCCGCCCGCCGAATTGAGCAGGTTGGCAATGCACTGGATCGCGGCCGGCTTCACCGTCTCCCCCAGCAACCGGATCAGCGTATCGGGATGCCCGATCCCGGTCAGCCCCCACGCCCCGATCACCCCCTCGCCCACCAACCGCTCGAACAACGGGCGGACATGGTCGACAAACGTCGCATACGGCGTCATCCGTTCCCCATCGTCCGCCGGGCGGGTGGCGATGAACGCCCGGTCCGGCACCACGTCGGAATGCAGCAAAAACAAGTCGATCCGCGACAACCGCAGCCGCGCCAGGCTGGCCTCGATCGAACCCCGCACCGCCGCCTCGATCCCCTCCGGCGCCATATCCCCCAGCCGGATCTTGCTCGTCACCCGAACCCTCGCCGGCAACTGCCCCTCCAGCGCCGCCCCCACCACCTCCTCGGCCTTCCCGTCGCCATAGCTCGGCGCCAGGTCCAGCAGTGTGATCCCGGCCGCCAACGCGTCCTGCACCGTGCGCACGCACTCGGCGAACGTCGTCTTCCCCCACACCATCCCCAGCCCGCCGCCCCCCAGCGTGAGGCTCGAAACCGGCGCCAGCGGCCCGAATGCGTGCTGCCTCATGCGCTATACGGCACCCGCCCCTGCGCTATACGGCACCCGCCCCAACACCGGATCGGTCGGATCGGTATAGCCGGGCGTCGAGGGATGCCCGGGCGGCACCAGCCCATCCACCAGCGCCTCATCCTCCGCGGTGAACCGATACGCCAGCGCCCCCAGATAATCCGTCATATGCGCCTCCGTCCGCGGCCCCGCGATCACCGAGGTCACCAGCCGGTTGTTCAACACCCACGCGGTGGCGAACTGCCCGGGCGTGATCCCCCGCGCCGCCGCATGGGTCTGCAACGTCCGCGCGATCAGCATCGATTCCCGCCGCAACTCCGTCTGCAATATCCGCCGATCCTGCCGCGCCGCCCGGCTGTCATTGGGCGGCGGCCCGTCCGGATCATACTTCGCCGTCAGCACCCCGCGCGCCACCGGGCTGTACGGCACCACGCCCAACCCGAAATACGCACAGGCCGGCAAATGCTCGATCTCCAGCGTCCGGTTCATCGCGTTATAATAGGGCTGGCTCGCCACCGGCCGATCGATCCCCAGATCATCGCAAATCCGGCAGATTTCCGCCACCCGCCAGGACTTGTGGTTGGACAGCGCGAAATACCGGATCGCCCCCGACCGCTGCAAATCCGCCATCGCCCGCACCGATTCCGCCAGCGGCGTGCGCATATCCTCCCGGTGCAGATAGTAGACGTCGATATAATCCGTCCCCAGCCGCTTCAGGCTCGCCTGCGCCGCATCCATGATCGCCTTGCGCGACGAGCCCCGCTCATTCGGCCCCTCGCCGGTCACCCCATTCACCTTGGTCGCCAGCACCCAATGCGCCCGATCACCCCGAATGGCGGCCCCGACAATCTCCTCCGACCGTCCGCCGGTATACACATTGGCCGTATCGATGAAGTTCACCCCGGCCGCCCGGCTCATCGCCATGATCCGCGCCGCATCGGCCGCATCCGTCGGCCCGCCGAAATTCATCGTGCCGAGACATATCGGCGAAACCTGAAGCCCGCTGTTGCCAAGATTGCGGTATTTCATCGCGCGGGCTCCTGTGGTGGTTGCAACGCCTGATCGTATCACGCCGCCGGCCGGCGCAGCACCGTCGAAAGGTAGAACGCGAACACCACGATCGCCGCCCCATCGGTCAGGAACGCCGCCTGGTAGCCCGCATGGGCAATCATGGTGCCGATAAAGATCGCCCCCACGGACTGCCCGAGAAACAGCACGAACGCGAAGCTCGAAACCGCCGTCGCCCGCGCATTGGGCAGCAACTCGGTCGCCCGCGCCTGCATCACCCCATGCAGCAGATAAAACCCGAACCCCATCGCCAGTTCCACCGGAACGAACAGCCACCACACCGGGCTCAACACACCCGCCGCCACCGCCAGCGCCATCAGCGTGCCCCCCAGCAACACGCAGCCGGGCTCGCCCAGCAGCGGGATCAACCGCCGCGCCCCCCGCGTATACGCCAGTGCCCCCACCCCGAAGGACGCCAGCACCAGCCCCACCACCGCATAGGCCAGCCCGAACGCCTCATGCATATAGGGCGCCAGGAACGGAAAACTCCCCATCAGCAACACCCCGTCGAGAAACCCGCACAGCAACAGCCGCCGCGCCGCCGGCCGTTTGGCGAGAACGATGTAGTTCGCCATGCTGAACGCCGCCGCCCCGCCGCGCCGGTCCGGCAACGCCGAAATACTGCGCCCCAACCCCACCGACAGCACCAGCCCGCCCACCGCCAGCAGCACGAACACCCCGCGCCAGCCCACGAACTCGCCAAAAATCCCGCCCACCGGCCCGGCCAGCAACTGCGCCAGCACAATGCCGTTGAGGAACCGGCTCAGCGTCACCTGGCGCTCCCCATACGGTACCGCGTCGGCGATATACGCCATCCCCACCGGGATCACCGCCGCACTCGCCGCCCCCGCCGCCACCCGCAACGCGGCCAGCGCACCAACATTGCCCGCCAGCGCGCACGCCGCGGTCGCCACCGAAAACGCCATCATCGCCCACAGGATCACCCGCAGCTTGCCCATCCGGTCACCAAACGGCCCGATGGCGATCTGGCACAGCCCATACGGCAGCGTATACGCCGCCACCACGATCGAAACCGCCGGCACCGTGGTGGAAAAATCCCGCGCAATCACCGACAGCAGCGGATCGATCACCCGCGCCCCGGCGGCGGACAGGAAGCCGGCGGCGGCCAGCAGGAATATCGGCAACGCAACGGCCGGAGAGGGTGATTTCATCCGGCCCATTCGAGCCTGCCCCGGCCGCGCGCGCAAGCGCCCGCCGGGGATGGCGGGTCAGCGCGCCGAAACGGTACTCGAACCGCCAGCCGGCGCCACCACTTCCTTCCACAACGCCTCGCCCGCCGGCCGATGCCCGGCACTCGTCAGGCTCGCCGCCATCTGCGAGGTCGGGCTCAGCACCATGGCGCGGATCGCGTTGCACCCAAGCCGCAGCGCCAACCCATCCAGCTCCGCCACCAGCGCCTGCATCACCGGCTCGGCATCCAGCAGGTCAACCGCCACGAAATGCTCGGCGATCAGCACATTGCCGTGCCCCAGCTCCTGCTCCTTGCGATAGACAAACAAACCGCACGGCATCGGCCGCGGATTGCGCACCACCACGATGATACCCTCCCGCGCCGCCCGCCGCGGATCGGCCACCCGGCGGGCAAACCGCAGCCAGGCCTTCAGATCGAGGCCCGGAATCGCCTCGCGCACCAGCGGATAAACGGCCGGTGCCTGCTCTGGCGACAGGGGATGACATGACAAGCCAAGCATTGCCGGGACCGCGAAATGGTGAACGATGCCGCAGTGTCACCAAACGCCCGTGATGCGCCTTGATACAGATCAACGCGGTATGGCGGCATCGCGAACAAGGCGGTTCACGGCACGGCAAGTCTCGTCTATGAGGAACCTGAATTGAGAGGCGGCGGTGAAGAATCGCCGGGGGTTCATATGTCGATGGCCCGTGCCAGGCCGTTGGTGCTCGATCCGGGTCATCGGGATGACCCTTGTTCCCATTGCGGTGCGCGTCGCTATTCCGTGTGCAACGCCATCGAAAGCAAGGACCTCGAACGCCTCGCATCGCTCGCCACCCAGTTCACCGTTGAACCAGGCCGCTCCTTCATCGATGAGGGCGATCCGGCCGAACACTTCTTCAACGTCACCGCCGGCACCGCCAAGCTGTTCAAGCTGCTGCCCGATGGCCGCCGCCAGATCACCGGATTCGCCGGCACCGGCCATTTCCTCGGCCTCGCCGTCTCCTCCTCCTACTCCTTCAGCGCCGAGGCGCTGGAGCCCATGCGCATCTGCCGTTTCTCGCGCCCCAAGCTGAAAGTCCTGCTCGACGATTTCCCCGCCATGGAAAAGCGCCTGCTCGAAGTGGCCTCCAACGAACTCGTCGCAGCCCAGGAGCAGATGCTGCTGCTCGGCCGCAAAACCGCCCGCGAACGCCTCGCCTCCTTCCTCATCGGCCGCGCCGACGTTCCCACCCACTGCCTCGGCCACCAGGCCGGCACCGCCGAAACCGTCCTCCTGCCGATGACCCGCAATGACATCGCGGACTATCTCGGCCTCACCATCGAAACCGTCAGCCGCACCCTCACCAAGCTGAAGGCGGAGGGCCTGATCGAAATCCCCTCGGCCAACACCGTGGTCATCCGCCGCCACGCCGCCCTCGAAGGCATCGCCACCGGCGAAACCGAACAACACTGAACCCCGCGTAACAACAGGTTGAGGTCACCCTTCCGGGTTGTCCACAACATCTTGCGTCCCGCCGCGTGTTTGGCGTTGACGCCCGGCCGAGTCGGCGGCAGTTTCGGCCGGTGCAAAGTGATACCCATCCCCGCATGCAGATCCGAGTCCGAGGCCGTTCGTTCATGGCCTTCGTCATCACGCCCGAACCGCCGTTGGCCGCCTGGCTGATCGCGTTGAAGGCGCAGATGACCCGCGCGCCGGGATTTTTCGATGGCCGCCCGGTCATCGTGGACTTCTCCCAACTCTCGCCGGGTAGCGAGGGCGTCAGCACCCTGCTCACCGATATCGAGGCCCTCGGCATCTCGGTGATCGATGTCGAAAACATCGGCGAAATCCCCGGCGCCGACCCCTGGAAGCGCCCCCTCGTCGGCGGTCGCCCCGGCGCCGTCGTCGAAATCAAGCCGCGCGAGGTCGCCAAGCCCGAACCGCCGCAGCCCATGCCCGGCCTCATCGTCGAGGACCACGTCCGTTCCGGCCAGTCCGTCCTGTTCCCCAAGGGGGACGTCACCGTGCTCGGCTCGGTCTCCTCGGGCGCCGAAATCCTCGCCGGCGGCTCCATTCATATCTACGGCACCCTGCGTGGCCGCGCCCTGGCCGGCGCGCAGGGCTTCGGACGCGCGCGCATCTTCTGCCGCAAGCTCGAAGCCGAACTGGTGTCCATCGACGGGTTTTACCAGACAGCCGAGGACATGAGCCCCGACGTGCGCGGCACCGCCGCCCACATCTGGCTCGCCGCCGGCCGCATCATGATCGCGCCCCAGAAGTAGGGGCAGGGAGGAATTCATGGCCAAGGTTATTGTGGTCACATCGGGCAAGGGCGGCGTGGGCAAAACCACGTCAACCGCCGCCATCGGCGCAGCACTGGCACAATCCGGCGACAAGGTCGTGGTGGTCGATTTCGACGTCGGGCTGCGCAACCTCGATCTCGTGATGGGCGCCGAACGCCGCGTGGTGTTCGATCTCATCAACGTCATCCAGGGTGACGCCAAGCTCCACCAGGCCCTCATCCGCGACAAGCGCCTGGAAAACCTCTCCATCCTCCCGGCCTCGCAAACCCGCGACAAGGACGCCCTGACCAGTGACGGCGTCGCCAAGGTGATCGCCGAACTGCGCGAAAAGTTCGACTGGGTCCTCTGCGACAGTCCCGCCGGCATCGAGCGCGGCCCCGCCATGGCCATGCACCACGCCGATATCGCCATCGTCGTCACCAACCCCGAAGTCTCCTCCGTCCGCGACTCGGACCGCATCATCGGCCTGCTCGACAGCAAAACCGAACGCGCCATGCGCGGCGAACGCGTCGAAAAACACCTCCTCGTCACTCGCTATGACCCCGCCCGCGCCGCCCGCGGTGACATGCTAAAGGTTGAGGATGTCCTCGAAATCCTCTCCATCCCCCTCCTCGGCATCATCCCCGAAAGCCAGGAGGTCCTGAAAGCCTCCAACGTCGGCGTGCCGGTGACACTGAATAATCCCGAGACAGCACCCGCCCGCGCATATCAAGATGCCGTGCGCAGGCTGCGCGGCGAGACCGTCCCCATGGTAATCCCGCAGGAACGCAAGACGCTGGTGGAACGCCTGTTCGGGCGGAGGGTGGCGTGAGCATTTTCGACTTCTTCCGTCGCAAGCCGACGGCCCATGTCGCGCGCGACAGGCTGCAGATCCTGCTGGCCCACGAACGCTCGACGTTCGGCCGCTCGGACCTCGTCGCCCGCCTGCAGGAGGAAATCCTCCAGGTCATCCGCCGCCATCTCGATATCGATCCCGACAAGGTGCAGATCAAACTCGATCGCGGGGACCACGTCTCCACGCTGGAAATCGATATCGAGGTTCCACTGACCGAGCGGGCCAAGGTCGCCTGAGGCAGCAAGCAAGCGCTTCTTTTTGAAAAAAGAAGCAAAAACTTTTTTATCCGCTGGCTTCGCCCCTTTCCCGGGAGAGCGGCGAAGCCAGCGGATAAAAGTTTTGGCGTCTATATACCTGCTTGACCCAATCGGCGAAACAGGGTAGATTCCGCTCATCAGAGGGATGCGGCGATGATCCAGCAATTCGACAGCCTTTTGCAGATGATGGAAGCCTTCCCGGATGAGCAAACATGCGTGGATCACCTGCGGGCGATCCGGTGGAAAAACGGAGCTTACTGCCCTCATTGCGGTAGCACCAAGGTCTATCACTTCTCGGACAAACTGAGCCACAAGTGCGGCGATTGCCGTCAGCGGTTCTCCATCAAGGTCGGGACCATCTTTGAGGATACGAAGCTTCCGCTCCGCAAGTGGTTCATCGCGATCTGGCTCATCACCAGCCACAAGAAGGGCATCGCTAGTACCCAACTGGCCAAGGATTTGAAGATCACTCAGAAATCGGCCTGGTTCGTCCTGCACCGGCTCCGCTACGCGGCTCGCACGCAGTCCTTCGCCGCCCCTCTTGAAGGGGATGTAGAGGTTGACGAGACCTACGTAGGCGGGAAGGCCAAGAACAAGCACGGAGGCCGCAGCGGCGGCGGCAGCGGCGTTGCTGGCAAGGCGATCGTGATGGGTGCCGTAGAGCGCAATGGCGGCGTTGTCGCATCCGTGGTGCCGAATACCGACCGGGAGACGATGGAGGAGTTCGTGGACAACGCCATTTCCCCGAAGGTCACATCTGTCTCGACGGATGAGCACCAGGGTTATCGTCGTCTTGCGTTAAAATACCCCCACGGGACCGTCCACCACTCCAAGAAGGAATACGTGGTCGGCAACACCCACACACAGACCATCGACGGCTACTGGTCGCAGTTGAAGCGCCAGATCATCGGCATCCACCATTTCGTCAGCAAGAAGCACCTTGGCCGTTATGTGGCCGAATCGTCGTGGCGCTACAACCGCCGCCATGTTGGCGAAGGCGAGCGTGTCAACGCGCTGATGGCGAACGCAACAGGCCGGCTCACATACAAGGCATTGATCGCATGACCGACGAGCGAGATTCTGGGAAGCTGGCGGGGATGGCGTTCAATGAAGCGCTGGAGAGATTGGCGCGAACCGACCCCAAAGAAGTTGCGTCCCTAACAAACGCGACCATGAAGGATGGGGCGATTGAGAGGCTGATTGCTGCTTTTGAGGACGCAGCCAAGTCCGATGAGGATGGGAATGAGTTTTGGACTGGACGCGACCTCCAAAGATTATTGGAATATACGGAGTGGCGGAACTTTCTGACCGTCATCGAGAAGGCAAAAGCCGCATGCGCCAATACGGGGCAGAATGCCTCCGACCATTTTGTTGACGCCAACAATATGGTCGGAATCGGCAGCGGGGCAGAGCGGCCCGTTGATGACTTCTACCTCTCTCGCTACGCCTGTTACCTCATCGCCCAAAATGGCGATTCTCGAAAGAAGCCCGTCGCGTTTGCTCAGACATATTTCGCAATACAGACGAGACGTCAAGAGCTACAAGACGAAGCTACCGCGCAATATGTTCCGCTGTCTGAGGAACAAAAGCGAGTCCTTCTGCGCGAAGAAATTAAAATACATAACAACAATTTAGCAAGCGCCGCAAAAGGGGCCGGCGTTATTGACCCATTTGATTTTGCAGTATTCCAGACCCATGGCTATGAGGGTCTATACGGCGGTCTGAATGTCAAGGGCATCCAACGACGCAAGGGGCTCTCCCCCAATCAGAAGATTCTCGACCATATGGGAAGCACGGAACTGGCGGCCAATCTCTTCCGCGCCACACAAACAGAGGAAAAACTCCGACGCGACAGGATAAAGGGCAAGGACGCCGCTAATGCGACCCATCGGGAGGTCGGCATCAAGGTCAGGCGAGCCATTAAAGACATAGGGGGAACGATGCCGGAAAATCTCCCGGTCGCAGAGGACGTGGGAAAAGTGGCGCGCAGATTGAATAATGCCATCAAGGAGACGGCGAAAAAGATTAAATAGGATACCTTCTCTCGCATAGCGCGCGCGTTAAGGCGTGGCTGATGACGCCGAAGATATCTGCTGCTGAAGCAGCGTCGATATGAGGGCGTGTAGCGGAGCCAAATCTACCCTGCCGGTAGGTAGGGATGCATCCGCGTGTTGAAGAGCCGACACGTATGCCGGGCGGTTTTGCTTTAGCAATTCCGGTAGGATAGGAGCGCCAGGCAGCAATCCGCCAGACTTTAGGCACACAACAAAATAGCTCACAGCACGAGCTGTCGTATCCATCCGCCGAGGACCGCGGCGATCTGACTTCAGGCTGCGGCGGCTTCCGATTTGGCTGACTTTTTCCAGTTCCATGGGAGCAATTCGTGCAGT
>CAIMWH010000308.1 GCA_903845065.1 uncultured Rhodospirillales bacterium | reverse complement strand
GTTGCTGGCGGAGGTGGTGGAGCCGATGACGTTGCCCTGTGCGTCGCGCGTGACGGTGTTGGCGGCGGCGCCCTTGCCGGTGATGGTGAGGTTGAATTTGGAGATGGCGACGCCGTCCGAGACGCCTTCGGACTCGGAATCCTTGTCGGTGCGCTGGGTGACTTTGTAGGCGGGGTCCTTGGCAAGGGCTTCGAGTTCGGCGATGGATTTGCAGGCGTCGATGGTGGCGGACTGGTGGTCGAACGTCTTGGGGTCGGCTTCGTCGAGCACGAAGACGACGACCTTGCCGGCGCCCTTGCCGCGGGTTTCGCCGTGGCTGCCGCTGACCATGCCGTAGCTGCCGGTGAGGCCGAGGCTGGCGTCATCGCTGGCATCGATGGTGGCGGTGATCTGGACCAGGCCCTTGTCGAGCTTGGTGATTTTCAGGCCGATGCTGTCGCTGTGGCTGGCGCCGCCGTCGACGCCGAAATTGGCGCCGCCCTGGCGGCGTTCGCCGCCGGAGACGCCGAGCTTGCCGCCGACGGAGCCGCGGGAGACGCGTTCGATCTCCTCGCCGGGCTTGAGGGAGCGGATGCGCTCGGGGGAGCCGGAGATGGCGGCGTAGAGTTCGTGGGCGTGGTTCCAGCCTTCCTTGACGCCGGACCACAGGATCTGGAGTTCGGGGAGCTTGCTGCCGCGGCCGTTGTCCTTGATGGCGGCGATGTAGGCTTCGGCTTCGGCGGCGCCCAGCACGCGCTTGAAGGAGGCGGATTTGCCGATGGAGGAGGTGCTGCCGACGGTGACGTTGGTTTTGTGGGTGTCCTCGCGGCCGGCGGTGGAGTGTTCGCCCTTGGTGGTGTCGGAGGCGGGGGCGGCGGTTTCCTTGCCGCCGCTGGTGCCGGCCGACAGGTCGAACGAGATGGTGGTGGTGATGGTGAACTGCGGCGGGTCGGACTTGGGGACTTCCTTGACGATGGCCTGGAATTTTCCGCCGGCGCTGTAGGTGCCGGCCATGGAGATGCCGGCGCCGAGGTTCTGCTTGCCGCCGCCGCCGAGGTTGGCCCCGAGGCCGGTGCCCTTGTCGTCCGAGACCAGGCCGCCGCCGCCCTTGATGGAGGTTTCGGTGCCGCGTTCGACGGTGGGGGCTTCCTCGGTGCCGCCGACGATGTTGGATTTTTTCGTGCGGGAGAAGTTGGCGCCGAGTTGGCCGCCGCCGCGGGTGAGGCCGCCGCTGGTGGAGGTGACGTCGGCGTTGCTGCCGACCTGCTTGGTGGTTTCGGTGGTGCGGTTGAAGCCGGAGAGGCCGACGGTGGTGGTGTTGGTGGTGACGTCTCGGGTGGTGGGGCCGGCGCCCCTGGTTTCGGACGACGTGGTGGTGGACTGGGCGTATTCGCCCTTGAGGGCATCGAAGGATTCGGTGGCCTGGTTGGCTTTGATGGTGGTTTTACCGCCGCCGGTCTCGGTGGTTTTGTGGCCCTCGGTGACGGTGCTGTTGAGCAGGCCGTGGTTCACGGTCTGGGTGTGTTCGTGGGTGGTGTCGGCCACCTTGCCGTCATCGCCGATGGTGGCGGTGGCGTTGGTGAGGCGGCGGGTGGTGGTGAGGCCGCGCTCATCGAGGGTGGTGGCGGTGTCCTTGCCGTCGAGCGAGATCTGGGTGGTGGAGCGGTTGCCGTCCTTGTCGATGACGAGGCGGCTGGCGTTGGTTTCCTGGATCACCTTGCCGATGTTCATTTCGGCCGGGGTGAGGCGATCGGGGAGCGCGTGGGCGTCATCGCCGATGGCCTTGCCGTACTTGTCGTAGATCGGGCCGGCGGTAGCGACGCGGCGTTCGGTGTCGGCGCGGGTTTCGGCGGCGGTGCGGACCGGGGGGGGCGGGGCCGGGGGGAGCGCCGGGGAGGTAAGGGTTTGCGGGTCGTAGGGGGCGACGATGGGTTGCGGGGCCGGGGTGGGCAGGCCGGTGGCGGGTGTGGGGGGTTTTGGCGGGGCGGGCGGGGCGAGGGCGGAGATCGGCAGCGGGGGCGGGTAGCTGCGGGGATCGACGCCGAGGACTTCGGCCGCCCAATCGTGCATGGCGTCGGTGGGGCCGGTCCTGGTGGAATTCTGGGCGGCGATGGCGGTGTCCGGCATATCATCCCCTTGCTGCGTTGGGCAGTCGTGGTCGCCGATTTCTGTATCGGATCAAAATCCCAAATTCCGGCGGCGGATGCAACGGTTGTTTAGTTGCGAAACAGGTTTCGATTTCGGGGTGGCCGTTGCGTGGTGGCACCGCACGCCTGTATTCTGCCGGCTTCACTTCGGAATTTCGCGATGCCCGCCAACATCCTGATCGTCGATGGTGCTCCTTCCGCGTCCCAGGATCTGCTGGTGCAGAGCGGCGGGCGGCGGCATGGGCCGAATTACGCGGCGGCGCTGGCCTCCCAGGCGCATGCGAGCGTGGGGGGCGTGGAGACGTTCGTGCTGGCGGCGGCGGATGGGGCGGATCTGCCGCAGGGGATGGCGCTGAGCGATTTCGACGGGATCGCGTGGACCGGTTCGCCGCTCAATGCCTATCACGACACACCCGAGGTGCAGCGGCAGATCGATTTCGCGCGCACGGCGTTCCAGTCCGGCGTGCCGTGTTTCGGCAGTTGCTGGGGGTTGCAGGTGATGATGGTGGCGCTCGGCGGGCGCGTGCGGGCGATCCCGGCGGGGGCGGAACTGGGGGTGGCGCGCTCGATCCTGCTGACCGACGAGGGGCGGGTGCATCCGATGTATGCCGGCAAGCCCGAGGTGTTCGACGCGCTGTGCGTGCACCAGGACGAGGTGTTCGAACTGCCGGCGGGGGCGCAGTTGCTGGCGGGGAACCGGGTGAGCGATGTGCAGGCGGTGAGCCTGCGGGATGGCGAGCGGTCGTTCTGGGGGGTGCAGTATCATCCGGAATACGACCTGCTGCAGATGGGCGCGATGTTCCGGCGCAGTGCCAGGCGGATGGTGGACCGCGGGCTGTTTCCGACCATCGAGGTGGCGGAGGCGTTCGCGGCCGATTTGCGGACGCTGCATGACGATCCGGCGCGGCGGGATCTGGCGTGGCGGTATGGGATCGGGCCGGACATCGTGGACCCGGATCGGCACCGGGTGGAGTTCGCCAACTGGCTGCGGGTGGAAGTGGCGCCGAGGATCGACGACTGACCGACGCGCGGGTGACGGCGTTCGACGCGATTGTCCTGGGGGCTGGTGCTGCGGGGTTGATGTGCGCGTTGACGGCGGGGCAGCGCGGGCGGCGGGTGCTGCTGCTGGACCATGCCGAAAGTGCGGGCAAGAAGATCCTGATTTCGGGCGGCGGGCGGTGCAACTTCACCAATACCGAGACGGTGGCGGCGCGGTATATCTCGGAGAACCCGCATTTCTGCCGGGCGGCGCTGGCGCGTTATACCCAGCATGACTTTCTCGGGCTGGTGGGCAAGCACGGCATTGCCTGGCACGAGAAGACGCTGGGGCAGTTGTTCTGCGATGGCTCGGCGCGGGAAATCCTGCGGATGCTGCTCGACGAATGCGCGGCGGGCGGGGTGGATATCAGGCTCTCGCATCGGGTGACGGATGTCAGCCGGGACGATGTGTATCGGGTGGCAACGGATCATGGGGTGTTCACCGCCCCTGCCCTGGTGCTGGCGACCGGGGGGTTGTCGATCCCGAAGATGGGGGCGACGGGGCTTGCGCATGAGATCGCGGCGCGGTTCGGGCTGCCGCTGACGGCGATCCGGCCGGGGCTGGTGCCGTTGACGTTCGGGGGCGCGGACCTGGCATTGATGCAGCCGTTGAGCGGGGTTTCGCTGCCGGTGCGGGCCACTTCGGGGCGGACGGGGTTCGATGAGGCGATGCTGTTCACCCATCGCGGGCTGTCGGGGCCGGCGATATTGCAGATTTCGTCGTACTGGCGGGAGGGGCAGGCGATTTCGCTCGACCTGTTGCCGGGGGCGGATGCGGCGGGTGTGTTGATCGCGCGCAAGGCGGCGCGGCCGAAGGCGGAGTTGCGGACCATCCTGGGCGAGGTGCTGCCGCAGCGGTTGGCCCTTGCTGTGGCGGGTCGGTTCGGTGATGGGCCGATCGGGCAGATGCGGGATCATGCGCTGTCGGAGGTGGGGGGTTTCCTCAAGGGGTGTCGGCTCGTGCCGGCGGGGACCGAGGGGTATGCCAAGGCGGAGGTGACGCTGGGTGGCGTGGCGACGGCGGCGCTGTCGCAGCGCACGATGGAGGCCAAGGCGGTGCCGGGGCTGTTCGTGATCGGCGAGGCGGTGGATGTGACGGGGTGGCTCGGCGGCTACAATTTCCAGTGGGCGTGGTCGAGCGGATGGTGCGCCGGCGAGGCGTTGTGATCGGGCGCAATCTTGTTCCGATGTGTGCGTGAGGGCTTGCGGTTTGCGTCGCGAACATCGATGCTAGCGCAAGTTTAGACCATTCAAGCCTTGCTATTTCCAAGCCACTCAAACGCCTCGGACGTCCCGATCAACCGGCACGGCCGTCAAAAAACCCCCCAGGAGAGACGACCCAATGCTTCTTACCCGCCGCTCCGCGCTGCTGTCCGCAGCCGCGGTTTCCACTTTCGCCGCCGGGGGCGCCCGCGCCGCCGAAACCATGAAGATCGGCGTGGTTTCGCCGCTCACCGGGCCGGTGGCCGAGCCTGGCCGTATCCAGCTCAACTCGATCCGCATCGCGGCCGAAAAGATCAATGCGGCCGGTGGCGTGCTGGGCCAGCAGATCGAACTGATCGTCGAGGATGACCAGTCGACCAATCCCGGCGCGGTGCTGGCGTTCTCGCGCCTGGCCGAGCGCAAGGAGATCGTGGGGTTCGTGGGCTCGATCCGTTCGACGCAGATGAACGCGATGGCGCCCGACATGCTGAAGGTGGGCAAGCCGGTGATGTTCGGCGGCACCGATCCGACGCTGACCAAGCTCGGCAATCCGTGGCTGTTCCGCTGCCGGCCGAATGACGGCTACTCGGGCCGCGTGATCGTCAGCTTCATCACCGGTTCGATGAAGCTCAAGAAGGTGGCGCTGATCCATTCGACCGATGCGTTCGGCACCGGCGGCAAGAACGCCATTCTCGCCAACCTGGAGAAGATGGGCCTCGCGCCAGTGCTGGTGCAGGGCTACACCAACAACCAGCCGGACTTCTCGCCGGTGGTGCTGGCGGTGAAGTCCTCGGGCGCGGATGTGATCGTGTCGTACTTCACCAACGAGCCGGATTGCGCGGTGTTTGCGCGGCAGTTGCGCCAGCTGGGCGTGCGGACGCCGTGGGTGGGTTCGCCCTCGATCCAGTCGCCGGTGACGCGCGGGCTTGCGAAGAATGCGCTGTATGGCACGTATGCGGTGGCCGATTTCGTGGAGGATTCCAATCCGACCGCCAAGGCTTTCGCCGATGCGTATCGCGCCAAGCACAAGGAAAGCCCGGACAGCGGCTGGACCTATGATGCGCTGACCATCCTGGCCAAGGGCATCAATGACGCCAAGAGCACGGAGCCGCAGAAGATCCGCGCCGCGATCCTGGCGATCAAGAAGTTCCCCGGCACCGAAGGCGAATACAACTTCGACCAGTTCGGCGACGGTCTGCACGGCTACAATATCGTTATCAACAACAACGATAAGATCGACTACAAAGAACACATCGAATTCACCGACTGATTGCCGGATACTATTTGTGAACGATTTCCTTCAGCTGGTCTTCCAGGGCCTCGGCATCGGCGCGATCTACGCGCTGGTGTCGCTCGGCTTCGTGCTGCTGATCCGTGCCGCGAGCGTGGTGAACTTCGGGCAGGGGGAATTCTCCATGCTCGGGGCTTACCTGCTGGTGGTGTTCTTCAACCTGTGGGGCATTCCATACCTGATCGGCATGGTGCTTTCGGTGATCATCATGGCCGGGTTCGGTCTGATCTTCGCCTATTGCACCTATTGGCCGCTGCGGTTTCGCGGCGGGCTGCCGGTGATCATCAGCACGATCGGCGCCTCGATCTTTTTGCAGAACATGGTGCTGTTCCTCTACGGGCCCAGTTCGGTGCCGGTGGATGACCTGTTCGACACGCCGGGCATCCAGATCGGCGAGGTGTTCCTGGCGAGCCAGTACCTGGCGATCATCGTGATCGCGGCGTTGCTGGTGGGGCTGCAGTACTTCATTTTCGAGAAGACATTGCTCGGCAAGAAGTTGCAGGCGACCAGCCAGGACAAGGAAATGGCCTCGCTGCTGGGGATTCCGGTGGTGCTGATGATCATGATCACCTTCGCCTACAGCTCGGCGCTGGGTGGCCTGGCCGGGATGCTGGTGGCGCCGATCCTGTTCGTTTCGGTGAACATGGCGGGGATCATCACGCTGAAGGCGTTCGCGGCCAACATCATCGGCGGCTATGGTTCCATTCCCGGGGCGATCCTGGGGGGGCTGGCGCTGGGCGTGGCTGAGACGCTGGGGGCCGCGTACATCTCGGTGCCCTACAAGGACGCGTTCGCGTTCCTGATGCTGCTGGCATTCCTGATGGTTCGGCCGCAGGGGCTGTTCGGCGAGAAGATTTCGGAGAAGGCATGACCGCTTTACAGGGACCTGTTCTACAGGGGCCGGGGGCAAACCCCTGGCGCGGCCTGCCCGCGGCCGGGCTCGCCATCGTCGTCGTGATTGCCGCCGCCTCGATTGCGCCGGCGCAGGGCTATTATCTCAACATCCTCATGCAGGCGGCGACATATGCCATCGGCGTGCTGGGGCTGGTGGTGGTGCTCGGCTATTGCGGGCAGATCTCGATCGCCCAGGCGGCGTTCTTCGGGCTGGGCGCCTATGCGGTGGCGCTGGGGACGGTTGATTTCCACATCAACTTCTTTGTCGCGCTGTTCATCGGCGTGGTGATCTCGGGGGTCTGTGGGCTGGTGCTGGGGCTCGGCACGTTGCGGCTGGGCGGGCATTACCTCGGCATGATCACCATCAGCTTCCAGCAGATCCTGACGCTGGTGCTGACCAACTGGATCGATTTCACCCATGGACCGGACGGGGTGCGCAATGTGCCGCGGCCCAACGTGTTCGGGGTGAGCCTGGAGGATGGGCGGGCCTATCTCGGGCTGATCCTGGTGGCCGCGGTGCTGGTGACGCTGTTCGTGTGGCGGCTGAAGGCGAGCCGGCTGGGGCGCGCGATGCAGGCGGTGCGGGACAACGAGTTGGCGGCCTCGACCTCGGGCATCAATGTGTACGGCACCAAGGTGGTGGCGTTCGGAATTTCGGCGGTGCTGGGGGCGATCGGCGGCGGGCTGTTCAGCGGCGGGTTCCGCTACATCAGCCCGGACCAGTTCAGCTTCGGCGACTCGATCGTGATGCTGACCATGGCGCTGCTGGGCGGTGCGACCTCGCCGTTCGGCGCGCTGGTGGGCACCGTCGTGCTGGTGCTGCTGCCGGAGTGGCTGCGGTTTCTCAAGCAGATCTATCTCGCGGTGTACGGCGCCTCGGTGATCCTCATCATGGTGTTCCTGCCGGATGGGCTGTGGGGTTTCGTGGATGCGCGGACCCGCAAGCGGGTGACGACGATCACCGGCGCGGTCCCTCCCCTGCCCCTGCTCGCGCAGAAGGGCGAGGCGACGGACGAGGCGGTGCTTGTGGTGGCGGACCTGGCCAAGCATTTCGGCGGGTTGAAGGCGGTGGATGGGGTGAACCTGACGGTGCGCCGCGGCACCGTGCATGCGCTGATCGGGCCGAACGGCTCGGGCAAGACCACGTTCATCAACGTGGTGACCGGGCTGTACGAGGCGACGGGGGGGAAGATCACCTTCGTCGGACAGGATATCACCACGCTGGCGCCGCATCGGCGCAACCGTGCCGGGCTGGCCCGCACCTATCAGAACATCCGCGTGTTCCGCGGCATGACGGTGCTGGAGAACGTGATGATCGGGGCCGAGCGGCAGGGCAACGACGTGGCTCATGACCCGAAGGCGGTGGTGCTGCGGGCGTTGGCGGCGCTGGATTTCGTGGAGATGCGGGGCGATGCGCATCGCCTGGTGGGCGATCTTTCGTATGGCCATCAGCGCTATGTGGAAATCGCCCGGGCGCTGGCGTCGAGCCCGCATACCTTGCTGCTCGACGAACCCGCCGCCGGCCTCAACCTGACGGAGAAGGTGGAACTGGGGAACCTGCTCAAGCGGCTGAAAGGCCATGGGCTGACCATCATGATCATCGATCACGACATGAAACTGGTGGAGAGCGTGGCGGACCACATCACGGTGCTGAACTTCGGCAAGCGCATCGCCGACGGAACGCCGCAGGACGTGCTGAGCCACCCCGATGTTATCGCCGCCTATCTCGGGGAGCCCCGCAATGAAGCTGCTTGAGATCAAGGGCCTGACGGCCGGCTATGGCGCCGGGCCGGTGTTGAAGGGGCTCGATATCACCGTCGACGAGGGTGAGATCGTGACGCTGCTGGGCTCCAACGGGGCGGGCAAGAGCACCACGCTGCGCTCGCTGTCGGGGCTGGTGCCCAATATCACCGGCGACATCCTGTATCGCGGGCAGAGCATCAAAGGGCTGAAGCCGGAGGCGATCGTGCGGCTGGGGGTTTCCCACGTGCCGGAGGGGCGGCGGATTTTTCCGGGGCTGACGGTGCGCGAGAACATCATGCTGGGCGCCTCCAACCGGAAGGGGCTGTCGCGGCGGGTGCTGGAAGGGGAGGTCGATGAGATGATCACCCATTTCGGCGACCTCAAGCGGCTGGAGAATGCCCTGGGATGGACGCTGTCAGGTGGGCAGTTGCAGATGGTGGCGGTGGCGCGCGGGCTGATGGCCAAGCCGCAGTTGCTGCTGCTGGATGAGCCGTCGCTCGGGCTCGCGCCGCTGATCGTGCAGCAGGTGTTCCGCATCGTGGCCGACATCCGCAGCCGGGGCACCACGGTGCTGCTGGTGGAGCAGAACGCCAACATGGCGCTGTCGGTGGCGGACCGGGGGTATGTGCTGGAGACCGGGCGGTTGCTGGTTTCGGGGCGGCCGGAGGAGTTGTGGAACAATCCGCAGGTTCGCGCGGCGTATCTCGGCGGCAGCCACTAGGTTACCGTCGGCGGAGGGCGGCCCACAGGCCGCACAGGGCGGCGGCGGCGACCGGCATTGGGTGCGCCGCCGCCGCTGCCCAGATCGCCGCGAAACTGTCGGTCAATGCCTGCATGGGCTTTGTTGTGTCGGCAGATCGGCGCGGCCGCAAGGGGCGATAGGGGGAAGCGACAAAGGCGGCGGAAGCGGGTAACATCGCGGCCGACGAAGACGAGGAGCACCCGACCCGGATGGCGCGTACGAGGCCGTTGGCGGAACACGATTTCAGCCGGCTGCGGTTGGGCCTCCCGTTCGGTTCGATCCTGGTGATGCTCGTCCTGGTCGCGCTGATCTGGGTGACGGTGACGGCGGAACTGTGGAAGCAGTATCGCAACGACGAGGTGGGCGCCGAGCAGGATACCGGCAACCTGGCGCGCGGGTTCGCCGAGAATGTCGATCATATGATCGAGTCGGTGGACCAGATCATGCTGCTGCTGCGCGCGGCCTATGCCGCTCACCCGGACGCGGGGGAGGTGGTGGGCTGGGCGTCGGCGCCGGAATTCTCCAAGAGCCTGACGCTGCAGATCACGTTCGTGGACGCGGCCGGGATCGTGACGGCCTCCAACCTCGGGCCGGTGACGGCGCGGGTGGATTTGTCGGATCGCGAGCATATCCGGGCGCAACTCGACAGTGCCGAGGACAAGCTGTTCATCAGCAAGCCGGTGTTCGGGCGGGTTTCCAACAAGTGGTCGATCCAGTTCACCCGCAAGCTGCTCCGGCGCGATGGCGGCACGGCCGGGGTGCTGGTGGTGTCGCTCGATCCTTATTACCTGTCGCGGTTCTATGAGACGCTCGACCTGGGCAAGGGCACCATTCTGCTGATCGGGATGGATGGGGTGATCCGGGCGCGGGCGCCGGATGGCGAGGCGTATATCGGCAAGGGGTTCGCGGCCACGCCGATGGCGCGGTTGAGCGGGGGGGCGCCGACGGGGAGCTATCGGGCGCTGAGCACGCTCGATGGGGTGGAGCGGATTTTCAGCTTCCGGCGGCTGGCCAACCATCCGCTGGCGGTGGTGGTGGGGGTGGCGACGGAAGATGTGTTCGCCACCTACAACCGCAACAGCGTGCAGTATTTGTGGGCGGCGGGGGAGTTGACGGTGCTGGTGGGGCTGGGGGGCGCGCTGCTCATCCTGCAACGCCGGCGGCTGCTGCGCTCGCAGGCGGAGTTGACCGCCACGCTGGAGAATATCAGCCAGGGTATCCTGATGGTGGACCAGGCCGGCCGGGTGCCGGTGATCAACCGGCGCGCCGCCGAGTTGCTGGACCTGCCGCCGCAGTTGGCCAAGCCGGACATCAAGTTCCAGGACATCCTCGACTGGCAGGTGCAGCGCGAGGAGTTCGGCAGCGGGGCGGTGCCAGGCAATCCAATCCGCGACCTGGCGATCAGTGGCGGGATCGGGCCGGATGCCTATGAGCGGGCGCGGCCGAACGGCACGGTGATCGAGGTGCGCACGCAGTTGCTGGCCAATGGCGGGGCGGTGCGGACCTATACCGACATCACCGAGCGCAAGCACACCGAGCAGGCGCTGGCGGCGGCGCGGGACGCGGCCGAAGCGGCGACGCGGGCGCGCACCGAGTTTCTCGCCATGATGAGCCATGAGATCCGCACGCCGATGAACGGGGTGATCGGCATGGCGGGGCTGCTGCTGGACAGCGAGATGAGCGCCACCCAGCGGCGGTTCGCCGAGACGCTGCGCGACGCGGCGGAGAACCTGCTGCGGATCATCAACGACATCCTGGATTTCTCCAAGCTGGAGGCCAATCGGCTGGAATTCGAGCATGTGCCGTTCAACATCGCGCACGCCATCAACGCGGTGGTGGAGTTGATGAAGGTGAAGGCGGTGGAGAAAGGGCTGGCGCTCAAGGTGGAGCTGGCGCCGGGGCTGCCGCGGCGGGTGATCGGCGATCCGGGGCGGCTGCGGCAGGTGCTGCTGAACCTGGTGTCGAACAGCATCAAGTTCACCCAGGAGGGGACGGTTACCATCGAGGCGCGACTGGCGGGCGGGGATGAGCAGGTGGCGGAGATCGGGTTCGCGGTGCGCGATACCGGGATCGGGATTCCGTTCGAGGCGCAGGCGTCGCTGTTCCGGCAGTTCTCCCAGGTGGACAGTTCGATCTCGCGGCGGTTCGGCGGCACCGGGCTGGGGCTGGCGATCAGCCGCGGGCTGGTGGAGCATATGGGCGGCACCATCGAGGTGGAGAGCGCGCCAGATCATGGCGCGGTGTTCCGGTTCAGCATTCGCCTGGAAATCGGGCGCGAGGCCCCGCCGGAGCCCGAGCATACCGCGCCGAATGCGGCCGGGCGGGCGCCGCCGACGCGGCGGTTGCGGATATTGCTCGCCGAGGACAATGCCACCAACCGCCTGGTGGCGACCTCGCGGTTGGAGTTGATGGGGCATCGGGTCGATTCCGTCGCCAACGGGATCGAGGCGGTCGTGGCGGTGCAGGCGGCGCCGTACGACATGGTGCTGATGGATGTGATGATGCCGGAGATGGATGGGCTGGCCGCCACGCGGGCGATCCGCGCGCTGTCCGGCCCGGCGGCGGACCTGCCGATCGTGGCGTTGACCGCCAATGCGTTCCACGAGGACGAGGAGGAGTGCCACGCGGCGGGGATGGATGGCTTCCTGTCCAAGCCGATTTCGACGGCGCAGCTCACCACCGTGGTGGAGCGCGCCATCGTCGGGACTCTGCGCCATGGCTGGGACCCGAACGCGGAGCAGTAGCGCGATCGGCTTTGCCCGGCGTGGCTTCTCCCGGCTGTCGGCAGGTGGCACAATGCCGGCGGAGGATCCGAATGACCCGAGAGACTAGACTGTTGCTGCATTGGTCGCCGCGCTCGCCGTATGTGCGCAAGGTGATGATCGCCGCCGAGGAGCTGGGCCTGACCGGCCGGATGGACACCGTGCGCACGGTGGTGGGCGGCACGACGCCGCATATGGAGCTGATGGAGGATAATCCGCTCGGAAAGCTGCCGACGCTGATTCTGGCCGACGGCACCGCGATCTACGACAGCTACGTGATCCTCGAATATTTCGACACCCAGCACAAAGGCAGCAGGCTGATCCCCAAGGAGGGGCCGGCGCGGATGGTGGCGCTGCGGCGGCATGCGCTGGGCAACGGGATGCTGGATATCCTGCTGCAATGGCTCGGCGAACGCGGGCGGCCGGAGGAACGGCAGTCCGCCGCGCATATCGCGTTGTGGCGGAGCAAGATCATCGCCTGTATCGAGGCGCTGGACCATGAGGCGGATGATCTGACGGCGACGCCGTACGGGATCGGGCAGCTCACCATCGGGGTGGCGCTGGGCTATCTCGATTTCCGTTTTCCGGCCGAGAAGTGGCGCGATGGGCATGATCGCCTGGCGGCCTGGTATGAAACCTTCTGCGCCCGTCCGGCCGTGCTGGCGCACGCGCCGGCCGAGGACAACTGAGAGCCGCCATGATCCAGTCTCGCATGATAGGCGACGCGAAGGTGACCCGCGTCGTCGAGTATTCCGGCCCGACGCATGCGCCGGAGTTCCTGTTCCCCGAGATATCGAAGGCCGAACGCGATGCCGGGATCGCGGCCCAGCGGGGCTGGATGGCGCCGCATCACTATGTGCCGCACATGGATCGCTTCGTGGTGACGATCCAGCTTTGGGTGGTGCATGCGGGCGGCAATGTGATCCTGATCGATACCGGGGTGGGCAACCACAAGAAGCGGGCGGCGCCGCGGATGGATATGCTGAACACCATGATGATGCCGTGGCTGGAGGCGGCCGGGGCCGGGCCGGACCAGGTGACGCATGTGGTGCATACGCATCTGCATACCGATCACGTGGGCGGCAATACGGTGATGCAGGATGGCAAGTGGGTGCCGGCGTTCCCCAAGGCGCGCTATCTGATGCCGCGCACCGAGTATGATTTCTGGCGGGCGGAATACGACCGCGGCGATACCGGCGTGCAGTCCGGCTCGTTCGCCGACAGCGTGCTGCCGGTGCTGGATGCGGGATTGGTGGACTTCATCGAGCCCGGGCAGGAGGTGGCGGGGTGCCTGGTGGGCGAGGATGTGTCGGGGCATGCGCCGGGGATGCTGGCATTCCGGCTGCGCTCCAACGGCGAGGAGGGGATGTTCTCGACGGACACCATGCACAGCCCGATCCAGGTGGCGTATCCGCATTGGAACGATCGCTACGTGCTGTGGGCGGACAAGGCGAAGGAAGCGCGGGCGCGGGTGTTGAAGCACGCTGCCGAGCGGGAGGCGCTGATCATGCCGATGCATTTCGGCGCGCCCTATTGCGGCTATGTGCGGCGGCAGGGCGAGGGTTACCGCTTCGAGGGCGCCGGCTGGTAGCAGCTTATGTCAGGCTATCCGACCGACCATGCCCGCCCGGCGGTGCCGTTCATGGTGGCGACCGCGGCGGTGCTGGTGTTCACCACGATGGATGCGGTGGTGAAGTCCCTCCCGGTGAGTATTCCCACCGTGCAGGTGGTGGCGATGCGGTTCGCGTTCGGCATTCCCCTGGTGCTGGTGGCGCTGTGGCGGATGGGGGGCGGGTGGCCGTCATTGGCCTCGTGGCGGGCCAATGCGCCGCGCGGCGTGCTGTCGATGTGTTCGACGCTGCTGTTCTTCACCGCGCTGCGGCGGTTGCCGTTCGCGGAGGCGCTGGCGCTGAGTTATCTCGGGCCGTTGATCGTGGCGGTGATGGCGGCGGCGGTGCTGGGGGAGAAGCTGCGGCTGGGCGTGCTGGGGCCGGTGTTGCTGGGGCTGGCGGGGGTGGGGGTGATCGCGTGGGATTCGCTGGTGGGCCATGGGCTGATCAGCAGCGACCTGATCGGGATCGCGGCGGCGTTCGGCTCGGCGGTGACGTATGCGACGGGCAATGTGCTGTTGCGGAGCCAGGCGCAGCGGGACAACGCGACCTCGATCGTGCTGATCCAGCATGTGGTGCCGACGGTGCTGGCGCTGCCGGTGGCGGCCCTGGGGTGGGTGGCGCCGGAGGGTTCGGTGTGGCTGGTGTTCGTGCTGCTGGCGATGTTCGGGGTGAGCGGGCATTTCCTGCTGGTTTGGGCGTTCGGGCGGGCGCCGGCTGGGGTGCTGGCGGTGGTGGACTACCTGGCGCTGCCGTATGCGGCGCTGATCGGGTTCGTGTTTTTCGGCGAGGTGCCGGTGCCGGCGATGTGGGTGGGGGCGGGGCTGATCGTGGCGGCGAGCGTGCTGGTGACGCGGCTGAAGAAGTAGGGCCCCTGCCCTACTGCACAGCGTCCAGCACGCGGCCTTTCAGGGACAGGATTTCCTCCGAGGCTTCCGGGCGGTCGATCAGCAGGTTGGAGCCGGCGTAGACGAAGGCGCGGTTGTCGGACGCGGCGGCGGCTTTGACCGACGAGTCGCTGGTGATGCGCACCTGGACGCGGGCGCAGGCTTGCAGGCCGGGAATTACCACATCGGACACGGTTTCGAGGCGGAGTTGCCAGCGGTCATTGCCGAAGGCGGCGAGGGGGTCATCCATGCGGCCGTTGTCGCGGAAGACCGAGGCTTCGGGGACCACGAGGGGGGCAGTGGGCGGGTAGGCCATGTCGAAAGCGCGGCAGACCAGCAGGGTGCCGGCGTGGGCGGGGGTGGCCAGGAGGGTGACGACGAGAGTGGCGAGCGTTCGCCAGGGGCGGGGCATGGGCGCCCTTCGGTTGGAGGGTGGACGGCAAGGCGAGACCGGGGGGCGGTTTCCCGCCCTCCGGCCCCTGAGGCAAGGCGTGGCTACTGGACGAATTTCGCGGTGTAGCCGTTGGAAGCCGCGGTCACATTGGCGCTGAGATACGCACCCGAGCTGTTCTGAAAGACCAGCACGCCCGGGGTCGGGTTGCCCGTCCCGCCGGCGCCGTAGGTGCCGGGCAGCGTGCCGCCGAGGGTACCCATGGTGTAGGCGCCGCCGTTGACCGTCAGCACCACCGTGCCGCCGCCCGCCGCGTTGGTCTGCTCGACCCGCACCACCGCACGATCGGTGGTGGCGCCGACCACGCCGTTCAGCGAGACGTCAGCCGACGAGGCGGCGGCGTTGCTGAGATGCGCGTAGTCGACATACGAACCGGCGTCAGCGGCGAAGTTCGAGGTCTGTGCCCCATCGGCCGACATTGTCACGCTGACGTTGTTGCCGTTGCTGGCGAGCGACTGGGTGATGGTCTTGGCGCCGCTGCCGTTGACGGAGTTGGCGACGAGGTTGCTGTCACCCGAGACGGTTTGCGTGGCCACCAGCGAGCCGACGCTGGCGCTGTCGCCGACCACGTTGCCCACGGTGTTGTTGTCGCCGGTGATGCCGTAGGCGCCGCCCTGGTTGAGGGTCACGTCGCCGCTGGCGGTCACGGTGTTGGTCACGCTGTTGCCGTTGCCGAGGATGCGCAGGTTGGCGCTGACGGCGGCGCCGGAGCCGATGGTGTTGGCCACGGTGTTGTTGTCGCCGGCGATGCCGTAGCCGCCGCCGATACCGGCGACCAGGCCGTTGCCCTGGTTCAAGGTGACGGAGGTGGCGGCGTTGACGGCGTTGCCGACGGTGTTGCCGGTGCCGGCGAGGCCGAGGTTGTAGGTGAGGCTGGTGCCGTTCAGGTTATCGGTGATGGCGTTGTTGCTGTCGCCGTTGTTGCTGACGAACACCTTCACGGTGGGATCGACCGGCGCGGTGGTGCCGCCGATGGACAGGCTATGCGTGTTGCCGCCGGCGCCTGATGTTGCGTAGTTGGCGTTCAGCGAGGCGGTGGTGGAGCCGGCGCCGGACTTGATGCCGCCCTTCAGGACGTTGTTGCCGCCGGTCTGGTTGACGGCGATGGAGTTCCAGCTGCCGCTCACCGGGAAGGCGGTGCCGGCGGCGCCCGAGGTGCCGTTGCCGCTGACGATGTTGGAGGCGGCGGTGTCGTCCTGGATGATGGCAAGCGAGGTCACTTTGCCGCCGGCGGGGCCGACATCGATCTTGATGCTGTTCTGCGCCATGGCGGGCAGCGCCAAAGTCATCATGACCGTGGTGCTCAGAAGAATGTTACGCATTTGATGAATTCCTTGTGTGAGAGAACATCCCGCGGACTGTGCGCCGCGAACGCAGTTGTTGGGTCCGGACAGAACGCTAGTCCCACCATCCGGCGTGGATACCCTTGTCGGTCAGTTGCATCAGCGAGGTGCGGACTGCTTCGTGCATGGCCAGTCCGACCGGTTCGTTGACGCCGCCGCCAAGCTCGACATCCAGGATGGTGGTGGGGAAAACCCGCGAGAGATGGCCACCGATTTCCTGGGATGTTATTGATTTTGTTACGATAGTCTGAGCCAAGACTTCTCCGGTCTGCACCGCCACGGCCCTGAGGCTGAAGGTGACGAGGTCAGTGATGACCGAACCTGTGATGCCCGCGCCCCCGATGGCCACGCCGCCGGAGAGTTGCCTGGTCTGGCGGTCGTAGGCGACGACCTGGCCGACGAGCAGGATTTCGGCGACGCGCAGCATGTTGAGCTTGCGGGCGTTGGGCTGGGCGACCCCGCCGTTGAGGGCGAGGGTGGCGAGTTGGCGTTCGCGCAGCAGTTCATCGACGTGCTGGCGTTCGACGAGGAACATGTAGCCGGGGGTGAGGGAGCGCACCGCGTCGATCAGATAGGGGGTGCAGTCCATCGGCACGGCGGAGCTGAGTTCCTGCGAGGAGCCGCTGGGGCGGCGCTGGCCGGTGGTATCGATGCAGTTGTAGACGCCGACGTTGAGGGCCCGCTTGGGGGCGGGGGGCAGCACGATGGGTTCGGGTTCGACGAGCTGGGCGGCGGCGGAGGGGGCCGGGTCCTGCACGCACCCGCCGAGGGCCGCGAGGCAGACCGTCAGGGCGAGGGTTTTGAGGGACAGGGACACGGCACAATCCAACTAGTTGATGCTGGGAACGGAGAAGCTGGTGGTCCCGGCATCGGTGGTGATCGAGACATTCAGTTGGCCGTCGGCGTTGACGTAGGTGATGGAGGCGCCGTTGGCGGCGATGGTGCCGGCCTGGCCGGGGGTGGCGTTGGCGATCTGCAGGGCGACGTTGCGGGCGACCAGGGAGGTGAGCTGGGCGATGATGGAGTTGGCGAACCCCTGGCTCGGGCTGCTAGCGGCGGAGCTGTTCAGCGCCGCCTGGGCCTGGGCGATGGCCTGGGCTTTCGCGGTCTTGGCGGCCTGCTTCTGGGCGTATTCGTACTGGGCGTAGGTGTAGGGCTGGGCATCGGTGCCGCCGAAGCTGGGCGACAGGAGGCGGTAGGAGAGGTCGGTCGCCAGGGCGGGGTGGACCAGGGCGGCGAGCAGTGCTGCTGTCAGGACCAGTTGCGTGCCAGCATGGATGGCAATGTTGGCGGCTTTGTCCGGTTGGACAGAAATCGGCGCCGTGTATTCTGGGCGGCGACTTTGTATCTTTTTCAGTAAATTCATAATCGAATCACCTAAATCGACGTTGCCGGTGAGGGATTTTGCTGGTCTTCTGCGTTAATCCCAGAATTAAACCTCAATTAACGATACGTTAATTGTTAATTAATTTGAGAATCTCATAATTTAAACGCGTTATGTTGTGTTATGTTTTGTTTACGATAATGCTCAACAATACTAAATATTTCAGGATAGAGGTGACGGCATTCGGTGCGGCGATTTAGCTCGACAGGCCGTCGCTTCATTTATGTTTGCATTGTTCGGCGGCATGATTTTACAACATGCCGGGCTTTGCTTCAGCATGGGTAGACTATAGCGAAGATCAACCGAGCCATCGGCGGGCATGATTTTGATACAGCAGGGTACGAGCCGACACCAAAGCCGCGGCAAGAGGGCGAAACGAGTTTCCCCCGCTTGATTCATTCCCGGCTTTGGTGGAGCAGGCGAGCGCGATGCTGGTTCAGCCGCGCCCGCCGGGGGTGGTTTCGTTAAATAGTTGCACCGGAACCGAGCAGCACGGTCACCTGGCTCGACAGGACACCGCCGTTGCCGTGGGCGAGGGCGACGTCGCAGTTGGCGACCTGGCGTTGGCCGGCGTCACCGCGAACCTGCCGGGCGGCCTCGATGAGGACCAAGAGGCCGTACATCCCGGGGTGGCAATAGGAAAGTCCACCCCCGCTAGTGTTAACGGGGAGGCCTCCACCGGGGGCGATCCAACCTTCGCTGACAAATCTCCCGCCCTCGCCCTTGGGGCAGAAGCCGAGATCTTCGAGGAAAAGGATCGTGTTGATGGTGAAGGCGTCATAAACCTGGGCGGTTTGGACCTCCTGGGGCCCGACTCCGGCCATGGCGTAGGCGATGGCGCCGGATTGGGCGGCGCCGGTGATGGTGAGATCGGGCATGTTGGAGATGCTGGCGTGCGACAGGCATTCGCCGACGCCCAGGACATAGGCCGGCTTCTGCTTCAGGGAGCGGGCGCGTTCGGCCGAGGTGAGGATGATGGCACCGCCGCCGTCAGTGACGAGGCAGCAGTCCCGTACCGTCAACGGGTAGCTCACCATGCGGGCGGCGAGGACCTGCTCGATGGTCAGCGGCTCCTTTTCCCAGGCGACCGGGTTCATCAGCGCCCATTGGCGGGCGGCGACGGCCACCGCGGCGAGGTTTTCCCGCGTGGTGCCGTACTGGTGCATGTGGCGGGAGGCGGCCAGGGCGTAAGCGGTGGCCGGCATGAAGGGCTTGTACGGCGACTCGTAGGGGTTCCACTCGCGCGGGCTGGCGGCAGCGCGGCTGACCGAGCGCTGGGTGCTGCCGTAGGCGACGAGGGCGACGCTGCACAGGCCGTGCTCGATGGCGAGCATGGCGTGCTGCACGTGGGTCATGAAGGAGGAGCCGCCGATGCCGGTGCCGTCCTGGTAGCGCGGCTTGAGGCCGAGATATTCGCACAGCGAGAGCGTGGGCATGCGGAGCTGGGAGGCGTTGGTGAACACGCCGTCGATATCGGCGAGGTTCAGGCCGCAGTCATCCAGCGCGCGGCGGGTCGCTTGCGCCATGAGGTCGACCGGGGTGGTGCCGGGGGCGCATTGGCCGAGTTCGCTCTCGGCGGCGCCGACGATGGCGACGCTGGCCCTTGTGAGGCGAGTGGGGGTGAGGCCGCTCATTGGCCGGGCTCCGGGTCAAACACGGGATACGGCGGTTCGCCCGGATGCATGCGCACGCGGACGCGCATGCCGATGCGAACCGCCATCGGGTCGATGCCTTCCACCCGGCTCATCATGCGGAAGCCTTCGTCGAGATCGATGAGGGCGACGGTGTGGGGCGGTTCGCCTTTGGTATGGACCACGGTGGTGGCATGGACGGTGCCGAGGCCCTTGGAGACGCGCCATTCGAGCGGCGCGCCGGTGGCGGGCGCGATGACGCGGGGGAAGAAGACGGCTGTGCCGGTGGAGGTATCGACCTGGTAGGCGAGTTCGCCCTCGGCGCAATGGGCGGTATAGGTCGCGTTGGGGGAACTGGTGCGGAGATCGTCCATGACTACTTGGTGATCCTGACGGTGGCGTCGGGGCGCTTTTCGATGCCGGGGAGGAGTTCGATGCCGATGCCGTTTTTCGAGAAGTCGACGCTGATCTGGCCGTTGCTGACCGGGGGGACGGCGGTGACGAGTTCGTTGTACCAGCCGGTGTAGAAGGCGCGGACGCTCTCCTGGATCAGGGCGTTGGGCGCGTAGAGCGACATGTGGCAGGAGGCCATGAAGACCACCGGGCCGGTGCAGTCATGCGGCGCGATGGGGGTGTGCCAGGCTTCGGCCATGCCGGCGATTTTGCGGGCTTCGGAAATGCCGCCGCACCAGCCGAGATCGAGCATCACCACGCCGGCGGCGCCGGTGGCGAGGTAGTCGCGGAAGGAGTGGGTCATCGACAGGGTTTCGGACGCGCAGACCCAGGCTTTGGAGTGGCGGCGGTATTCGAGCAGGTCGGCCGGGTTGTCGAGGCGGAAGGGGTCCTCGTGCCAGTAGGTATCGAACTCGGCGAGGCGGGTGGCGAGTTTGCAGGCCATCGGGAAGGACCACAGGGAGTGGAACTCCACCATGATGTCCATCTTGTCGCCGACCGCCTTGCGGATTTTGCGGAAGGGTTCGAGGGCAACGTTGAGTTCGCCGGGCGAGATATCGTAGCCGGCGGTGCGTTCGGCGGCGATGTCGAACGGCCAGATTTTCATCGCGGTGATGCCCTGTTCGAGCAGGGAGTGGGCCACCTCGTCGGCGCGGTTGAGGAAGCCGTCGAGGTCCTCATAGGGGCCGTCGGACTCGCCGAGGTGCCAGTTGGCGACGGCCTGGCTGCGGGCGTCGCGGATGTATTTGTAGCCGGCGCAGGTGTTGTAGGTGCGGATGGAATCGCGCGAACGGCCGCCGAGGGCGTCGCACAGCGGCATGCCGGCGGCTTTGGCGAAAATGTCCCACAGCGCGATGTCGATGGCGGAGTTGCCGCGGGTTTCGGCGCCGGCGGAGCGCCAGCCGAGGTAGTTGCGCAGTTCCTGCTGGCGGGCCTCCATGTGGAGGGGGTTCTTGCCGATGAGTTTCAGGGCGGCGCTTTCGTGGATGTAGGCCTCCACGGCGGCGGCGCCCATGAAGGTTTCGCCGAGGCCGGTGAGGCCTTCGTCGGTGTGGATGCGTATCCAGATGAGGTTGGCGAACTCGGCCAGCCGGATGGTTTCAACCGATGTTATTTTCATGTGCGCCGCCTCGCCGTGCTGGACTCAAGGGGCTAGTGTCGCGCGGGCGAGACGCCAAGACAACCTGCGGAGACCACACGTGAAAATCGACCGGATGCGCGCTTTCATGTCGCGCGATGCCAACCGTCCCCGGGTGCTGCTGGCGCTGGATACCGATGACGGGCTGACCGGGTGGGCCGAATGCTACAACCATGGGCCGGACAACGCGCTGGCGCCGCTGCTGGAGTATTTGTTCGGGTTCATTCGCGGGCAGGACCCGCGGCGGATCGAGTATCTCATCATGCATCTGACCCAGCAGTGCCGGTTTCCGCCTGGTGCGCTGGGGCTGGCGGCGATTTCGGCGATCGATCACTGCCTGTGGGATATTTCGGCCAAGGCGCTGAATGTGCCGGTCTATCAGTTGCTCGGCGGGCATGCGCGGGATCGGGTGCGGGTCTATGCGGGCGTCTATACGGCGCCCGATCCGGAGGCGGCGCGGGACCAGTTGGACAAGTTGAACGCGGATTGGGGGCTGACGGCGTTCAAGCTTAGCCCGTGGCGGATCGACCTGCATGCCAATCGCTGGGGCGAGGTGGTGCGGTCGAGCGCCGAGTATTTTCGCTCGCTGCGGGAGACCATTCGCAGCGACTACGAGATCGCGTTCGATGCGCACGCGCAGATTTTCGAGCCGATCCAGGCGATCCAGTTGGCCAATGCGCTGGCGCCGTATGATCCGTTGTTCCTCGAGGAGCCCATCCGGATGGAGAACATCGAGGCGTGGGGGGCGATGAAGGCGCAGATGAAGTGCACGCTGGCGACGGGGGAATCGCTTTACAACCGGTTCGAGTTCCTGCGGCTGTTGTCGGTGCGGGGGGCGGATATCATCCAGCCCGATATCTGCGTGGTGGGCGGGTTGCTGGAGATGCGCAAGATCGCGGCGATCGCCGAGGCGCACTACGTCACGGTGGCGCCGCATAATCCGATGGGGCCGCTGGCGACGGCAGTGAATGTGCATTTCGCGGCCTCACAGCCCAATTTCCGCATCCTGGAATACCGGCTGCCGCATGCGGCGCCCTACGTGAAGGACCCGTATCTGCCGAAGGATGGCTATCTGGAGTTGCGGCCGGATCGGGCCGGGTGGGGCGTGGAGGTGGACGAGGAGGTGATCAAGGCGCCGGTGGTGACGCATTGGCAGCGGAAGATCGCGTTCCGGCCGGATGGGTCGACGGCTTACGTTTGAGCGGCGCGGCGCCGGAAGGATTCACAAAGAGACAGCGAGACAGCGAGAAGTAAGATTTTTCCACCACAGAGACGGTAAGACGGGGAGAAGTGGAGT
>CAIMWH010000307.1 GCA_903845065.1 uncultured Rhodospirillales bacterium | reverse complement strand
TCGATGGCGTGGGCGATGGCGAGGCGCACGCGGGGGTCCACCAGCGCGGGATGATGCTTGTCGAAGGCGAGGATACGGTGGTTCAGTACCAGGCCGCCCTGCACATCTAGGCCGCGCGAGGCCTCGATGCCGGCGATCTGGTCGGGCGGCATATCGGTGGCGAACTGCACCTCGCCGGCCTGCAGGGCGGCGATGCGGGCGGCGGTCTCGGGGATTTCGAGGAAGCGCAGAGTGCGGATGGGCGGGCGGCCACCCCAGTATTCATCATGCGCATCGAGAATGAGCGACGTGTCAGGCTTGAAGGCGCGGAGTTTGTAGGCGCCGCTGCCCACCGGGGCGTTGCGGTTGGCCGCCCAGTCCCCCCGCGCCTGCCATGCTCGCGCAGAGACGATCTGGCTGCCGCCGGCGGAGAGGCGGCCTTCGAGGGTGAAATCGGGCGTCGTGGTGACGAAGCGGACGGTGAGGGCGTCCACCACCTCCACCCGATCGAGCGCGGGGATATAGCGCCGCGCCACCGCCCGCACATCGGCCAGCGCGCCAGCGAGGCGATCGGCGCTGAAGGAGAACGCGACGTCCTCGGCGGTCATCGTGGTGCCGTCGTGCAGTTTCACGCCGGGGCGCAGCGCGAGTTCCACCCGGTTGGCGTCCAGCCGCTTCCAGGACAGCGCGAGGCCGGGCACGCGTTCGAGCGCCCCCTGCTGGTTGCGCCCGATGAGGGTTTCCAGGATCGAGCCGGTCCAATGTTCCGACGCGTTGGAGGATTGCTCGCGAAAGACGTCCAGCATGCCGGAATTGGCGATCTTCTGCACCGCGACGGAAATCACCGGCCTGGTATCCGCCTGCCCGATCGCCACCCGCGGCAACGCCACCCCCCCGGCTGCCAGCACGGCGCGGCGGCTCAACACATGCGGCATCGCTCAGCCCCTCAGGATTTGCTCGCCCGCGGTGCCACCGAGAAATGCCGCTCCAGCACGGAACCGCCGAGCGAGATCACCAAGCAGGCGAAGAAGAACACCACCGCTGCGAACACGTAGCCCTCGGAGGCCAGCCCCGTCCAGGCCGGGTCCTTCAGCGATTGCCCGACGACCCCCATCAGGTCGAACAACCCCACAATAGAGACCAGCGAGGTGTCCTTGAACAGGTCCACCGCGATGTTGATGATCCCCGGAATGCACAGCCGCAGCGCCTGCGGCAGCACCACCAGCAACTGCACCTGGGTATTGTGCATCCCCAGCGCCAGCGCCGCCTCGGCCTGGCCGCGATCGACGCCTTGCAGCCCGCCGCGAATGGTTTCGGCCATGTAGGCGCCGGTGAAAATCGTCATCACCACCAGCGCGCGCACCAGGTTGTCCACGTTCACCCCGTGCGGCAGGAACAGCGGCAGCAGCACCAGGCCCATGAACAACACGGTCAGCAGCGGCACCCCGCGCCAGAATTCGATCAGCAGGGTGCTGCCATACCGGATCACCGGCCACTGCGAGCGCCGCCCGAACGCGAGAGCGATCCCGATCGGCATCGCGCCGCCCAGTGCCACGAAGGAAATCACCAGGTTGAGCATGAGCCCGCCCCAGCGTTCCGTGGGCACCGGCGTGAGCCCGAAGATGCCGCCCACCAGCAGGATGGCGTCCACCACCGGCACCACCACCAGCAGCCCCAGCAGCCACCAGCCGCGCCGCCCGTGGGAAAACAGCGCGCCGGCGCCGATCACCACCAGCACGGCGAGGCCGAGATGCACCCGCCAGCGTTCGGCCTCGGGGTAGACGCTGTAGAAGAAAAGGGCGAAGCGTGCCTTGATGAAGGCCCAGCACGCGCCGGTATCGGTGGCCACGCAGGCGGCCCGGTTCATCGCCTCCCACACCGCGTGGCCGAACGCCCAGCGCACCAGGCCGGGCACCGTGAGGGCAAACAGCGCCAGCATCAGCACCGTCACCACGGCGTTGAATTTGCTGCCGAACAGCGCGCGGAACACCGGATGGCGGATCATCGTTCAGCGCCCCTGCAAGGCAAGTTTGCGGTTCCAGGCATTCATCGCCGCCGAGGCCACCAGGTTGATGGCGAGGAACACCCCCAGCACCAATGTCATCACCTCGATGGCGCGGCCGGACTGGTTCAGCACCGTGCGCGCGAATATCTGCAAGATCTCGGGATAGGCGATGGCGGCGCCGAGCGTGGTGGACTTGATGATGTTGAGATACTGGCTGGTCAGCGGCGGGATCAGGATGCGCAGCGCCTGCGGCAGGATCACCAGTGCCATCGTCCGCCCCGGCGTCAGCCCGAGCGAGAAGGCGGCCTCGGTCTGCCCCTTGTGGATGCCGATGATGGCGGCGCGGATATTCTCGGCGATGAAGGCCGAGGTGTAGATGGACACGCCGAGCGCGAGGGCGAGAATTTCGGGCGGCACCCGCACGCCGCCCTGGAAGTTGAAGCCCTTCAGCGCCGGCGCGTCCCATTGCGCGGTAAACCCGGCCACCACGAGGCCAAGAATCAGCACCGGCGGCAGCACCAGCAGCCGTGGCAGTTGCATGCCAATCCGCCGCCACAGCAGCGCCGCGATCAGCACCGCGGCCCAGCTCAGCCCGGTGATCCAGTCCCACAGGGTTCCGGAGGCCGCGGGCAGATACAGCCCGCGCACATTGAGGAATACCGACGTGCCGATGGTGACGCTCTGCCGCATCGGCGGCAGCGCCTGCAGCACGGCGAAATAGAAGAATACGATCTGCAACAGTTGCGGCGTGTTGCGGATCACCTCGATCAACGCCCGCGAGGTTCCCATCGCCAGAAGGTTGCCGGACAGCCGCATCAGCGCCAGCGTCAATCCCAGCATGGAGGCCAGGACGATACAGATCGCCGAGGCGAACAGCGTGTTGATCGCCGCCACCCACAGGGCGCGGCCATAGGAGAAGTTCACGTCCCATTCGGCGAGGTGGAACGGAATGTCGAAGCCCGCCTTGGCCCACAGGAAGCCGAAGCCGAACTGGATGCCGCGCACCGCGAGGTTGGTGACGACGTTGTTGGCGAAGTAGATCACGATGGTGGCGGTCACCAGGACCGCCACCGTTTGCCAGGCCAGCGCCTTGCCTCTGCTCGTCAAAGCGCCAGCCTCCTCAAACCAATAGCCTCCTTATCCCAGCCTCAGCGGATCGGCAGCGGGTAGTGCAGCCCGCCATGGGTGTAGAGGTTGTTCAGGCCGCGCGGCAGGTTGAGCGCCTTGGGGCCGAAATGCGTCTCGTACATTTCGCCGTAGTTGCCCGCGACTTTGATCGCCCGCAGCGCCCAGGTCTCATCGAGGCCCAGCGCCTTGCCGGTATCACCCTCGGCGCCGAGCAGGCGCAGGATGAACGGGTCCTTGCTGGACGCCTTGAGCTGGTCGGCATTGGCCTTCGTCACGCCGAATTCCTCGGCCGACTTCAGCGCGTTGTCGATCCAGAACAGGATCTTCTGCCAGCGCGGATCGCCCGAACGGGCATGCAGGCCAAGCGGCTCCTTGCTGATGAGTTCCGGCATGACGAACCAGTCATCCGGGTTCTTCAGCGTCGAGCGCATGCCGGCCAGGCTGCCGCTGTCATCGGTGTAACCGTCGCAACGGCCGGCTTCCATGGCAGCGATGGCTTCTTCCGGCTTGTCGAACAGCAGCGTGCCGATCTTGGCGCCGGTGGAGCGGGCGAAGTCGGCGATGTTGAGTTCGAGCGTGGCGCCGGTGATCACGCAGATGGTGGCGCCCTGCAGTTCGGCCGCCTTCGTCACGCCCACGCTCTTGCGCACCAGGAAGCCCTGGCCGGCATAGAAGTTCACCGCGACTTCATCGAGGCCAAGCACGGTGGAGCGGGTGAAGGTGAGGGTGGAGTCGCGGATCAGCACGTCGATTTCGCCGGCCTGCAACACGGTGAAGCGCGCCGCGGCGGTAGTGCCGGTGTACTTCACCTTGTCGGGATCACCGAGCACGGCGGCCGCGATGGCGCGGCAATAGTCGATATCGATGCCGTGCCAGACGCCCTTGTTGTCCTGGAAGGCGAAGCCGGGCACGCCGGTATCGATGCCGCAGTTGAGCGCGCCGCGCTTCTTCATCGCCTCGACAGTCGGCCCCGGGGGCGGCGCCACCTGGGCCTTGGCGATGGCGCCGGACAAGAACACGGCCGCGCCCGCGGCCAATGCAATACGGCCCGCACGCAGAACGCGTGCTGGAAGTGAGGTCATGCCAGTCTCCCTGTTATTTTCGGTTTGCACCGGGCGCAACGCTGCCCCAATCCCAGGGGCGATGCAACCGACGGTAACCGAGTTTCGGATTCTTTCTTGGGGACAACCCCCGCCCGCCCGGCCGCCACCTCGACCGCGGCCGCACCCGGCGGTATCATGCGTCGCGCGCGTTCGGACATAACGCCCCGAAACCCGATATCTGAGGATACCGCCATGTACGCCGACGTTTCCCTGTTCATCGATGGTGCCTGGACCGCTGCTGCGTCCGGCCGCACCCTCACGGTCATGAATCCCGCCACCGGCGAGCCGCTGGGCACCGTGGCCCACGCCGAGCGCCCCGATCTCGATCGCGCCCTTGCCGCCGCCGAAAAGGGCTTCGCGGTGTGGAAGAAGGTCTCGGCCTATGAGCGCAGCAAGGTGATGCGCAAGGCCGCCGGCCTGATCCGCGAGCGCGTCGACATGATCGCCCGCCTGATGACCCAGGAGCAGGGCAAGCCGCTGGTGGAAGCCAAGGGCGAGCTGATGGCCGGCGCCGATGTCATCGAATGGTTCGCCGAAGAAGCCCGCCGCGCCTACGGCCGCGTGATCCCGGCCCGCGCCGAGGGCGTCTACCAGCTCGTCATCAAGGAGCCGGTCGGCCCGGTGGCGGCGTTCACGCCGTGGAACTTCCCGATCAACCAGGCCGTGCGCAAAATCTCGGCCGCCCTGGCCGCCGGCTGCTCGGTCATCCTCAAGGGCCCCGAGGAAACCCCGGCCTCCTGCGCCGAACTGGTGCGCGCCTACGCCGATGCCGGCCTGCCCCCGGGCGCCGTGCAGCTGGTCTACGGCGTGCCGGCCGAGATCAGCGAGTACCTGATCCCGCACCCCGTCATCAAGAAGATGAGCTTCACCGGCTCGACCGCCATCGGCAAGCAACTTGCCGCCCTGGCCGGCCTGCACATGAAGCGCGTCACAATGGAACTCGGCGGCCACGCCCCGGCCATCGTGTTCGATGACGCCGATATCGACGTCGCCTCCAAGATCCTCGCCACCAACAAGTTCCGCAACGCCGGCCAGGTCTGCGTCTCGCCGACGCGGTTCCTGGTGCAGGAGAGCGTCTACGAACACTTCGTCGACAAGTTCGTCGCCGTCGCCCAGGCGGTGAAGGTGGGCGACGGGCTCGACCCCACCTCCACCATGGGCCCGCTCGCCAACCCGCGCCGCGTGACCGCCATGGAAGGCTTCATCGCCGACGCCGTGCAGAAGGGTGCCACGGTGAAGACCGGCGGCAAGCGCATCGGCAACAAGGGCAACTTCTTCGAACCCACCGTGCTGACCGACCTCAACCTCGGCATGCGGGTGATGAACGAGGAGCCGTTCGGCCCGCTCGCACTGATGGTGCCGTTCAAGCACTTCGATGACGTGGTGGCCGAAGCCAACCGCCTGCCCTACGGCCTCGCCTCCTACGCCTATACCCGCTCCGCCAAGACGGCCAACGCCATCGCCGCCGCCGTCGAAGCCGGCATGATGTCGATCAACCATCACGGCCTGGCGCTGCCGGAAGTGCCGTTCGGCGGCATCAAGGACAGCGGCTACGGCTCGGAAGGCGGCCTGGAGGCGATGGAAGCCTATCTCAACACCAAGTTCGTCACCCAGGCGGGCCTGTAGCCTCCCCTCCCCTCTCCCGTTCCGGCGGGGGAGGGGGGTCGCTTAGACGATCCGCTCACCGCCCTGCCACACCGCCACCGGCCGCAGGTCACGATCGAGCGCCACCAGATCGGCCGCCGCTCCGCGCGCGATCCGCCCCAGATCGTTCCGCCCCAGCGCCTCGGCCGGCGTGCGTGTCGCCATGCGCAGCGCATCGCCCAGCGTGATCCCGACATCGCGCACCGCGATCTGCACCGCCTCGGCCATCGTCAGATGCGCGCCGGCGAGCGTGCCCGCCGTATTGGTCAACTGCCCATCCTTCAACGTGATGGTCTGCCCATAGAGTTCGAAACTGACCACCTCGGAAGCCGCGGTCGCCATGGCGTCCGACACCAGGAACAACCGGTCAGGCCCCATGCAGCGCAGCGCCACCCGGATCGCGGCGGCGTGCACATGCAGCCCATCGGCGATGATGCCGGCCCGCGCCGTCGGGTGATCTAGCGCCGCCCCCACCGCGCCGGGTGCTCGCACCGTCAGCGGCGACATCGCATTATATAGGTGGGTGAAGCCGCTGATCCCCGCCGCCAGCCCGGCCGAGACCTGCTCGAAACTGCCATCGGTATGCCCGGCGAACACGATCACCCCGGCCGCGACCAGTCGCGATACCGCCTCCGCCGTCACCATCTCGGGCGCCAGGGTCACCAGCAGGCGGCCGGGGAACGGGGCGCACAATGCGACGAGATCGTCCTCGGTCGGCACCGTCATCGCGGCGGCGGGATGGATGCCGCGCCGGGTGGGCGCTAGGAATGGCCCCTCCAGGTGCAGCCCGGCGACCCCGGGCACATGGGCTGCCAGCGCCGCGCGGCCGGCTTCCAGCGTGGCGGCCAGCAACGGCCTGGTGCCGCTGATCAGCGTCGGCAGGATGGTGGTGCTGCCGGCCCGGGCGTGGGCGCGGGCGATCTTGCGCAGCGTGGCCGGCGTCGGGTCATCGTTGAGCATTACCCCGCCGCCGCCGTTCACCTGCAGGTCGACATAGCCGGGCACCAGCAGCGCGCCGTCCGGCAGTTCCACCGCCACGGCAGACCCCGCCGGCCGCAGCGCGCCGATGCGGCCGCCGTCGATGATGACATCGCGGGCCTCGTCGAAGCCGATGCCGTCGAACAGCCGGGCGGCGCGGATGATGGTCATACCCCGGCTCCCGGCCGCAGCGTCGCGAGCGCAGCCCGCAGGCTGCCGCCATGGGCCGCCAGCAGCGCCTCCGCCCCGGCCCGGTCGAGCCGTTCCAGCACCAACACCGCGGTTTTCACCCGCCCACCCGCCTCGGCGAGCGCGGCCACGAGGTCCGCGTCGGCGCGCCCGGTCAGGGTTCGCAACATGCGCACCGCCCGCGCCCGCAGCTTTTCGTTCTTGGCCTGCATATCCACCATCAGCCCGCGATGCACCCGCCCGAGCGCGATCATCACTTCGGAGGACAGCAGGTTCAGCACGATCTTCTGCGCCGTGCCGGCCTTCATGCGGGTGGACCCGGCGATCACCTCGGCCCCGGTCTCGGCCAGGATGGCGTGTTCGGCCGCGATCAAAACCCCACCGCCCGCGCTGTTGGCCACCCCGATCGTCAGCGCCCCATGCGCCCGCGCGGTGCGGATGGCAGCGATGGTGAACGGGGTGGACCCGCTGGCCGCGATGCCGATCAACACATCGTTCGGCCCCACCTGGTGCGCCGCCAGCGCCGCTTCGGCGGCCGCCATGTCATCCTCGGCATTCTCGATCGAGCGGGTGAACGCCACGTCCCCGCCGGCCATCAGCATGATGGTGCGCGCCACCGGCCAGTCGAACGTCGGCGGCAACTCCGCGCCGTCCTGCACGCCGATCCGCCCCGAGGTGCCGGCGCCGGCATAGATCAGCCGCCCGCCGGCCGCGAGGCGCGCCGCCGCCGCCGTCGCGGCCGCCGCCAGCGCCGGCAAAGCGGGTTTCACCGCGGCCACCGCGGCAAGCTGCGCCTCCCACATCGCCTCCACCCTGGCCAGCGGCGGCCAGGTATCCAGCGCCTCATAGCGCGGATCGATCGCCTCGGTTGCGGGCAGCCTGGGGAGGGGTGCTGGATTGCTCATGCCCCAACCTCGCATATTTGCCCGGATCAACGGAAGTGGCAGACCAGCCAAGCATCGCTGGTAAATTCGGCGCTATTGCTGCGGTTTTCCGCAGGCTGGACGGCGATTTCTTTTGCACGCGCCCAAGTCCGCTGTTAGCAAAACAAGTCTTTCGGCGCCTTGCGCGAGTCTTGTCGCAGTGCGCGAGGTTTGCCGCGGGATCATTTTGCCGTCACACAGCAGAGGAACAAACACCATGTCAAAGGCGTTCATCGCAAAGGTGATCCAGGAGTCCGCCTCCCTCACCGGCACCGCCGCCAATCGCGCCGCGACCGACCTTATCGGGGCGATCGTGAAGGAGCTGAAGAAGTCGGGCAAGTTCACCCTGCCGAGCTTCGGCACCTTCGCCGTGCGCAAGACCAAGGCGCGCAAGGGCCTGAACCCGCGCACCGGCGAGGCGATCAAGGTGAAGGCCGGCAAGACCGTCCGCTTCAAGGCGTCGCCGACCCTCAAGAAGGCGGTTTGAGCATGCGGGCGGTGACGTCGCATCGGATTCCGGCCCATCTGTGTGCGGCCGGTGCTGCGATGTTGCAACGTCACCGCCCGGTGCGGACCGCCATTGCGGCTTGTGTCTCGATGCAGGGTGTCAGCGTTTTTTACACACGGGCCAACGACCAAAATCCAACCCCTTGAATCAAAACGTACTTCAAGAGTGGCACGGCGTTTGCTACCAACCCTTCCAGATACGATGACGTGTTGGACTTCGAATAAGGACGGTAGCACCACGTGTGCCGCCCGTGATCTTAGGAGACTTGGAATGAGCTACGGAATGAAGAAGATCGTCGGGGTTCTCGGCCTGGTTGGCGCGATCACGGTTGCCGCCACTGGGGCGCAGGCCACTCCGGCTTCTTATCTCGGCCGCGGCGCCGATAGCGTGGCGACCAGTGCGCTGGCCAAATGGGAAGGCGCGCTGTGCGGAGGCTGCTTCGCCGAATACTCCACCGTGGTTTCGGCCGGCAGCCCGACCATCCCGCTGGCCCAGGGCAGCCTGTCGGTCACCGGTGGCACCATGATCAACACCTACACGCTGTATGGCACCAACGCCGGCAACATCACCGGCGCGCTTGGCACCCAGGCGACCAAGACCCTGTCGATCACCGGGTTCTCGAGCAACGTCAACGCTTTCGGCTTCTTCCTCGAAAACAACGGCACCTCCACCGCCGGCACCCAGCAGTCTGCCATCACCATCAAGGTGACTGATGCGGGCGGCCTGGTCACCACGGTGGTCATCGGCACCACGGGCGCCATCACCTACGCCGGCACCACCTCCGGCGCCGGCCCGTCGATCTTCACCACCACCCCGGGTGACACCACCACGAAGCTGACCTCCCCGGCCAGCGGTTCCACCGGCGCGAACGCGGAATTCATCGGGTTCACCGGCCTCAACCTGAACAGCAGCTCGACCGTCCAGGTCATCGGCGGTTCGGGCATGGAATACACCGTGGGTGACTTCTTCGAGAACGTGCCGGAGCCCATCTCGATGGCTCTCTTCGGCACCGGCCTAGTCGGTCTCGGTCTGGCCCGTCGCCGCAACCGCGGCTGATACCAGTTCGTCAGGATATTTTACACAGCGCGGCCCCCATCCGGGGGCCGCGTTTTGCTGTACCCCACTTGCCACCCCGTGACGCCTTGGGCACACAAGCCTGTGCACATGAGCGAGGCCACCTGGCGATATGGTCGATCTGACGCGAACCTATGACGTGCTGGTGATCGGAGGTGGCAACGCCGCCGTCTGCGCCGCGGTGACGGCGCGCGAGGCCGGCGCCACCGTGCTGCTGCTGGAACACGCCCCCAAGCATTTCCGCGGCGGCAACTCCCGCCACACCCGCAATTTCCGCGGCATGCACACCGCCCCCACCAAGGTCCTCACCGGCGCCTACCTTGAGGACGAATACTGGGACGACCTCAACCGCGTCACCGGCGGCCATACCGACGAAGCCCTCGCCCGCATGACCATCCGGGTCAGCGCCGAGATGACACCCTGGATGGAGGCCTGCGGCGTGCGCTTCCAGCCCGCCCTCTCCGGCACCCTCAGCCTCTCGCGCACCAACGCCTTCTTCCTCGGCGGCGGCAAGGCGTTGCTGAACGCCTACTACGCCACCGCCGCGCGCCTCGGCGTCGATATCCTCTACGATGCCGAAGTCACCCACCTTCACGTCGATGACGGCTTTGTCCGCTCCGCCGACATCACCTATCGCGGCTTCCCTGCCACCGTGACCGCCCGCTGCGTGGTGGCGGCCTCGGGCGGGTTCCAGGCCAATCTCGACTGGATGCGCAAATACTGGGGCGATGCGGTGGACAACTTCGTCATCCGCGGCACCCCCTACGCCAAGGGCCGCGTCCTGCGCGATCTGCTGGACCAGGGCGTCGCCCCGATCGGCGACCCCACCCAGTTCCACGCCGTGGCGCTCGATGCCCGCTCCCCCCAGTTCGACGGCGGCATCTCCACCCGCTTGGACAGCGTGCCCTTCAGCATCGTGGTCAACCGCGACGGCCAGCGCTTCTATGACGAGGGCGAGGATGTCTGGCCCAAGCGCTACGCCATCTGGGGCCGCCTGATCGCCCAGCAGCCCGGCCAGATCGCCTATTCCATCTGTGACGCCAAGGCGTTCGAACTGTTCATGCCCTCGGTCTACCCCGCCCTCAAGGCCGACAGCATCGCCGAACTCGCCCACAAAATGGGGCTCGATGTCGCCACCGTCGAAAAAACCGTCGCCGACTACAACGCCGCCGTGCAGCCCGGCCGCTTCGACAGCAGCGGTCTCGACGAATGCCGCACCGAGGGCATCACGCCGCCCAAAACCCACTGGGCCCGCCGCATCGAGGAGGGACCGTTCTACGGCTACCCGCTGCGCCCCGGCATCACCTTCACCTATCTCGGCGTCAAGGTGAACGAGAACGCCCGCGTGCTGATGGCGGACGGCAAACCCTCCGCCAACCTGTTCGCCTCGGGCGAAATCATGGCCGGCAATATTCTCGGCCGCGGCTATCTCGCCGGTTTCGGCATGACCATCGGCACGGTGTTCGGCCGCATCGCAGGACGGGAGGCGGCACGCCATGCCCGCAACTGAGATGACGACCGAAGCCATGGCGGATGCCCGCCGCAACATGGAGATCTGCAACGGCTGCCGCTATTGCGAGGGCTTCTGCGCGGTCTTCCCCGCCATGCAGCGCCGCCGCGAGTTCTCCGGCGCCGATCTCGACCACCTCGCCAACCTCTGCCACGGCTGCCAGGGCTGCTTCCACGCCTGCCAGTATGCGCCGCCGCACCCCTGGGGCATCAACGTGCCACAGGCCTTCGCGGTGGTGCGCGCCGAGTCCTACGCCGCCCACGCCTGGCCGAAACCCATGGGCCAGGTCTTCGCCCGCAACGGCACCCTGGTCTCCCTCCTCACCGCCATCGCCGTCACCCTGGTGCTGGCGCTGGCCGGCATCCTGCAATCCGGCGACGTGATGCTGGCCACCCACACCGGCCCCGGCGCCTTCTTCGCCGTCATCCCCTACGGCGTGATGGTGTGGACGGCGAGCGCCGCCTTCCTCTACGCCCTGCTCGCCCTCGCCATGGCCACCGCCAGCTACTGGCGCGCCTCGGGCGGCAAGGCGCGGCCCATCCACATCGCCCGCGCGATTCATGACGCGATGACGCTGAAAAACCTCGGCGGCGGCGGCGACGGCTGCAACTACCCGGGCGAAGGCTTTTCCCATGTGCGCCGCTGGCTGCATCACGCCATGGCCTACGGCTTCCTGCTCTGCTTCGCCGCCACCTCGGTCGCCACCATCTTCCACCACGGCCTCGGCTGGATCGCGCCCTATTCCCCGATCAGCCTCCCCGTCCTGCTCGGCACCATCGGCGGCATCCTGATGCTGATCGGCACCACCGGCCTGCTCTGGCTGAAGGTGCTGGCGGACCCCGCCCCCCTCGCCCGCGCCGTGCTGGGCGGTGAATACGCGATGCTGATCCTGCTCGCCTCGGTGGCGAAAACCGGGCTGCTGCTGCTCCTCCTGCGCGCCACGCCCCTGATGGGCTGGCTGCTCGCGCTGCATCTCGGCTTCGTCCTCGCCCTCTTCCTCGCGCTGCCCTACAGCAAGTTCGTCCATGGCCTGTTCCGCACCGCCGCCCTCATCCGCGATCACGGCGAACGCTGATCCGTTGACTTGGGTCAAGGAGCCCGCGGCCACCGGCGCCTAGCGTCCCTCCCGGGCCCCGTGTGCCCGGAAAGCAGCGCGCATGCCGGACTTGATACAAAAACGCCCCCACGCCGACCTCACGCCGGTGGTGGACCTCACCGCCGCCCACGGCCCCGGCGCGGTGCGCCACCAGTTGCCCGCCTATGTCGAACTGATGCCACCCTGCAACGCCGCTTGCCCGGCCGGCGAAAACATCCAGGCCTGGCTCGGCCTCGCCCAGGCCGGCCAGCACCGCCAAGCCTGGGAAGCCCTCATCCGCGACAACCCGCTGCCCGCCGTCCACGGCCGGGTCTGCTATCACCCCTGCGAAACCGCCTGTAACCGCGGCGAACTCGATTCCGCCGTCTCCATCCACGCCGTCGAACGCTTCCTCGGGGACCTGGCGATCGCCGAATCCTGGACGCCAACGCCCACCGCCACCCCCTCCGGCAAGCGCGTGCTCATCGTCGGCGCCGGCCCCTCCGGCCTCTCCGCCGCCTATCACCTCACCCGCCTCGGCCACACCGTCGAAATCCACGAAGCCGGCCCGGTCGCCGGCGGCATGCTCCATTTCGGCATCCCCGCCTACCGCCTCCCGCGGGACGTGCTGCACGCCGAGGTCGCCCGCATCGAGCGCATGGGTGTGAAGATCCACCTCAACCGCAAAGTCTCGGACCTCGCCGCCGCCCGCCAGGCCGGCCGCTTCGATGCCGTGTTCGTCGCCATCGGCGCCCATGTCTCCCGCCACGCCGACATCCCCGCCCGGGACGCCGCCCGCGTGCTCGATGCCGTCGGCTACCTGCGCGATGCCAGCGCCGGCGTCGCCCCCCTGCTCGGCCGCCGCGTCGTGGTCTACGGCGGCGGCAACACCGCGATGGACGCCGCCCGCACCGCCCGCCGCCTCGGCGCCGAGGAAGCCATCATCGTCTACCGCCGGGACCGCGAACACATGCCGGCCCACAGCTTCGAGGCCGACGAAGCCGACGCCGAGGGCGTCACCTTCCGCTGGCTCACCACCATCACGGACTTCGCCGGCCAGACCCTCACCGTCGAGCGGATGACGCTGGACGATCACGGCCGCCCGGTCCCCAGCGGCACCTTCGAAACCCTCGCCGCCGACGCCGTCGTCCTCGCCCTCGGCCAGGAGACCGACAGCGGCTTCCTGCGCACCGTCACCGGCATCGAATTCAAGCCCGACGGCACCGTGCTGGTCGGGCTCGACATGATGACCGGCGCCCCCGGCGTGTTCGCCGGCGGGGACATGGTGCCCTCCGAACGCACCGTCACCGTCGCCACCGGCCACGGCAAGAAGGCCGCCCGCCACGTCGATGCCTGGCTGCGCAACGCCGCCTACACGGCGCCCGAAAAGCACCGCCCCGTCACCGTCCCCATGCTCAACCTGCCGCTGTTCGCCGATGCGCTGGCCGCCGAACAGGCCATCCTCGCCGGCGCCACCCGCACCGAGGGTTTCGCCGAAATCATCGCCGGGCTCGACGAACCCGCCGCCCGCCGCGAGGCCGCCCGCTGCCTGTCCTGCGGCAACTGCTACGAGTGCGACAACTGCTTCGCCGCCTGCCCGGAACAGGCCATCGCCAAGCTCGGCCGCGGCCGCGGCTACCAGGTCGACCCCGCCCGCTGCACCGGCTGCGCCGTCTGCTACGAACAGTGCCCTTGCCACGCCATCGACATGATACCGACCACACCCGGGGAGCGCCTGCCATGAGGGCCACCATGGACGGCAACACCGCCGTCGCCCACATCGCCTACCGGGTCAGCGAAGTCTGCGCCATCTACCCCATCACCCCCTCCTCCACGATGGCCGAACTGGCCGACCAGTGGGCGGCCGAGGGCACACCGAACATCTGGGGCAACATCCCCGTGGTGCAGGAAATGCAGTCCGAGGCGGGGGCCGCCGGCACCCTGCACGGCGCGCTCCAGGCCGGCGCGCTCACCACCACCTTCACCGCATCGCAGGGCCTGCTGCTGATGCTGCCCAACATGTTCAAGATCGCCGGCGAACTCACCTCCGTGGTCTTCCACGTCGCCGCCCGCGCCATCGCCACCCAGGCCCTGTCGATCTTCGGCGACCATACCGACGTGATGGCCGCCCGCGGCACCGGCTTCGCCCTGCTCTCCGCCGCCTCGGTGCAGGAAGCCCATGACCTCGCCCTCGTCGCCCACGCCGCCACCCTGCGCGCCCGCGTCCCCGTGCTGCATTTCTTCGACGGCTTCCGCACCTCCCACGAAGTCAACTCGCTCGACCTCATCGATGACTCCGCCATCCGCGCCATGATCGATGACGACCTCGTCCGCGCCCACCGCACCCGCGCTTTACGCCCGGAAAACCCCGTCGTACGCGGCACCGCCCACAACCCGGACACCTTCTTTCAGGCCCGCGAAACCTCGAACCCGTTCTACGCCGCCATGCCCGGCATCGTGCAGGAGGAGATGGACCGCCTGGCCGCCCTCACCGGCCGCCAGTATCATTTGTTCGACTACACCGGCGCGCCCGACGCCGAGCGCGTCATCATCCTGATGGGCTCCGGCGCCGAAACCGCCATGGCCACCGCCGCCGCCCTCGCGGCAGTGGGCGAGCGCGTCGGCGTGCTCCAGGTCCGCCTGTTCCGCCCCTTCGCCGCCGAAGCCTTCCTCGCCGCCCTGCCGGCCACCGCGCGGCGCATCGCGGTGATCGAGCAGACCAAGGAACCCGGTGCCTACGGTGAGCCGCTGTTCCAGGAAATCGTCACCGTGCTGGCCCGCGCCGCCATGGCCCCTGCCGGAACAAACGCCCGGCCGCTCCCCATCGTCGTCGGCGGCCGCTACGGCCTCTCCTCCAAGGACTTCCCCCCCGCCCTCGCCAAGGCGGTGTTCGACGAACTCGCGAAACCAACCCCCCGCAACGGCTTCACGCTCGGCATCATCGATGACGTCGGCCACACCCATCTGGCCCCCGACCTCACCTTCCGCCTGCCCGCCAACGGCACCACCGAAGCCGTCTTCTACGGCCTCGGCGCCGACGGCACCGTGGGCGCCAACAAGAACAGCGTGAAAATCATCGCCGAGCAGGCCGGCCTCTACGCCCAGGGCTACTTCGTCTACGACAGCCACAAATCCGGCGCCCAGACCGTCTCCCATCTCCGCTTCGGCCCCAACCCGATCCAGGCGCCCTACCTCATCAGCGCCGCCGGCTTCGTCGCCTGCCACCAGTTCGCCTTCGCCGAACGCACCGACATCCTCCGCCTCGCCGCCCCCGGCGCCACCCTGCTGCTCAACAGCCCCTACCCGGCCGACACGGTATGGGACCATCTGCCACTCGCCATGCAGGTCCGCATTATCGAGCTCGGCCTGAAATTCTACGTCATCGATGCCTCCCGCGTCGCCCAGGAAGCCGGCTTGCGCGGCCGCACCAACATCATCCTGCAAACCTGCTTCTTCGCCATCTCCGGCGTGTTGCCGCGGGACCGCGCCATCGTCGAAATCAAGCACGCCATCGACAAAACCTACGGCGGCAAGGGTGCGGACATCGTCCGCCGCAACCACCGCGCCGTCGATCGCACCCTCGAAGGGCTGCACCAGGTCGCCATCCCGGCCCACCCCACCGCCATTTGGGATCGCGCCCCCCACGTGCCCGCCAACGCCCCCGCCTTCGTCCGCAATGTCACCGCCAAAATGATGGACGGTCTCGGCGACGACATCCCGGTCTCCATGATGCCCATCGACGGCACCTTCCCCGTCGGCACCGCCCGCTTCGAAAAGCGCAACATCGCCGAGGTCGTCCCGGTGTGGGAGGCCGATCTCTGCATCCAGTGCGGCCAATGCAGCTTCGTCTGCCCCCACGCGGTGATCGGCGCCCGCACCTTCGATGCCAAGCGCCTCGATGACGCACCCGCGGGCTTCCCCGCCGCCCCCATCAACGTGCGCGGCTTCCCGGACCTGCGCTTCAGTCTGCATCTCTCCCTGGAAGACTGCACCGGCTGCGGCCTCTGCGTCGAAGCCTGCCCCGCCCTCAGCCCCATCGAACCCGGCATGAAGGCGCTGAACCTGCACGACAAGCTGCCCCTGATGGCGGGGGCGGTCGCGGCACAGACATTCTTCGACGGCCTGCCCATCAATGATCGCAGCCGCGTCGATTTCGCCAACGTCCGCGGCGTGCAATTCCTCGAACCCTTGTTCGTCTACTCCGGCGCCTGCGCCGGCTGCGGCGAAACCCCCTACCTCAAGCTGCTCTCCCAACTCTTCGGCGAGCGCATGATGGTGGCCAACGCGACCGGCTGCTCCTCGATCTACGGCGGCAACCTCCCCGTCACCCCCTGGGCCGCCAACGCCGAGGGCCGCGGCCCCGCCTGGGCCAACTCCCTGTTCGAGGACAACGCCGAGTTCGGCCTCGGCTTCCGCCTCGCCGCCGACAAACACCTCGATACCGCCATCGGATTGGCCCGCGCCCTCACCCCCGAACTCGGCGAAGACCTCGTCGCCGCCGTCATCGCCGCCCCCCAGGTCCGCGAATCCGAATTCCGCGACCAGCGCATCCGCGTCGCCGAACTCACCCGCCGCCTGCGCCGCAGCGCCGACCCGCGCGCCGCCCACCTGCTCTCCCTCATCGACCACTTCGTCCGCCGCAGCATCTGGATCGTCGGCGGTGACGGCTGGGCCTACGATATCGGCTACGGCGGGCTCGACCACGTGCTGTCCACCGGGCGAGACGTCAACGTCCTCGTCATGGATACCGAGGTCTATTCCAACACCGGCGGCCAGGCCTCCAAGGCCACCCCCCTTGGCGCCGTCGCCAAATTCGCCGCCGCCGGCAAGCGCACCGCCCGCAAGGACCTGGCTCTCCAGGCCATCGCCTACGGCAACGTCTACGTCGCCCAGGTCGCCATGGGCGGCAACCCGCAGCAAACCCTGCTCGCCTTCCGCGAGGCCGAAGCCTACCCCGGCCCCTCCCTCATCCTCGCCTACAGCCACTGCATCGCTCACGGCATCGACATGCGCCAGGGCCTGCGCCAGCAGGATCTCGCGGTCGCCAGCGGCTACTGGCCGCTGTTCCGCTACAACCCCGCGCTGCGCGACGCCGGCGCCACCCCCTTCGTGCTCGACAGCCCCCGCCCGCACGTCAAGTTCCGGGACTACGCCTACAACGAAATCCGCTACCGCGCCCTCGCCCAGTCCCGCCCCGAGGAGGCCGCCAAACTGCTGGCCAGCGCCGAACAAGCGATCAACGAGAAATACCGCCTCTACGAGGACATGGCCGGCTGGGCCCCCAATCGCTTCGCCGCGCCCGTCTAAGGAGCATCCAATGGACCTCTCCACCAAATACCTGGGCCTCGATCTCGCCAGCCCCCTCGTCGCCTCCGCCTCCCCCCTCACGCTGGACGTGGGCAACATCCGCGCGCTCGAGGATCACGGCGCCGGCGCCGTCGTGCTGCCCTCCATCTTCGAGGAACAAATCGAACTCGAAGCCGAGGAACTCGAACACCGCATGGAATGGGGCAGCGACAGCTTCGCCGAAGCCCTCTCCTACTTCCCGCCCTCCGACGCCTACCGCAGCGGCTCCCAGCGCTACCTCGAAACCATCCGCCAGGCCCGCGCCGCCGTCGCCATCCCCATCATCGCCAGCCTCAACGGCATCACCGACAGCGGCTGGCTGGACTACGCCCGCGATATCCAGGAAGCCGGCGCCAGCGCCCTCGAACTCAACATCTACACCGTCGCCGCCGACCCCGGGCAGGACGCCGGTGCCATCGAACGCCGCTACGTCGATATCCTCCGCCTCGTCCGCGCCGTGGTGAAAATCCCCGTGGCGATGAAACTTTCCCCCTATTTCAGCGCCCCCGCCGCCATGCTGCGCACCCTCGAAGCCGAGGGGGCCGCCGGCTTCGTCCTCTTCAATCGTTTCTACCAGCCCGATATCGACCTCGGCACCCTGCGCCTCCGCCGTGACCTCGCCCTCAGCACCCCCGCCGAAATCCGCCTCCCCCTGCTGTGGATCGCCCTCATGGCCGGCCGCACCCGCGCCTCCCTCGCCGCCAGCACGGGCGTGGAGTCCGCCGACGAAGTGATCAAATACCTCCTCGCCGGGGCGGACGTGGTGATGACCACCTCCTCGCTCCTGCGCCACGGCGTCCGCCACATGCGCACCCTGCACGACGGCATGACCGGCTGGTTCGCCGCCCGAGACACCACCCTCGCCGCCATGCGGGGCAAAATGAGCCTCCGTCGGGTGAAGGACCCTACGGCGTTCGAGCGAGCGAACTACATTCGTATCTTGCAGTCCTGGCGGTAGGCGAAGGTAAGCAAGGCTCCGCCGGGCAAGGGGCCTCCGCCCCTTGCATCCCGTGACTGCTCGCGGCTGTGGCGATGACCTTCAGTTGATGCCGTAGGTTCTTGCTTGCGCCGCAGGCATTCGATCGCACGTCATGGGCGTGTTTGTGCCGATGACACGCGGCGGGCTGGCTTCGCCTGTCCCCTCAGCGAGATCGCGGGATTTCAACCGAAGGCCATAACCCCAGCCGCGAGCAGTAGCGGGATGCAAGGGGCGGAGGCCCCTTGCCCGGCGGAGCCTTGCTTACCCCTTGCCTCCCGGCACTCGCCCAAGCAACGCCGCCACTTGGGCACGATCATCAGCCACCCCAAGAATATGCCGATCCGGCCGGATCAGCACCGCCGCCACGCCGAGCCGATCGAGATATTCCACCGCCTCCCCGCTCGCCGCCACCGGCACTACCCGGCCGGTATCGAGCCCATCCAGCAGGGCGGGCAGGGCCAGCAGCGCGAACCGATACCCCACCACGTCATCGAGTCGCCGCCCGTCCGCCAGACGCGGCTGGGCCGCTCGCGTACCGGCTGGCGCCGGTGCATCGCCGTGCAGCCCCGGCCCGAGCGGCGGCGCGATCGGGCGCAGCATGGTGGGATTGGCCAGCAGTTCGGCGTCCCGCCGCCGCGCCCGCTCGGGGTCGGTGGCCTGGATGATGCCACCGAGTTCCACTGCCAGTTCGATGAAGGCGCGGACGTGTTCACCGCGTTCGGACTGATAGCTGTCGAGCAGCGTATCGGGCGCCACGCCGGTGATCACGTCGCGCAGTTTCCATGCCAGGTTGTTGGCATCGCGCAACCCGGAGCACATCCCTTGCCCGAGGAACGGCGGCGTCTGGTGCGCGGAATCCCCCGCCAGCAGCAGCCGCCCCCGCCGCCACTGCGTCGCCAGTGCGGAGTGGAAGGTATAGACCACCGCCCGCTCGATCCGCCCCGTCTCCGGCGTCACTCGCCAGGGCGCGAGCAGGGCGAAGATGCTTTCGGGGTGGGCGATGGTGGCCGCGTCATCGCCCGGCATCAGCATGAATTCCCAGCGCCACCGGTTGCCTGGCATGGGGACGAAGGTGGTGGGCCGCGCCGGGTCGCAGTACTGCACCGCGTCGATGATTTGCCCGCTCTCGTCCATGGCATGTTCCAGCCCGGCCGGTGGTTGGTCGAGGATCATATCCACCACCACCCAGCGCTCATGCGAACGCAGGTCGAGCAGCGCGCTGCCAAGGAACCGCCGCACCATCGAGCGCGCCCCGTCGCAGCCCACCACGTAGCGCGCGGTCAGCGCGCCGAGGGTCCCGGTCGACAAATCCTCATAGCGAACCCGAACGTGATCCTCGGCCTCATCGAGCGCGAATGCATCGCAGCGCAACCGCATCTCCACGCTCGGCAAATGTGCCAGCGGCGCCCGCAACCCGGCTTCGAGTTCCGGCTGATGGAACCGATACGCGTTGTTCCATCCCTCCGGCCCCACCCCGCCGCGCTCCAGCAGCACCAGCAGCTTCCCCTCGGCATTGAGGTGACGGATGTTGCGGCTGACATTCATCTTCGGCAGCACCGCATCGGCCATTCCGATGGTCTGGAACAGTCGCATCGCCTCGCCATCCGCTGAAACCGCCCGGGGCAGATGGTAGACCGAGGGCTCCCGCTCCAGCACCACCACCTTGAGCCCCTCGGCGCCGAGCAGATTGGCCAGCGCCGCCCCCACCGGCCCGCAGCCGACGATGGCAACGTCTGCGTCAGGAACGAAATCCACTACGCGCCCCGCCCCATCTTCGCCGCCAACTCGGCGCGATACTCCGCAATCGGCCGGAACCCCGGCGCGGTGCGACAGAACGCCTCCGATTTCGCCCGGATTTCCTCCGCCGGCAGCGAGAGATCGAGCGGCTCCAGACAGGGCTGGCTCACATAGAATTCGGTATCGCAGAACAACTCCAACCGGTTGCCCTCCGGATCGCGGAAATACACCGACCAGGCGTTGCCATGATCCACCGGCCGCATGTCGCTCACCCCCGGCGCATCCTTCACCCGCCGCCACATCGCCTGGAGGATTTCCACCGTCTCCATGCGGAACGAAATCTGGTTGATCGGATTGAACTCCAGCGTCTCGGGCCGCCCGGCGATGAGCGCGATCTGATGGTGCTCCAGCGGGTCCGAGCTGGTGAACACGATCGGTGACCCTCGCACCATGCCGCGATCGGTCTCGGTCAGGCCCATCACGCCGGTGTAGAACGCCAGCATCTTGTCCATGTCGTACACGTAGATGCCGACATGGCTCATCCGTAGAGGGGGCATCGGGGTCATAGCGGTCACTCCAGGTTACGGCTGCAGCAGATGCGGCAGCCACAGGGCAATGGACGGGAACAGGGTCAGCAGGATCAGCACGCCGAAATCCGCGATCAGGAACGGCACCACCCCGCGATAAATCGTCCGCATTGGGATATCGGGCGCGATGGCATGCAGCAGGAACACGATGATCCCCATCGGCGGATGGATCAGCGCCAACTCCACCTGGATCAGGCAAACGATGCCCCACCACAACGGATCGTATCCCAGCGCGGTCACAATCGGCAGCACCAGCGGCAAGGTGATGAGGATGGAGGACATCTCCTCGAAAAACGTCCCCAGCAGCAGATAGACCACCAGCAGCAGCGCGATCACGCCCAGCGGCGGCAGATGATGCGCCCCGATCCAGCCCACCAGCGCCTCCGGCACATGCGCCAGGTTGACGAAATAGGTAAAGATCGGCGCCGCCATCAGCACCATGTAGAGCATCGCCGTCACCGAAGCGGCCTCATACATCCCCGCCAGCATCCGCGCCCAGGTCAACCGCCGGCGCACCAGCGCGAACAGCAGCGCCAATATGGCGGCAGCCGACGCCGCCTCGTTGACGGTGAACACCCCGCTGTAGAGCCCGGCGAAAATCCCCAGGATCAACCCCACCGACGGCGCCGCCCGCAGCGCCACCGCGCGCCGCTCCGGCCACGGCACCCGCGGGCTCACCGGCGCCAGCGTCGGATCGCGCCGCACCACCACCGCAATCGCCAACAAATTCAACGCAATCGTCAACAACGCCGGCAAAATCGCCGCGACGAACATGTCCAGAATGAACGTCTTGGCCACCACGCAGTAGATGATCATCACCAATGACGGCGGGATCAGCGACTTCAACGTCCCCCCCGCCGCGATCACCCCGCTGGAAAACCCCGGCGCATAGCCCCGCCGCAACATCTGCGGCAACGCCACCTTGGCAAACGTCGCCGCCGTCGCCGTGCTCGATCCGCAAATCGCCCCGAACGCCGCGGACCCGCCGATCGTCGCATACGCCAGCCCGCCCCGCCGATGCCCCAGGAACGCCGCCGCCGCGGCATAAACATCCTCGGAGAACCCCGCCACCGAGGCGAAGCTCCCCATCAGCAGAAACAGCGGCACCGCCGAAAGATCGGTGCTCCCCAGCACAAACGCCGGCTCGGTCGCCAGGAACGACAGCGCCGGCAACCAGCCGCCGCCCTGCAACGCGAACCCCACCACCCCCACGGAGATCATCGCGAAGGCAATCGGCACCTGCAGCAGGATCAGCCCGAACAGCACCAGGATGCCGAGGCCGCCAATGAGCGCGGGGTCCATCCCGCTTACGCCACGTGCTCAGCGCGCGCCGGCGCCACGCCGACGATACACGCGTGCACCACCAGCAACTGCATCAACGCCGCCACCACGATCATCGCCGCCACCGCCCCCCACACCGGCGCCGTCGGTATCCGCAGCATCCACGTCGAGTTGCCATCCAGCACCGCCTGGCGCGCAAACAGCACAAACCGCCACGCCATCAGCCCCAGCACCACCTCCACCAGCACCGCCGCCGCCACATCGGCCACCCGCCCGGCCCGCAGCCCGATGAAACTCGTCACAAACCGGATGGTGATCGAACTCCGCTCGATGATCGCCAACGGGATGCAACACGCCACCGCGAACGCCGCCACCAACCCACCCAGGTCCCGTACCGCATCGATCGGCGCCGCGAAAAAGAACCGCAGCAACCCATCCGCGATCGTCGTCGCCGCGAACACCAGCAGCACCCCGAGCCCCACCGCCGCCAGGCCACGCGCCAGTTTGCGCGCGGCCCCCTCCAACGTGCCGATCATGCCTTGGCGCGCACCCGGGCGAGTTCGGCGTCCAGATCGGCCTTCAACACCTTGTGCCGATCGCTCGCCGCCACCCAGGCCTCCCGCATCGGGGCGAACGCCTTCTGCGCCGCCTCCAGTTCGGCGGCGGAGGGAATGACGATGCGCTGCTTCGGATCGCTCTTCAGCTTGGCCAGCATCTCATTGTTGTAGGCGGTGATGGAGGCCGACCACTGGTCCGCCATCACCTGCCCGCCATGCTTCAGCATCACCGCCTGCACCGCCGCGGGTAGCGCCTCGAACTTCTTGCGGTTCATCAGGATCAGCAGCGGCACCACGCCCAGCCCGATGAAGAAGTGGTTGTTGGTCACCCGATCCAGCCCGAAATCAAAGAACGGCGACATGTGCGAGGTGGTCCCGCTGATGGTCCGCCGGCTGATCGCCTCGGGAATCTCCGTCACCGGCATGCCGATCGGCACCGCCCCCAGCGCTCGCACCGCCGCACTCTCATTGGCCGACGAGGCGCGGATGGTCTTGCCCCTCAAATCCGCCACCGTGCTCACCGGGAAATTGGTATGGATGGAATACGGCGCGGTGCAGAAGAACCCCAGGATCACGAAGTCCTTGTAGTCATTGAACACCCCGCGCGCCGCCATCCGAGTGGCCACATCGGTGCCCTCCTTCAGATCGCGGAACTGCCCGGGCAACTCGAACACTTCGGTATCGGGAAAGCGTCCCGGCGTGTACGAGGGCACCACCCAGGCGATATCGGCCACCCCATCGAGCGCCATCTGCGCCTGCTGGCCCGGATTGCGCCCCAGCGCACCATTGGGGAACATATCGAAGACCACCGCATTGTTGGTCTCCTTCTGCACCGCCTCGGCATACGGCTTCATCACCGTGCGGAACGTCACCTCATGATCGGGCGTGAACACCGACCATTTCAGATGATCCTCGGCGCGGGCCGGACGGGCCAATGTGGCGGCCGGCAATCCGGCGGCGATGGTCAGCAGGGTACGACGTTTCATTGCGAGCGTTTCCGTTGTTTTTGATTGATTGAGGTCAGGCCGCGCGGCGCCAGGCCACCGGGAAGCAGTCGTCATCCACCGGTGGGCTGCCGGCCACCAATTGCGGATTGCCGGTCACCGCCATGGTCGCCGGCCGCGGGTCCCACCGCACATCGCGCCCCATGTAGCGCGTCGAAATCGCCATCCGCCGGCGCTGCGGCGAGAAATTCCCCTCCGCCCCATGCACCGTCAGCGGATGATGCACGATGCAATCGCCGGCCTTCATGTTCCACGACAGGAACCGCAACGACGGATCGCCGCGCAGTTCCGAGAAATTCGGGCAGGTCTCCAGAGTGGACTTGAACTTCGGGTCCTTGTCCGGGATCGCCGCCGCGTAGAACTTGCCCCATTTATGCGAACCGGCGATGTATTCGAGCGCGCTGTTGTCCGGCCCCACATCCACCAGCGCCACCCACACCGACAGCACGTCATTGCCCGCCAGCGGCCAGAACGGCAGGTCCTGGTGCCAGTCCGTCATCTCCACCGTATTGGGTTCCTTGACGAACAACTGGTCGTAGAACACCCGCACCTCGTCCGCCCCCATCAACTCCGCCGCGATCGCGCCGCACGGCGAGTTCAGCACCCAGTCGCGAAAATCCTCGTCCCAGCGCCAGACGAACGAGTTGATGTGAAACCGCCCGGACGTCCCCCCCAGCGCCGCCGTCACCTCGCGCTTGCGGGCGAGCGCGTGGTCCGCATCCATCACCCGGTTCACCGCGGCCCCCATGCGCGCCACCCATTCGGCATCAAACATGCCGCGCAGGCACACCGCCCCGTCCGCCTCGAACAAGGCGCGGTCCGCATCGGTGATCGGGTTGATCGGCGTTCTGTTCATTGGTGTTTCTCCCCTCGTCCGGCCGCCTTCAGGCGGCGTCTCGCTGTTTTGGAAATATTGGCGGCAGGCTGTTCGCCGCCGCGATGCTCGCCGTCAGCCTCCCGGCCGCCGCCGTCACATGCCGGGTCAACGCCCGCACATCGGTAATCGCCAACCGCGCCGTCGAAAGCGCCGCGATCACCGAGCCCAGCACCTCGCCATCGCGCCCGAACACTGGTGCGGCAAGCCCATAGAACCCCGGATCGAGTTCCCCGGTGGACACCGCATGCCCGGCCCGGCGAATGCCCGCGAGGTGGCCGCGCAGTTCCGCCAGCGTGCCGCCCAGCCCCACCGCGGCGATCTCGGCCGCATGCGCCTCGAACAGCCGCGCCAGCCGGGCCGGCTTCAGATAGGCCAGGATGATCTTGGACCCGGCGCCGCGAAACAGCGGCAGCGCCTGCCCCCGCCCGAAGCTGAGTCGCAGCCGCTCCAGCCCGGGCTCCTGGTGGGTGGTCACAATCCGGTCGCCATACAGCGCCGCCAGCATCACATCGCACCCGGTGGCGCCCACCAGGTCGGCGATCACCCCCATGCCGTGCACCATCATGGGGTCGGCATGGCGAATGAGGCGGTCAAGCTCGATGATGCGCGGCCCGAGGCTGTATTCGCCTGCCCCGACGCGGATCAGCAGCCCGGTGGCGAGCAGTTCACGCACATAGCGATACCCGGTCGGCCGGCTCAGCCCGCAGGCCTGGATGATGAGATCGGCGGTCCAAACCGGGCGCTCGGCGGTGAACAAATCCATAATGGCGAGCGAGCGGGCGAGGCCGTTCATCGGCAGCGCTGCCCCTGCCAATCGTTCCGGCCATGTCTGCGTGGGTGGCTCATTTCGGCCCGCACCACACCGCTCCCCCAGTTTCATTGATTGAGAATTAAGAAACCCCAGCACCCCGGTCAACCAGAAATGCCGCGAAAATCTCGATTGATGATATTTTCTGCCTCAACCTATCGCCCTGCCCCTCGCCCGACGGCGACGAGTCATGAAAAATGCGCGCCAACCCCCCTGTGCGATTGCGCCCGGCGCGCTGCTGGTGCATCCCAAACCTGTCCGAACCGGCATCAAGGATGCGGGGTATGAGTTCACTGCGCCAGCACACCATCCGACTTGCCCTGATGATCCTGGTCGGGATGGCGGCCTTCGGCGTGTGGCTGCTCACCGGCGCCTGGCAGAACCACGAGACCACCGTCCAGGTTGAACACGCGCAGTCCGACGTTCACCAATCGCTCGGCAATTTCGTGCATGACTTCGAGCAGGCGCTGACCCATGTGCAGTCCGTCCCGGTGGTGATCGCACATGAGGCCGTCACTACCCGCGGCCTCGGTGGCTGGGCGCAGGATACTGCCGAGCTCAACACCTATCTCGCATTCATCAACCGCACCCTCGGCGCCGACCTCGCCTTCGTCATCGACGCCAGCGGCACCTGCATCGCGGCCAGCAACTTCGACCAGGCGGATACCCTGGTGGGCACCTACTTCGGCGATCGCGAGTATTTCGCCGCCGCAAGGCGCAACACCCCGGGCGTGCAATATGCCGTCGGCCGGCGCACCAACGTGCCCGGCATCTTCTACTCCACCCCCATCTGGCGCGATGGCCGCTTCCTCGGCGCCGCCGTCGCGAAGATCGACGTGCCCAATCTCGAACGCATGGTCACCGGCAAGGGCATGATCCTGACCGACCGCTACGGCGTGGCCATCATCGCGCCCGATCCGGACTGGCTGCTCAAGGCGATGCCGGACGCCACCGTGGGCACCCTGTCGCCCGAGGAACGCCAACTCGCCTACAAGCGCGCCGATATCGCCACCGTGCCGCTCGCCGCCACCCCGGGCGAGGCCTTCCCCTACCGCGCTGGCCCGGCCGAAACCCCCGTCGTGCTGGCCCGCCTGCCGCTGCGCATCGAGGGCATGGTAGCCTATGGCCTCAAGCCGATCGACGGCCTGCCCGCCCTGGACAAGCAGCGCCTGGTCATCGCCGGCATCATCTTCATCGCCATCGGTGCCCTCATGTGGGGCGGCACCCTCTCCGTGCTGTGGGTGCAGCGTTCGCGCGCCCACAATGACAGCCTGCGCGCCGCGCGCGATCTGGCCGAGGCCGGCAACCGCGCCAAGAGCGAATTCCTCGCCACCATGAGCCACGAAATCCGCACCCCGATGAACGGCGTCATCGGCATGACCGCACTCCTGCTCGATACCGAGATGTCCGACGAGCAGCGCCATTTCACCGAGACCATCCGCACCTCGGCCGAATCGCTGCTGATGGTCATCAATGACGTGCTGGATTTCTCCAAGATGGAGGCCGGCCAGTTCGATATCGAACGCCACCCCTTCGAGGTCACCCGCCTCGTCGAGGGCGTGCTCGACATTTTCGCCCCCCGCCTGTCCGCCAAGACCATCGACCTCACCGGCTACGTCACTCCCAGCCTCTACGGCGGCTTTCTCAGCGACGAGGGGCGCATCCGCCAGGTGCTGCTGAACCTGGTCGGCAACGCCCTCAAGTTCACCGAGCGCGGCAGCGTGGTGCTGACCGCCGGCGAGGAGGCCGGCTTCATTCGCTTCACCGTGAAGGACACCGGCATCGGCATCCCGGATGCCGCGAAATCCCGCATGTTCTCGATGTTCTTCCAGGCCGACTCCTCGATGATGCGCCGCTACGGCGGCACCGGCCTCGGCCTCGCCGTCAGCCGCCGCATCGTCGAGGCCCTCGGCGGCACCATCGGCTTCGACAGCGAGGCCGGCGTCGGCAGCACCTTCTGGTTCACCGTGCCCCTGGTGCGCACCAGTGAAGGCGCCCATGGCCCCGGCAGCCAATCCCTCCACGGCGCCCGCGTGCTGGTGGTGGATGACAACCCGGTCAACCTCGAGATCTTCCGCCTCCAGGTGGAAGCGGCCGGCGGCGTGGTGGATACCGCCGAGAACGCCGAGATCGGCATCGCGATGGCCCGCACGGCCGCCGCCGCCGGGCATCCCTTCCGCCTCGGCATCCTGGACCACCAGATGCCCGGCAATTCCGGCTGCGAACTCGCCGCCGCCATGCGCGCCGACACCACGCTCGCCACCATCCGCCTCCTCCTCGCCACCTCCATTCCCAACATGGACCTGCGCAAGGCCGCCACCGAAGCCGGGATCGACTACGTTCTCGCCAAGCCGGTGCGCCAAAGTGTGCTGATCGCCCGCCTCGTCGAACTCGCCGGCACCGGCGCCCCCGCCGCCAAGCCCGAAGCCACCCCGGCCCCCCAGCCCACCCCCATCGCACCGGCCGACAGCCTCGATATCCTCGTCGTGGATGACGTCACCACCAACCGCCTCGTCGCCTCCGCCATGCTCACCCGACTCGGCCACCGCGTCGATATCGCCGAAGACGGCCAGCAGGCGGTCGAGAAAGCCAGCCACACCCGTTACGATATCATCTTCATGGACGTTCAAATGCCCGTGATGGACGGCCTCACCGCCACCGCCGCCATCCGCAAGCTCGAACGCCCCAACGCCGCCGTGCCCATCATCGCGATGACCGCCAACACCATGGAAGGTGACCGCGAAGCCTTCCTCGCCGCCGGCATGGATGACTTTGTCTCCAAGCCCTTCAGCCGCACCCAGATCAGCAACCTGGTCGATACCTGGCGTGCGAAGCGCGCTGACGGCGGCGGCGGATTGAAGTAAGAAAGTCCAGGGCTCGGCCCTCGCCTTTCTTCCCGCCAAAGGACCGCATTATGTCCGAAACCCTGCTCCACGTGCCGCCCATGCTGTTCATGCCGCAAAAGCAGCCCTCCCGCCCCGTCACCAAGCGGCTGCGGGTGGTGAGCGAGTACGAACCCGCCGGCGATCAGCCCCGCGCCATCGGCGAACTCGTGGCCGGGGTCCAGGCCAGCGAGCGTGACCAGGTTCTCCTCGGCGTCACCGGCTCGGGCAAAACCTTCACCATGGCCAAGGTGATCGAGGCGGTGCAGAAGCCCGCCCTCGTGCTCGCCCCCAACAAAACCCTCGCGGCCCAGCTCTACGCCGAGATGAAGTCCTTCTTCCCCGACAACGCGGTCGAATACTTCGTCTCCTACTACGACTACTACCAGCCGGAGGCCTACGTCCCGCGCACCGACACCTATATCGAGAAAGACTCCCAGATCAACGAACAGATCGACCGCATGCGCCACGCCGCCACCCAGGCCATGCTGGAACGCAATGACGTCATCGTCGTCGCCTCGGTCTCCTGCATCTACGGT
>CAIMWH010000306.1 GCA_903845065.1 uncultured Rhodospirillales bacterium | reverse complement strand
GCCCCCGAACCAACCGCAGCCCGAAACCCCAACGCCCATCAAAAACCACCGGCTACCGCGATGAAACAGGCGACAGGAAATCCATGCCCGCCGCTCAAATCGCGAAACGAACGTCAGCCCCATGAATAGGACGGGCTAGCTCCCGCCGAGGTCGTGGATTTCGGGGAAGAACATGTCCTTCCACGTCGCCGGCGCCTTTTTGGTTTTGCCGACGCGATACATGAAGTCGGCGTAGAACTTGGCCTTGCGCGGCGTGACTTCATACTTGAAGCGCGGGTCTGACATCACGGCCACCACCTCGTCCACCGTCATCTTGGATTTCACGTCCTCGACGTAATAGGTGACGGCCAGCTTGGGGTCCTTCATGACGATGTCCGAGGCCTCCTTCAGCGCCAGGATCAGCGCCTGGTAGACCTTGGGATTGGCGTCATGGAAGGATTTCGAGGTCCAGCACAGGGTAGTGGTGGCGTCGCCGAGGAGTTCGCTCGAATCGAGGATGGTGTGGACGGCGGGGTTCTTCAGCTGCTGGTTCTGGAAGGGTGGGATGGTGAAGCCGCTGTCGAAGCTGCCGCCGCCGGAGAGCAGGCCGGCGGTGGTATCGGGCGGCGAGAGGGACATGGTGAGTTGGTCGAGTTTGTCGTAGTTGGCATCCCCCCATTCCTTGGCCGCCGCCATTTCCAGGATGATGGCCTGGATCGCCACCTTCACCGCGGGCATGGCGATTTTGTTGGTGGGTCCAAGGTCCTTGATGGAATGCACCTTGGGATCGCGGGTGTTGAGCAGGATGGGTGAACTGCCCATCGCGGTGATGCCGCGCACTTCCTGCGCCGTGCCGACGGTTTTCGCCCACAGGGTGACGAGCCCGGGCACGCCGCCGGATACCACGTCCACCGCCTTGGCCAGCAGGGCGTCGTTCATGTTGTCCGGCCCGTTGAAGGTGCGCCAGGAGACCGTGAGGTTGGGCACGCCGAGGGCGGCCGCGTGCTTTTCCAGCAGTTTCTGGTGCGCCATCACGTTGAATTGCAGGTAGCCCATGCTGAACTGCTGGGCGAAGCGGATTTCCGAGACCTCGGCGCGCGCCGGTGCCGCCCATAGGATTGCCGCCAAAGCCACCGCCATCAGACCATGCATTTTTGTATCCTCCCCGGTTCTTGATTTCAGTGGGCCTGCATGCCCCAGCGCCGCAAGGTGCGTTTTTCGATCTGGCCGAACACCAAGCTGTCGACGATCAGCCCGATGGCGATCACCGTCAGCAGCCCGGCGAACACATTGGCGATTTCAAGCTCGTTCTTGTTCTCGAAGATGTACCAGCCGAGGCCGCCCTTGCCGGATGCCGCACCGAACACCAGTTCGGCGGCCACCAGCGTGCGCCAGGCGAAGGCCCAGGCGATTTTCAGGCCCGACAGGATGGAGGGGAACGCGGCGGGCACCAGAATACGCACCACATAGCCTGGCAGGGACAATCCGTAGTTCCGCCCCACCATCCGCAGCGTCGGCGATACCGACAGAAAGCCGGCATGGGTATTCATCGCCACCACCCAGGTGACGGCATGCAGCAGCACGAAAATCAGGCTCGCCGGGCCGAGCCCGAACCACAGCATGGCCAGGGGCAGCAGCGCGATGGAGGGTAGCGGGTTGAACATCGCGGTGAGGGTTTCCAACAGCGAGGCGCCGATGCGCGAGGTGGCGGCCAGGCCGGTCAGCACGAAGGCAAAGAAGATGCCCAGCACATAGCCGCTCAGCAGCACCTTGAGCGAAATCAGCACCTTCTTCGGGATTTCGCCACTGACCATCCCCTCCACCAGCGCCACCAGCGTATCCGACAGGCGTGGCACCAGGAGCGGATTGTCGAGCCACACGCCATAGACCTGCCAGAGCAGCGCCAGCCCCAGGATCACCACCGCGCGGCGCAGCGCCGGATTGCCGTAGAGCCGCTGGGGCCATGGCACCGGGCGCGTCGCGATATCGAGCGCCGCGCCGTGGTCGATATCGTGGATGATGTCACGCATCGGCGGCCTCGGTTTGCCCGAACAGGAGGTGGTAGATCTGGGCCTCCAGCGCCTTGGTGGCGGCCGCATCGCCGCGCACCGCCGCCACGTCATTCAAATCCGCCCGCACCCGGCCGGGATGGGCCGAGAGGAGCAGGATGCGGTTGCCGATCTTGATCGCCTCGGTGATGGAATGGGTGACGAACAGCAGGGTGCAGCGGGTTTCCTCCCATAGCGCCAGCAGTTCGTCCTGCATTTGCCCGCGCGTGAGGCTGTCCAGCGCCGCGAAGGGTTCGTCCATCAGCAGGATATCGGGCTCCATTGCCATACCCCGGGCGATCGCCACCCGCTGTTTCATGCCGCCCGAGAGGGTGTGGGGGAAACTGTCCCGCGCGCGAACCAGATTCACCTTTTCGATATAGCGATCCGCCCGGTCCGCCGCCTCGGCGCGGCTGTATTTCCCACTCGCCAGCATGGGGAACATGATGTTCTGCTTCACCGTTTTCCACGGCAGCAACTGGTCGAACTCCTGGAACACCATCATGCGGTCCGGGCCGGGGCGGCTGACGGCACGGCCGTTGAGGGCGATATGCCCCTCCACCGGCGCCATGTAGCCGCCCACCGCCTTCAACAGGCTCGATTTTCCGCAGCCGGAGGGGCCGAGCAGAATGAAGCGATCCCCGGTGGCAACCTTGAAACTCACCCGATAGGTCGCCGTCACGATCTGCTCCACCGTGCTGTAGCACAGCGTCACCCCATCGACATCGAGGCCGGTGGTGGTCAAAACTTGGAGTATCCGCCGTCGATCACGAACTCGTCGCCGGTGTGGTAGGCCGAGGCGTCGCTCATCAGATAGACGGCGATGCCGCCGAAATCCGCGCCGGTGCCCCAGCGGCGCATCGGGATGCGGGGCATCACGTTGCCGCTGAACTTCTCGTTGGCGATGGAATTGGCCGTCATGTCGGTTTCGATCCAGCCGGGCAGGATGGCGTTGGCGCGGATGCGGTAGCGAGCCAGTTCGACGGCGAGCGAACGCAGCATGGAGATCAAGCCGCCCTTGGTGGCGGCGTAGTGCTCATTGCGGGCGGCGCCTTCGATGGCGGCGAGGGAGGCAG
>CAIMWH010000305.1 GCA_903845065.1 uncultured Rhodospirillales bacterium | reverse complement strand
TCGGCGAGGAAGCCGCGTTCGAGGCCGAGCACCACGAGGGAGGCCGGGTTGCCGACGGTGTCCTTCCAGCTATCGGCCATGGCGGGGGCGAAACCGTGTTCGCGCAGCAGGTTGCCGAGGCGCTCGCGCGAGCCGCGGGTCCAAGCGGCAACCACCAGGCGGCGGCCCTCGGCGCGCCAGCGCTCGGCCTGGGCCTTCAACTGGTCGAACACGTTGATGCCGGGACCGGCCGCCGCCCCGCTCGGCGCGAACTGGGCGAAGATCGGGCCGGGTCGGCCGCCGGCGTCGATCCCGGACGCGCCCTCGGGCATCGAGAACGGCGAGAAGGCGAATTGCGGGAAGCTGGACAGCATGGCGGTCCAGCCGGTCAGGTCGAGATAGAGGCGTTCGGGCGGCAGCGGGCGATATGGCGTCTCGCCGTCGCGCGGCACGGCGCGGCGGGCGGCGTGATGGTCGGCGATCATTTCCAGCCGGGCGGCCAGCACGTCGCTGGACTGGTTGTCCAGGCTGACCGAGGCGCCGGGGAGATAGTCGAGCAGCGTCTCCATGGCGTCATGGAACAGCGGCACCCAGTGCTCCATGCCGGGATGGCGACGGCCCTCGGAGATCGAGAGATACACCGGGTCCTCGGCGGCGGCGTTGCCGAACAACTCGCGCCAGCCGGTGCGGAAGCGGGCGATGGAGGCTTTGTCGAGCGAGACCTCGGAGACCGGGCGCAGGGTGAGACCGGGCACCTTGGCGGCGCTGCGCTGGGAGGTGGGGTCGAAGGCGCGGATGCTGTCGATGGTGTCGCCGAAGAAATCGAGGCGGACGGGTTCGGGCAGGCCGGCGGCGAACAGATCGATGATGCCGCCGCGCACGGCGTATTCGCCCGGTTCCATCACGGTGGCGGCACGGCCGTAGCCGTTGGCTTCGAGGAAGGCCACCAGGGTTTCGGGCTTGATGGTGGTGTTGACGGCGAGCGTCAGGCTCGAATCCTGAAACACGTGGCGCGGCGGCACCAGTTGCACCAGGGCATTGATGGTGGTGAGCACGATGCGTGGGCCGCGCGGCGGCTCCAGCAGGCGCGCCAGGGTGGCGATGCGCTCGGCGACCAGTTCGGGGTTCGGCGACACGCGGTCATACGGCAGGCAGTCCCAGGCCGGGAAGCGCAGCACCTCGGCGTCGGGCGCGAAAAAGGCGAGCGCCTCGGACAGCCGGGCCATCCGGGCGTCATCGCGGGCGGCGTGGAGCAGGGGGCCCGGGTGTTCGCCGGCGCGGCGGGCCAGCAGCAGCGCGTCAACCCCTTCGGGCGCGCCATAGACGGGCAGCGCCGTCATGCGCCGGGTTTGCCCAGCAGGGCGGCCTCGCGAATGGCGCGCAGCATCGGCGAGTCGGCGGCGGGCGGAATGGGGCGGCGGCCGGTGAGCCAGTCGGCCAGGTCGGTATCGGGCAGCTCCATGATCTCCTCCAGCGCGTCCATCTCGGCGGTGGAGAGATCGGGCAGCCGGGCGCGCACGAAACCGCCGATCAGGATATCGGTTTCGTGGCTGCCGCGATGGGTGGCGCGAAACAGGATGCGGCGGCGGCGCACGTCATCGGTGGGGAGTGAATTTTCGGTCATGGACGGGTTGTCATATACGCGCGGCCTTGCGCAGTGTCAGCCCGTGGAAGACGATCCTCTCGCACCCCTTTTCGCACCCCTGACCAGCCTGCGCGGCGTTGGCGATGCCATCGCGCGGCTGATGGCTCGCGCGATCGGGCGCAACCGGGTGATCGACCTGCTGTTCCATCTGCCAGAATCCTATCTCGACCGCCGCGCCCGCACCACCATCAAGGACGCCGTGCCGGGTACCATCGCCACCCTGGCGGTGGAGGTGGTGAACATCGAGCCGCCCGGCAACGCGCGCCAGCCGACGCGGGTGCGGGTGACGGATGGTGGCGGGTTCGCCGAGTTGATCTATTTCCGCCAGTTTCCGGCCGCACGCCTGAAGCCGGGCACGCGGGTGGTGGTATCCGGCAAGTTCGATGACCGCGCCCAGATGGTGCATCCCGACCACATCGCGCCCGAGGGGCAGGCCGAGGGGGTGCCGGCGGTGGAGCCGGTGTGGCCGCTGACCGCGGGGCTGTTCGCCTGGCATCTGCGCCGGCCGGTGGCGGAAACCCTGACGCGGGTGCCGGTGCTGGCGGAGTGGAACGGCGAGGCGCTGCTCAAGCGCGAGAAATGGCCGACGTTCCGCGAGGCGTTGGTGGCGCTGCACACGCCGGAGGTGCCGCCGCCGCCGCTGCTGCGCCGGCGGTTGGCGTATGACGAACTGCTCGCCGGACAGATCGCGCTGGCGATCGTGCGCCGGCGGGCGCGTGATCGTCCCGGGCGCTCCCTGGTGGGGGACGGCAGCCTGCGCGCCAAGGCACTCGCGGCATTTGGCCACCGGCCCACCCGGGCGCAAACGCGGGTGCTGGCCGAGATCGACGCCGATCTTGCCGCGCCGCGACGCATGCTGCGGCTGCTGCAAGGCGATGTCGGCTCCGGCAAGACGCTGGTCGCGGTGCTGGCGATGCTGCGCGCGGTGGAGGCGGGGGCGCAGGCCGCGCTGATGGCGCCCACCGAAATCCTCGCCCGCCAGCACATGCGCACCCTGGAACGCATCTGCCCGGTTCCGGCGGCCCTGCTGACCGGGGCGGTAAAGGGCAAGGCGCGGGCGAAAATCCTCGCCGGCCTCGCCGATGGCTCGCTGCCCATCGTGGTGGGCACCCATGCGCTGGTGCAGAAGACGGTGGATTTCCACGATCTCGGCCTCGCGGTGATCGACGAGCAGCACCGCTTCGGGGTGGAACACCGGCTGACCCTGGGCGGCAAGGGGGAGGCGACCGATGTGCTGGTGATGACCGCCACCCCCATCCCGCGCACCCTGCTGCTGACCCAGTGGGGCGAGATGACGATGAGCCGGATCGACGAGAAACCGGCCGGACGGCTGCCGATCCGCACCACGCTGCATTCGCTCGCCACCATGCCCGACGTGGTGGACGCCATCGCCCGCAAGCTCGACGAGGGCGCGCGGGTGTACTGGGTGTGCCCGCTGGTGGACGAAAGCGCCGAGGTTGACCTCGCCGCCGCCGAGGAACGCTTTGCCACCCTGCGCACGCGTTTTGGCGCCGCCGTCGGCCTCGCCCATGGCCGGCAGGACAGCGCGGTGCGCGAGGCGGCGCTAGCGGATTTCGCGGCCGGGCGCACCACCATCCTCGTCGCCACCACGGTGATCGAGGTCGGCGTCGATGTGGCCGAGGC
>CAIMWH010000304.1 GCA_903845065.1 uncultured Rhodospirillales bacterium | reverse complement strand
CGAGGTCGATCCGCACCGAGCGGGCGGCCGGGCCTTCGCCGATGATGAGGTCAAGCTGGAAATCCTCCATCGCGGGATAGAGGATTTCCTCGATCGCCGGTTGCAGGCGGTGGATCTCGTCGATGAACAGCACGTCGCGCGGCTGGAGATTAGTGAGAATGGCCGCGAGATCCCCGGCGCGCTGGATCACCGGGCCCGAGGTGGCGCGAAAGCCGACGCCGAGTTCGCGTGCCACGATCTGCGCCAGCGTGGTCTTGCCCAATCCTGGCGGGCCGTGCAGCAGCACATGGTCGAGCGCCTCGCCACGGGCACGCGCGGCCTGGATGAAAATGGCGAGGTTTTCGCGGCTTGCCTTCTGGCCGGTGAAATCCGCCAGGGTTTGCGGGCGCAGCGTCGCCTCGGCGGCATCCTCCTCGGCGCGGACGCCGGACAAGGTGCGGTTGTCGCTCATCGCGCGAGTTCCTTGAGGCCTTCGCGGATGACCTGGTCAATCCCTGGCGCCTCGCCGAGACGCTCCATCGCCTTGGCGACGGCGGCCTGCGCCTCCGGCCGGCGATAGCCGAGGTTGACCAAAGCCGACAGCGCATCCGCCTCCACCCCGGCCACCGGGGGCGGCAGGATGGGGGAGAAGCCGTGGCCGGTGGGCATGGCGCCGGCCTTCTCGCGGAGTTCGGTGAGCAGGCGGATGGCGAGCTTGGCGCCCACGCCGGAGGCCCGCGTCAACGCGCCACGGTCGCCGGCCTGGATGGCGGCGATCAGGTCACGCGGGGACAGCGCCGACAGGATCGACAACGCCACCTTGGCGCCGACGCCCTGCACCGTGGTGAGCAGGCGGAACCACTCGCGCTCGGCCGACTCGAAGAACCCGTAGAGGATAATCGCGTCCTCCCGCACATGGGTCTCGATCAGCAGGCTCGCGACGCCGCTGGGCAGCGCGCCAAGCGTGCGGGTGGAGGCATGCACCAGGTAGCCGACGCCGTTCACATCGACGATGCAGCGGCCCTCCTCGATGCCCTCGATGCGCCCTGTCAGCTTCGCGATCATGCCATGCGGGTCCCGGCCAGGATGCGGTTGTTGGTGGCGCGATGATGAGCGTGGCAGATGGCGACCGCCAGCGCGTCCGCCGCGTCTGCCCGCTTGATCAGGCAGCCAGGCAGCAGCCGCCGCACCATCATCTGCACCTGCTCCTTGTCGGCGTTGCCATTGCCCACCACCGCCTTCTTCACCGCCTTGGCGCCATACTCCGCCACCTTGATGCCGAGCAGCGCCGGGGCCAGCAGCGCCACCCCACGAGCGTATCCCAGCTTCAACGTCGCCGCCCCGTTGCGGTTGACATAGGTCTCCTCGACCGCCGCCTCGTCCGGCCGCAACTCCGACATCAACGCCGTCAGCGCATCGTGCAGCATACGCAACCGCTCCGGCACGCTGTCGGACGCTATCGTCGCGATCACCCCGTCGCCGAGATGGCGCAGCCGGTTGCCGTCCACCTCCACCAAACCCCAGCCGGTGAACTGCAACCCCGGATCAAGCCCCAACAGCCGTGCCAAAATGTCTCCTAGGCCGAAAGTTTCGCCAGAACGTCCTCGGATACCTCGAAATTGGCATACACGTTCTGCACGTCGTCATTGTCCTCCAGCACGTCGATCAGCTTCATGATCGAGCGCGCCGCGTCCTCGTCGAGGTTCACCATCGTCGACGGCCGCCACTCCACCTTGGCCGACTCGGGCGCCCCGAACCGCTGCTCCAACGCATCGCGCACCGCGAAGAAATCCCCCATCGGCACCGTCACCTCATGGCCATCGGCGCTGGATGCCACATCGTCCGCCCCAGCCTCGATCGCCGCCTCCAACATCGCGTCCTCGCTCGCCACCGTGGCGGGATAGCGTACCACGCCGAGCCGGGAGAACATAAAAGAAACACTGTTGGTTTCGCCCAGCGCCCCGCCATGCTTGGCAAACGCCGATCGCACGTCGGACGCCGTGCGATTGCGGTTATCCGTCAACGCCTCGACGATCACCGCCACGCCCGACGGGCCGTAACCCTCGTAACGCACCTCGGCATAATCCTCGCCGCCGGCCGCCCCGGTCGCCTTCTTGATCGCGCGGTCAATGGTGTCCCGCGTCATGTTGGCCTTCAACGAAGCCCCCACCGCGGCGCGCAACCGCGGATTGGCCGCCGGGTCCGGCAAACCCTGCTTGGCCGAAACCGTGATCTCCCGGATCAACTTCGCAAACGCCCGGGCCCGCTTCGCGTCCTGAGCCCCCTTGCGATGCATGATGTTCTTGAACTGCGAATGCCCGGCCATGCCGACTCCCTCGGTGCTGAAACTGCCATTCCTCGGGCGGGCAGGAAGCGAGGAAGGCGGGGGCTTTGCCCCTCGACCCCACCAAGGGCCGGGCCCTTGGAACCCGCGACATCAAGGAATGCTCTGGTTCTGAGAGGGGCGCCGACACGGTGGTTGCCGCATCGGGTTGGCGCCCCTCTCAGAACCAGAGCCTCTTAAAGTCATGGGATCAAAGGGGCCCCTGCCCCTTTGCGGGTCCAGGGTAGCGCCCTGGCCTTCCTCGCTTCCTTTCCGTCCGAAGACCGGCGGCTTCTACACCGAGGGGATGGTTTGGGACAAACGGCCGCCGAGGCGGAGGGGGTGGATGTTGGTGGCCAGGCCGGTTTGGTCATCGGTGACGACCATGAGGCCGCAGATGGTGGCCTCCCCTTCGGCGGGGGCGAGGCGTTCGCCGGGCATTTTGCGCCAGAAGCGCGCGGCAGCGTTGTCTTTCTGCATGCCGATGACGCTGTCGTAGTCGCCGCACATGCCGGCGTCGGACTGGAAGGCGGTGCCGCCGGGGAGGATCTGGTGATCGGCGGAGGGGCAGTGGGTATGGGTGCCGACGACGAGGGATACCTGGCCGTCGAAGGAGTGGGCGAAGGCCATTTTCTCCGAGGTGGCTTCGGCGTGGAAGTCGATCACGATGGCCTGGACGGAGCTGCCGAGTTTGTATTTGGCCAGTTCGATCGCGGTCAGGCGGAACGGGCAGTCGAGCGGGTCCATGAAGAGGCGGCCCATGGCGTTCATCACCAGGGCTTTGCGGCCATCGGGGAGTTGGACGAGGGTTTGGCCGCTGCCGGGGGTGCCGGGGGGGAAGTTGAGCGGGCGGATCAGACGGGGGGTTTCGCCGATGGTGGTGATGAGTTCCTTGCGGTCCCACGCGTGGTTGCCCAGCGTGATCACGTCCGCGCCGGCTTCGAACAGGGTGCGGGCCATGTCGGGGGCGAGGCCGAAGCCGTGCGAGGCGTTTTCGGCGTTGACGATGGCGAGGTCGATGCGGAGTTCGGGTTTGAGGCGCTTGAGGGCGGCGGCGGCGCCATCGCGGCCGGTGCGGCCGACGAGGTCGCCGAGGAAGAGGATGCGCATCAGGGTCTTTCAGGTTGGTCGGTGGTCAGTCGTCGCCACCGGGAAGATGGCGGTAGCTGTCGTGTGGGCCGATACGGATGATTTCGTAGGTATCAGCAACGTCGGTCCGGCCGAGGATGATGCGGTGGCTGCGGTTGATCCGGATGGAATAGAGATTGTCGTAGCCTTGGAGCTTTTCGAAATTCAGCCCACGCCTCGCACTATCGGCACAAAACGACTTTATCGCCTCCTTTGCCGCAAGGCGAAGCGGAGGGTCCAGTTTGCGTAAGGCCTTGTCTCCACGGTCGGTACGGCGAATGATCAAGCTTCGGGGGCTTCGATCTCGGCAAACCAGGCATCGACTTCTTCGGGCGTGCTCAATGAGGTACCGGGCTGCGATGGCTGGCGGGCTGCGTCTGCCGCGATCAGCGCCCATCGGGTGTCCCGCAACGTTTCCATGCATGTCACCAGGATATCGTCAATCCTCGCCGCGACGTCTTCAACCGCGGCCCGCCCCAGTGCGCCAGCCGGGCGGGCGGTCACAAACCGCTTCGCGATCGCGCCGAAGCGGTCACGATGTGCGCCGATTTGGCGTTCCAGGCGCAATAGTTCCTCGATATCCTGCTCAACATCCGTTGACCTGTCCCCCGACCGGTCGGCGACAAGCACGTCCGACCATGCGCGCGCGCTTTGCTCGAGGTCTCTCGTCTGCGCGACAATTTCAGCCATTTCACTCATCAACCCTGCGATCGGGGGAGAAGCGTCGGTAGTGGTCGCCTCGAACAGCACCATGGGCGCGCTCAGCAGGAGCGACGAAACCGGACGAACGATGGCGCCAAGATTGCTCATGGGCCGGATTTTACCGGACATCCGATCGCGATGATACCGCATTCGGTTGCCACCGCGTCGAGGCGGGCATCGTGCGCGTCGGCCGGCACCTCCTCGACCTCCTGGATGGCGTAGGCGCAGCCGATGGCCCGCGCGCCGGGGAGGGTTGGCAGGGTGCGATCGTAGAAGCCGCCGCCGTAGCCGAGGCGGCGGCCGGCGCGGTCGAAGGTGAGGAGGGGGATGAACAGCCAGTCCGGGCGGCCGATGGGGCCAGTGGGGCGGTGGGTGCCGAAGCGTTCGGCCACCAGGGTCATGCCCGGGTGCCAGTGGCGGAAGATGAGGGGGTTGCCGCGCGGCGGGGTTTCGGGGAGCAGGATGGGGTGGCCGCGGGCGTGGAGCGCCCACAGGAGGGGGCGGATATCGATTTCCTCGCCCATCGGCCAAAAGCCGGAGACAGCCGCGCCAGGAGGTGGGGCCATGGTGGTGAGGACGTGGCGGGCGAGTTGGGCGCCGAGGGCCGGGTTCTGGCCGGCGCGGCGCAGTTGGGCCGCGGCGCGCAGGGCGCGTTTTTCGGCTACGAGGTCCAGTGCGCGCTGGCGAACGACAAGATCGGGGATAGGTGGAGCCACCATGGCCGTTGGCCTCGCATCCTCCCAAGGCCTGCTAATGCAGGTGGGCACCAGGTACCGTGACCAGGATCACGACAGAGCCAGTTCCCGGGAGTTGCTTATTGGCCCTGGGGATGAATTGCCTGACGCACCGGGCAGCTCCACCCCCTACTTAGGGACGTTCGAGGTGCGCTGCAATCTCTTCCGCGCGCTGGTTGACGCGCGTCATGGTCTTGGCGAGTTCGCCGGCGGGCTTGGCCGGACGGGCGGACTTGGCCGGGGCGGCGCGCAGGGCTTCCAGTTCGGCCTTCACGTCATGCAGTTCGTCGGACAGCAGGAGGGCGGCGAGCACCAGCAGGCGGGCCTCGCCCGAGGTGTTGCCGAGGGCCTTGATGCTGTCGACCCGGCTTTCCACCTGGGCCGCCATGGCGATGAGGTGGGGCTCCTGCCCGTCCTCGCAGCCTACCATGTAGGAGTAGCCGTTGATCTTGACTGTCACCTGCGCCACGCGCGTGTCTCCTTATGCGCCGTTCAGGCGGCGTCGGGGGTGAGGCCGGCGCGCAGCCGGGCGATGATGGCGTCCAGCTTTTCGATGGTCTCGGGTGGCTCGCCGGGCGCCGCCGCCGGGCGCATCACCGCGGCGGCGATGCGTTCCAGGGTTTTCTCCAGCCGTTCGGCCGCTTCGATCGGATCGTCGCTGTCGCTCATCGTGGGTCCACCGCTCGCCGTGACACTTGAGTTTCAACCGCGCAGGGGCTTGAACGTCAAGCATGAACTCAGATGCCGCCTATTTGTCGGCGCCGGCGGTGATAGTCCATGGGCTCGGGCAGGCGCGGATGGTGCTTGGCCTGGGCCGCCCGGTGCGGCTGGTTTCGGCGCCGGGAGCCGGGTTGTACGCGGGTTGCGGCTGGTGGGCGGCGCTGATGGCGCTGTCCAGGGCGGCGTTTCCGGGCGGCTGGATCGATCTGCTCGATTGTGCCGATGCGCCGGGTGCCGCGATGGCGGCCTTGCGCGCGGGGGTCCGCGGGGTGATCCTGGATGGCACGAGTCCGGGCTTTCCGGCGGTATCGGCAGCAGCCCGCAGTGCCATCGTGTTGCCACACCGCCCGGCTTGTTTGGACCTCGCCGAACCCGGCGCGGGGCGCCGCCTCGCCGCTTGGCTCGAACGTGACATTAACACACGACTGCTTTAACACGCCGCCCAACGAATTCCCCGAGCAAGGAGGACCGCCATGCGCATCACCCAACGCGTGAAGAAAATTCTCGACCACTATGAGTCCGACAATCCGGGGACGAAAGGCAACCTTGCCCGCATCCTGATGGAGGGCAAACTCGGCGGCACCGGCAAGCTGGTGATCCTGCCGGTCGACCAGGGGTTCGAGCATGGCCCGGCGCGCAGCTTCGCGCCCAATCCCGCGGCGTATGACCCGCATTACCATTTCCAGTTGGCGATCGAGGCCGGGCTTTCGGCCTATGCGGCGCCGCTCGGCATGATCGAGGCCGGGGCCGACAGCTACGCCGGCGCCATCCCGACCATCCTGAAGATGAACTCGTCCAACAGCCTGGCCACTACCAAGGACCAGGCGGTCACCGCCAGCGTGAATGACGCGCTGCGGCTGGGCTGTGCCGCCATCGGCTTCACCATCTATCCGGGCAGCGAATACGCCTTCGACCAGATGGAAGAACTGCGCGAACTCGCCGAGGAGGCCAAGACGGCCGGTCTCGCCGTGGTGTGCTGGAGCTATCCGCGCGGCCCGGGGATCGACAAGGCCGGTGAAACCGCCGTCGACATCTGCGCCTATGCCGCGCACATGGCGGCCCTGATGGGCGCCCACATCATCAAGGTGAAGCCGCCGACGGCGCATCTTTCGCTCGATGCGGCCAAGAAGGTCTACGAGGCGCAGAAGATCGATATCTCCACCATGGCCAAGCGCGTGGAGCACGTGGTGCAGACCGCCTTCAACGGCAAGCGCATCGTGGTGTTCTCGGGCGGCGAGGCCAAGGGGGCTCGACGGGCTGTATGACGAAGTGCGCGGGCTGCGCGATGGCGGGGCCAACGGCTCCATCATTGGCCGCAACACCTTCCAGCGCCCGAAGGCCGAGGCGCTGGCCATGCTCGCCAAGATCATCGAGATCTACCAGGGCAAGGCGTAACCGCTATGGCTGAGGGGGAGGCCTGCCGAGTCTATCTGATTACTCCCCCGAAGCTGGAGCCCGTCGCCTTCGCGGACCTGCTGGCGTCCGCGCTCGATGCCGGCGATGTCGCGGCGGTGCAACTGCGGCTGAAGGATGTGGATGACGACGCCCTCAAGCGCGCCATCGACATCCTCCGCCCGGTGACCCAGGCGCGCGACGTGGCGTTCCTGATGAATGACCGGCCGGACCTCGCGGTGGCCCATGGCTGCGACGGGGCCCATGTCGGGCAGACCGATACGCCGGCGCCGGTGGCCCGGAAAATCCTCGGCGACCTGATGATGGGCGTCACCTGCCACAACTCGCGCCATCTGGCGATGGAAGCCGGCGAAAACGGCGCCGACTACGTGGCGTTCGGCGCCTTCTTCCCCACCACCACCAAAGACGTCACCGCCACCGCGGATATCGAAACCCTGCGCTGGTGGGCCGATATGATGGAAATCCCGGTGGTCGCCATCGGCGGCATCACGGCAGAAAACTGCGCGCCCCTGGTACAAGCCAGCGCGAACTTCCTCGCCGTGGTGGGCGCCGTGTGGAACCACCCGGAAGGCCCCGCTGCTGGGGTACGGGCAATGAACGCCGCCATCGCGGCCGCCTGATCCCGGCGGGGCCGGTGGTGGCCCGCGCGGACAGGTAGCAAGACGGGGGGCGGTCGATCGGCCAAACCACCACTGCCACCCAACCCATTTCGACCGTGCCGCCGATCAGATGGCCCGTCGCTGCCACGTTCTGCGGTAGCGTGCGCGGTTGGGCCGAGGTCACCGGGGATGTTGCGCCGGCGTCGAATTTGGAATCATACCAACCGTCACTGATTAGGACCCATGCGCCCAATCGCGCAGTCCGATGGACATGATACGCCACGGCTGTTCCGTGAGTTTGTTCCAAGCGTAGCAGCAGTGGTCGAGGATATCGTCATATGATGCAAAGACGCGGTT
>CAIMWH010000303.1 GCA_903845065.1 uncultured Rhodospirillales bacterium | reverse complement strand
GGTGATGACGATGGCGGCGATCACCAGCACCGCCGGGATCCACGCCCGATGTGCCAGCAGCCAAAGCGGTCCGAGGAGAAAGGCGCCCCAGGAAAACCCCTCCCGCACCAGCACCGGCGCCACCGGCCGGTTCTCCGGCTGCAAATGCACGGTCCAGTATTTCACGCCGCTAAACCCGAAATTGGAAAGCTCACAGCGAGCCCTTGGTGGATGGGATCGCGTCGCCGGCGCGCGGGTCCGGCTCGACGGCCATGCGCAGCGCGCGCGCTGCGGACTTATAGCAGGCCTCGGCGACGTGATGCGCGTTGTGCCCGGCGCGGCGATTGATATGCAGCGTCAACGCCGCGTTGGACGAGAAGGCGCGGAAGAATTCCTCGAACAGCTCGGTGTCCATCTCGCCGATCTTCGGGCGCTGGAATTCGACGTTCCATACCAGGAACCCACGCCCGGAGATGTCCACCGCGGCCTCCGCCAGCGCCTCGTCCATCGGCACCAGGGCCTGGCCGAAGCGGCGGATGCCGCGCTTTTCGCCGAGGGCCTGAGCGAAGGCACGGCCAAGCACGATTCCGACGTCCTCGGTCGTGTGGTGGAAATCAATGTGCAGGTCGCCCGTGGCGCGGATGGTGACGTCGAACATGCCATGCCGCGCGAATGCGGTCAGCATATGGTCGAGAAAGCCGATACCGGTGGCGATGTCAGCCTTGCCCGTGCCGTCCAGGCACAGGGTCAGGGCGATATCCGTCTCGGATGTGGTGCGGGCTAGCTGTACGGTGCGGGACATGGGTTCGCTCTACTCCGACGGCGGCGGCGGGTCCAGCATGGCTGCCGGCATATCTACCCGCATTATCCAATGGTTCAGCGCGTTGACCCTCAACCGGCGCGGGGGTAAGGGGGGACGTTCAGGTCGTCATACTGACGGGTATTTGATCCGGATTCCCGGTCCCCGCGGTGTGGCTCCCCGTTTTGTCCTGCCTCTGGGGGCGCAGCCTCCGAATGGAGCCATCGTGAAAGACGTACGCGAAGCACTGATGGTGTCGCGCAATACCGACGGCAAGCTCGTCCGTCGGCCGCTGTCGCCGCATCTTCAGATCTACAAGCCCCAGATTACCACGGCCATGTCCATCCTGCACCGGATCACCGGCGTGGCGCTGGCGGCCGGTTCGCTGCTCATGGTCTGTTGGCTGGTGTCGGCGGCGACGTCGCCCGAAGCTTATTACAGCGTGCGGGATTTCACCGTTTCCTGGCTCGGACGGCTGCTGATGTTCGGCTGGACCGTGGCGCTGCTCTACCATCTGTGCAACGGCCTGCGGCATCTGGCATGGGATGCCGGGTTCGGGTTCGAAAAGGACACCTATAAGTCCACCGGCCTTGCTGTTCTGGCGGTCACTGCTGTGGGCACCATCCTGATCTGGCTGGTCGTGCTTCTGGGGGGAGCCAGCTGATGGCTGACGCGAAAGACATCCATGTCGACATCATGCGTTCCGAGCTCGGGCGCGCGCGCGGCATGGGCGCGGCGAAATCCGGTGTCGGCCATTGGTGGGGGCAACGTGTCTCTGCCCTGGCGCTGGCGCCGCTGACGCTGTGGTTCATCTACAGCGTCCTGTCGCTCGGATCCGCCTCGCATGAGGCGGTCTTGGCCTGGGCCAGCGGCCCTTTGACGCTTGTGCTGCTGCTGACCCTTGCGGGCATGACCTTCTATCATATGCAGCTGGGCCTGCAGACGGTGATCGAGGATTACGTGCACGACGAGGGCAAGCGGTTGCTGGCGCTTTTGCTCGTCAAAGGCGCCGCGATACTGCTGGCGGTTACGGCGATCGTGTCCATATTGAAGATCGGACTGTAGTCCGGCTGTTGGCTTGGGGGCCTTTTCGGGGGCGTCTTTGAGTATTGGATAAACAAGGGCCGTGATGCAGCGGCGCTTCGCGATAGAAACCGGGTCGAGCGCCGTTACGGCGCACCCCTTGACGGATGGGCAATAGATGAACGCGATTACGATGCCTTCAGCGCGGGCCTACACCATTGTCGATCATACCTATGATGTCGTCGTGGTCGGCGCCGGCGGCTCCGGCCTGCGGGCCACGCTGGGGATGGGGGCGGCCGGACTGAAGACCGCCTGCATTACCAAGGTGTTCCCCACCCGCAGCCATACTGTGGCCGCCCAGGGCGGCATCGGCGCTGCGCTCGGCAACATGGGCGAAGACGATTGGCGTTGGCATATGTACGACACCGTGAAGGGGTCGGACTGGCTTGGCGATCAGGATGCCATCGAATACATGTGCCGCGAGGCCATTCCGGCGGTTTATGAGCTCGAGCATTTCGGCGTGCCGTTCAGCCGCACCGAGGATGGCCGCATCTACCAGCGCCCGTTTGGCGGCCACATGACGGAATACGGCAAGGCCCCGGCGATGCGCGCCTGTGCCGCCGCCGACCGCACCGGCCATGCCATCCTGCACACGCTCTACCAGCAGAGCCTCAAGCACGAGGTGGAGTTCTTCGTCGAATACTTCGCGCTCGACCTCATCATGGACGAGGACGGCGCCTGCCGCGGCGTGATGGCCTGGTGCCTGGAAGACGGCTCGATGCACCGCTTCCGCGCCCAGAAAGTGGTGCTGGCAACCGGCGGCTATGGCCGCGCGTTCCTGTCCTGCACCTCGGCGCACACCTGCACCGGGGACGGCAACGCCATGGTGCTGCGCGCCGGGCTGCCCGCCCAGGACATGGAGTTCGTGCAGTTCCACCCGACCGGCATTTTCCCGGCCGGCTGCCTGATCACCGAGGGCGCCCGGGGCGAGGGCGGCTACCTGACCAATTCCGAGGGCGAGCGCTTCATGGAGCGCTACGCGCCGACCGCGAAGGACCTCGCCTCGCGTGACGTGGTGTCGCGTTCGATGACGCTGGAAATCAACGCCGGGCGCGGCTGCGGTCCCAACAAGGACTACATCATGCTCCATCTGGAGCATCTCGGCGCCGATATCCTCAATGAGCGCCTGCCGGGCATTTCCGAGACCGCGAAGGTGTTCGCCGGCGTGGAAGTCACCAAGGGCCCGATCCCGGTGCTGCCGACCGTGCACTACAACATGGGCGGCATTCCCACGAACTATCACGGCGAGGCGCTGCGCCCGACCAAGGACAACCCCGACGCCACCGTGCCCGGGCTGATGGCGGTGGGCGAGGCGGCCTGCGTGTCCGTCCATGGCGCCAATCGCCTCGGCACCAACTCGCTGCTCGATCTCGTGGTGTTCGGCCGCGCCGCGGCTCATCGCGCCGCCGAGACGGTGAAGCCCGGCGCCAGCCAGCCGGCCTTGCCGGCGCGGGCGGGCGAGAAGTCGCTCGACAACCTCGATCGCGCCCGCCACGCCAAGGGCGGCACCAAGGTGGCCGATCTGCGGCTGGAAATGCAGCGCACCATGCAGGCCCATGCCGCGGTGTTCCGCAATTCGGAGAGCATGATCCAGGGCGTGCAGAAGATGCAGAAGGTGTGGAAGGGCCTCGACGACATGCAGGTGTCCGACCGCAGCCTGATCTGGAACTCGGACCTGATGGAAGCCCTCGAACTGCAAAACCTGATGGGCAACGCGATGACCACCATGGTGGGCGCCGAGGCCCGCAAGGAAAGCCGTGGCGCCCAGGCGCATGACGATTTCCCCGATCGGGATGACGTCAACTGGATGAAGCACACGCTGGCCTGGTGCGGCGAGGACGGCGCGGTGAAGCTCGATTATCGCCCGGTGAAGATGCAGACCCTGACCAATGACGTGTCGGTCTTCCCGCCCAAGAAGCGCGTCTACTGAGAAGGCGGCAGTATCATGGTTGAATTCAATCTCCCCAAGAACAGCCGCATCCAGGTCGGCAAGACATACAAGGCGCCGGCCGGGGCCAAGCGGGCGCGCAACTTCAAGATCTATCGCTGGAACGCCGATGACGGCAAGAACCCGCAGACGGACACCTACGAACTCGATCTCGACGATTGCGGCCCGATGGTTCTGGACGCGCTGATCAAGATCAAGAACGAGGTCGACCCCACCCTCACCTTCCGCCGCTCCTGCCGCGAGGGCATCTGCGGTTCGTGCGCGATGAATATCGACGGCACCAACACCCTGGCCTGCCTCAAGCCGATCGACGAGTGCAAGGGTGACGTGCGGATCAACCCGCTGCCGCACATGCCGGTGGTGAAGGACCTGGTGCCGGACCTGTCCGGCGCCTACGCGCAGTTGCGCTCGATCGAGCCGTGGCTCCAGTCCGACACGCCGCCGCCGCCCGATGGTGAGCGCCGGCAGAGCAAGGAGGAGCGGGCGCAGCTTGACGGGATGTGGGAATGCATCCTGTGCTTCTGCTGCACCACCTCCTGCCCGTCCTACTGGTGGAACGGCGATCGCTACCTCGGCCCGGCCGTGCTGCTGGCCGCCTGGCGCTTCATCGCCGACAGCCGCGACGAGAACACCGGTGCGCGGCTCGATGCGCTGGAGGACCCGTTCAAGCTGTATCGCTGCCACACCATCATGAACTGCACGCAGACATGCCCGAAGGGGTTGAACCCGGCCAAGGCGATCGCGCAGATCAAGACGCTGATGCTGGAGCGGCAGGGCTGACGCGCCACCCGTTCGCGCGGGAGCGGGGCACGGCGTAGTGCTCGCCGATCACGCGTTTCTGCGGCTGTGGTGGACCAACCTGCACAGCGTGGTGCCGGGGAAGGTCTATCGCAGCAACCATCCCTCCCCTGCCCGGCTGCGCGATCTGGTGGCGCGGCTCGGGCTGCGCACGGTAGTGAATTTGCGCGGCACCGCGCCCAATCCCGCCACCGAACGCTCTGCCGACGCGGCGGCGGGCCTGGGCGTCGAGACCATCTACATGGCCTTCGAAAGCCGGGGTGCGCCGCACAGGGACCGCATCCTGCGCTTCCACGACCTCTACCGGACCATGACATTCCCCGCTTTGGTGCACTGCAAGTCGGGCGCCGACCGGGCGGGGCTGGCTTCCGGGTTGGTGCTGCTGTTCGAGGGCGGCACGGCGGCGCAGGCAGCCGCACAGTTGTCCTGGCGCTACCTGCACATTTCGCTGTCGCCCACCGGCATCCTCGATGCGTTCTTCGCGCTCTATGCGGCCGAGGGCGAGGGGCGCAAGGCGTTCGTCGACTGGGTCCGCGAGGACTATCGGGAGGAGGAACTGCGCCGGCGGTTCCGGCCGTGGCGGGTGTTCGCCTTCCTCAATGACATCGTGCTGCGCCGGGAATAGGGCCGCCCTTTGCACACCGGCCGATCCGGGGCAAACTTCGCGCATGCATAATGCGGGCGGATCAGGCGGCGGGACGGGATTTCGGCGGGGCGCGACCACGCTGCTGTTGCTGCTGGTGGCGGCCAACGTCGCGGTGTGGCTATGGGCCTGGCGCGGGTTCGCCGGGCAGCCGACGCTGATGGGCACCGCGCTGCTGGCCTGGGTGCTGGGGCTGCGCCATGCGGTGGACCCCGACCATATCGCGGCGATCGACAACTCGGTGCGCAAGCTGATGCAGGAGGGCGGCCGGCCGCTGGCGGTCGGCACATGGTTTTCGCTTGGCCATGCCACGGTGGTGATCGTCATGAGCATCGTCGTCGCGGGGGTGGCGGCGGCGGTGGAGGTGCCGGCACAGGGCGCGCTGCACCTGCTGAGCACGCTGGCATCTGGCGGCTTCCTGTTCGGCGTGGCGGCGATCAACCTGATGATCCTGGGCGCCACCTGGCGCAGCTTCCGTGCCCTGCGCGCCGGTGTGGCGATAACGCCGGACGCGCTTGACCCGCTCGGCGGCGGCGGCGTGCTGGCACGGCTGTTCCGCCCGCTGTTCGGCCTGGTTCGCCGGAGCTGGCACCTCTACCCGGTCGGCCTGCTGTTCGGCATCGGCTTCGATACCGCCACCGAAATCGGCCTGCTGGGCATTTCGGCGGCCGAGGCAGCCAAGGGCACCTCGCCGTTGCTGATCCTGGTGTTCCCAGCCCTGTTCACCGTGGGCATGGCGCTGGTGGATACCGCCGATTCGGTGCTGATGGTGGGGGCCTACGGCTGGGCCTTCCTCGATCCGTTGCGCAAGCTCTGGTACAACCTCACCATCACGGCGGCATCGGTGCTGGTGGCGATGCTGATCGGCGGGCTCGAGTTGCTCGGGTTGCTGGTGGAGCGGTTCGGGCTGGATGGCGGGGTATGGACGGTGGTGACGGATTTGAACGCGGATATGGCGAATTTCGGCTTCGTGGTGGTGGCGCTGTTCGCGCTGAGCTGGGCGGCGTCGGCGGCGATCTATCGCTGGAAACTGGCATGAGCGGGGGGTTCACCGGCTTCGCCCCGGCCGCGACGCAGTTCTTCAGCGGGCTGGCGGCCAACAACGAGCGCGCCTGGTTCAATGACCACAAGGCGCTCTACGAACGCGAGGTGAAGGCCCCGATGGGCGCGCTGGTGGAGGACGTTGCGGCCGAGTTGGGCCGGCGCGGCATCCCCATCACCGGAGACGCCAAGCGCGGCCTGTTCCGCATCCATCGGGACGTGCGGTTCAGCCACGACAAGGCGCCCTACAAGACCCATGCCGGCGCGGTGCTGACCAAGGATGGCCGCAAGAGCACGCCGGGGCTGCTGTATTTCCACCTCGATCCCACCGGCTGCTTCATGGCGGCCGGATTTTATCATGCGGAGCCATCGGAACTCGCTCGCCTGCGCGACAGCGTGGCCTATGGGCCGAAGGAGTTCGCCGCGCTGACCGCGCATCTGGCTGCGCACGGGCTGGAGTTGTCGCGGGACGAAAGCCTCATCCGCCTGCCGCGCGGCTATGATGTGGTGGCCGACAGTCCGCACGCCTGGGCGATCAAGCTGCGCAACTTTGTCACCCACCGCCCGGTGGCCGAGGAACTGCTCGCCTCGCCGGCGCTGGTGGGGCATATCGCCGACTTCGCCGCCGTCACCCTGCCGCTGCTTGAATGGGGCTGGGACGCGCTGTCCTGAACGAGAGAAATCGCATGACCTTCCCGACGCCCTTCGCCCGCTACCGGGCGGAAGTCCTGCCCGCCTGGATCGACGGCAACAACCACATGAACATGGGCTACTACACCGTGCTGTTCGACCTCGCGACCGATGAGGTGTGGGACGAGCTTGGCATCGGGCGGCCCTACAAGATCGAGCGCGGCATGGGCACTTTCGCGGCGGAGGCGCACATCGTCTATGAGCGCGAGATGCTGCTGGGCGAGCGCGGGCTGGTGCACAGCCGGGTGCTGGGGTTCGACACCAAGCGGCTGCACGTGGCGCACGAGTTGTATCGCGACAAGGATGGGCTGCGGGCGGCGGCGCAGGAACTGATTTTCCTCAACGTCGACCTCACCCGCCGCAAGGTAACGCCGTGGCCGGAGGATCGGCTCGTCCGCCTCGCCGAGGCCGCCGCCGCCCACGCCATGCTGCCGCCGCTCGATTGGGCCGGCCGGCGGACGGCGTTGCCGGCGCCGAAGCCGTGAGCGGTTTCCCCACCCCGTTCGCCCGCTACGAAGGCGAGGTGAAGCCCGAGTGGATCGACCTCAACGGCCACATGAACCTGGCCTACTATCTGGTGCTGTTCGACCACGCGCTGGATGCGCTGTGCGCCGAGTTCGATCTGGATTGGGAATACACCAAGCGCACCAACCTCAGCACCTTCGTGGTGGAGACCCATACGGTCTACCAGCAGGAACTCCTGCTGGGAGAGCAGGCGCTGGTCCATAGCTGGGTGCTGGGGGTGGACGACAAGCGGCTGCACGTGGCGCAGGAGATGTATCGCCTGCCCGACATGGCGCGCTCGGCCTGCTGGGAGGCGATGATGCTGCATGTCGATCTCAGCACCCGGAAGGTATCGCCATGGCCGGCGCCGCAGCGGGCGCGGCTCGATGTGGCCGCCGCCGCCCATGCCGCGGTGCCGCAGCCCGATTGGGTGGGCCGAAAGGTGCAGATGCGGCGCTGAGCGGGCGCTGTTTGTGTGGGCGGTGTCCCTATATAAGGTGTCATGCCATTCGATGACCGCCTGATCGCGCCCCTGGACCCGCTCGCCCGCCGCCGCGTGGCGCTGTGGCTGTTTGCCATGTGCTTCATGATTTTGGTGATGATAGGGCTCGGGGGGGCGACGCGGCTCACCGGTTCGGGCCTGTCGATCATGGAGTGGGCGCCGATCATGGGGGCGCTGCCGCCGCTGTCGGAAACCGAATGGCAGCGGCTGTTTGGCCTGTATCAGAAAATTCCGCAGTACGACCTGGTGAACCAGGGGTTCGGCATCGAGGGGTTCAAGCGGATCTTCTGGCTGGAATGGTCGCACCGGCTGTGGGGGCGGCTGATCGGGCTGGCGTTCATCGTGCCGCTGGTGTGGCTGACCTGGAAGGGCGCGATCGGGCGGCGGCTGGTGCCGCGGCTGTTCGTGCTGTTCGTGCTGGGCGGGCTGCAGGGGGCGGTGGGCTGGTTCATGGTGGCGTCCGGCTTTTTTGCCGACAGCACCGCGGTTTCGCCCTATCGGCTGGTGATCCATCTGGCGCTGGCGCTGGCGTTGTATGTGGCCCTGCTGTGGACGGCGCTGGGGGAATGGCATGGTGAGCGGCGTGAAATCCTGCCCGAGGGCATCAGGCAGACTGCCTGGGGATTGGTGGTGCTGTCCGCCATCACCATCCTGGCCGGCGGGTTCGTCGCCGGGCTCAAGGCCGGGTTCACCTACAATACCTTTCCGCTGATGGACGGGCGGCTGGTGCCGGCGGGCTATGCCGACATGGCGCCGTTCTGGCGCAACCTGACCGAGAATATCCCCGCCGTGCAGTTTGACCATCGGCTGCTCGCCACGTTGACACTGGTGGTGGTGCTGGGCGCGGCGCTGCGGCTGTTGCCGCGATTGGGGCCGGGTCCGGCCTCCAACGCGTTGTTCGCGCTCACCCTTGCCACCATGGCGCAGTACGCGCTCGGCATCACCACGCTGCTGTGGGTGGTGCCGGTGGCGCTCGGCACCGCGCACCAGGTGCTGGCCGTGCTGGTGCTGTCCGCTGCCATTGCCTTGCTGCACGCCACGCGTGCCCCCTCCGCCGAGTAGGAAATCCCCATGTCCGCATCCACCCACGGCCTCACCCCGCTCGCCGCCACGGACCAGTTGTTCTTCGACCGGCCGGACGCGCAGCTTGACCGTGATACGGCAGCCAAGCTGCTCGGTCAGGCGCTGGCCAATGCCGATGATGGGGAGTTGTTCCTCGAATATCGGGAGAGCGAGTCCATCAGCCTCGATGACGGGCGCATCCGCAGCGCCGGGTTCGATACCTCGCTCGGGTTTGGCCTGCGCGCGGTGGCGGGCGAGGCGACCGGGTTTGCCCATGCCGGGGAAATCAGTGAGGCGGCATTGCGGCGGGCGGCGGCAACGGTGGCCGCCGTGGCGTCCGGCCATTCCGGCGTGCAGGCGGAAGCGCCGCGGCCCACCAACGCACGGTTGTATATGGGCGACAATCCCTTCGCGGGAATGGATTTCGCCAAGCGCACCGGGTTGCTTGCCGAGATCGACGGCTATGCGCGCGGCAAGGATAGCCGGATCAAGCAGGTGATGGCGTCCATCACCGGTGAATGGCAGGCGGTGCAGATCATCCGCGCCGATGGCACCCGGGTGGCCGACCTGCGGCCGCTGGTGCGGCTCAATGTGTCCGTGGTGGTGGACCAGGACGGGCGGCGCGAAACCGGCAGCCATGGCACCGGCGGGCGGTTCGACTATGCGCGGGTGATGGAAGAGGGCATCTGGCGCCATGCGGTGGACGAAGCGCTGCGCCAGGCGCTGGTGAACCTCGACAGCCGGCCGGCGCCGGCGGGGGAAATGCCGGTGGTGCTGGGCTCCGGCTGGCCGGGCATCCTGCTGCACGAGGCGATCGGGCATGGGCTGGAAGGCGACTTCAACCGCAAGAAGACCTCGGCGTTCGCGGGGCTGATGGACCAGCGGATCGCCTCGCCCGGGGTGACGGTGGTGGATGACGGCACCCTGCCCGACCGGCGCGGCAGCATCACTGTGGATGACGAGGGCACGCCCTCGGGCCGCACGGTGCTGATCGAGGACGGTTATCTGCGCGGTTATCTGCAGGATCGGCTGAATGCACGGCTGATGGGGGTGCGCTCGACTGGTAACGGGCGCCGGCAGTCCTACGCCCATGCGCCGATGCCGCGGATGACCAACACGATCATGCTGGGCGGGCAGAACACCCAGGAGGAGATGATCCGCTCGGTGAAGCGCGGGCTGTTCGCGGCCAATTTTGGCGGCGGGCAGGTGGATATCACCTCGGGCAAGTTCGTGTTTTCGGCGAGCGAGGCCTATCTTATCGAAGACGGAAAGATTACCGCCCCGGTTAAAGGGGCCACGTTGATCGGCAACGGGCCGGACGCGCTGACCCGGGTGGAGATGATCGGGAATGACCCGGAACTCGATCCAGGCATCGGTACTTGCGGCAAAAATGGACAGGGTGTGCCGGTGGGCGTGGGACAACCGACGCTTAAGATGGGCGGCCTCACGGTGGGCGGGACGGCCGCCTGAAGCATCGCTTGCGTTAACATTAACGTTCGGTTTCCCGTGCTTTCACGCTACCGGAAAGGGCCGGTGGCTGTGGATATCTGCTGCCATGATTCTGGGATTGACGAACGGGACCGATTTAACCCCACTATACGGTAGTCAAAGCCCGTTCAGGCACTAGAAACCCTGGGCTGCAACCGCTTTGGTGCGCGCTGATGCGCTGCACAATTCACGAGCAAGTGTTAATTCAACGTATTTTATACGTTTTAACGACGTCTTAACGCCGTTAAAACGCCCACACGCCAAAGTATGTGTATCCCTCCTTCCACGCAACCATGCCGGGCAGCCAAACTGAGCAGCCCCACCAGGAAGGACTGACCCGATGACCAATTGCACCCTGCCCACCGCCGACGCTGGCACTGTCCGTCTTGGCGCCGTCGCCCGCACGCTGCCGACCGCTGATGCCGGCAAGGTTCGTCTCGGCGCCGTTGCCCGCACGCTGCCGACCGCAGATGCCGGCAAGGTTCGCCTCGGTGCCGTCGCCCGCACGCTGCCGACCGCTGATGCCGGCAAGGTTCGCCTCGGCGCCGTCGCCCGCACGCTGCCGACCGCTGATGCCGGCAAG
>CAIMWH010000302.1 GCA_903845065.1 uncultured Rhodospirillales bacterium | reverse complement strand
CCGCGCGATGCCGCGCCGGGGCCGCAAACCATCGCGGCACGGTGAGACCATGTATCGCCCGCCCCCCTTCGCCGAGTTCTGGCCCGAAGCGGCCGGACTCGGCCTGCGCGGCGTAACGGCGGACAGCCGGGCCGTCCGCGCCGGCTACCTGTTTGCCGCCCTCCCCGGCGCCACTAGCGATGGGCGGGACTATATCGGCGAGGCGGTGACCCGCGGCGCGGCCGCCATCCTGGCACCGCTGGGGACCGACTGGCCCCTGGGCGTGCCGCCGCGTCCGCTGTTCGAGGATTTGCGGCCGCGCCGCCGCTTTGCCCTGGCCGCGGCCAGCCTCGCCGGGGCACAGCCCGACACCATCGTCGCCGTCACCGGAACCAACGGCAAGACCAGCACCGTCGACTTTTATCGCCAGATCGCCGCCGCCGCCGGCCTGCGCGCGGCCAGCCTCGGCACCCTGGGGCTGATGGCGCAGGGCTTCCCCGCCGGCCCCGGCCTGACCACGCCCGATCCGGTGGCGCTCGCCGCCATGCTGGCCGATCTCGCGCATGCCGGGGTGACCCACGCCGCGCTGGAAGCCTCCTCGCACGGGCTCGATCAGTGCCGCCTCGACGGCGTGCGCCTCGCCGCGGGCGCGTTCACCAACCTCACGCGGGATCATCTCGACTATCACGAGACCATGGCGGCCTATCGCGGCGCCAAGCTGCGGCTGTTCACCGAACTGCTGCCCGAGGGTGCCGCCGCCGTCGCCTCCACCGCGCTCGACGCCGGCAGCCAGGGCGTACTGCGCGCCATCGCAGGGCGTCGCCGCCTCGATCTGCAAATGGCGGGCGAGGGCGGCGAGACGATCGACCTGCTGCGCGCCACCCCGCTGCCGGACGGGCAGGCCCTCACATTGCGCTGCGACGGGGTGACCCGCGAGATCGAACTCCGCCTGCCCGGCCGCTTCCAGGCCGATAACGTGCTGGTGGCAGCCGCCCTCGCCCGGGCCACCGGCATCGCCGATGCCTTCGACCACCTCGCCGGCCTCAAGGGGGTGCGCGGGCGCATGGAACTCGCTGCTACCCTGCCCAATGGCGCGGCCGTCTATGTCGACTACGCCCACACCCCCGATGCACTCGAACGCCTGCTCACCGCCCTGCGGCCTCATACCCAGGGCCGCCTCGCCGTGGTGTTCGGCGCCGGCGGCGACCGCGACCGCGGCAAGCGCCCGCTGATGGGCGAGATCGCCGCCCGCCTGGCCGACCTCGCCATCGTCACTGACGACAATCCCCGCCGCGAGGACCCCGCCACCATCCGCGCCGCCGTCCGCGCCGCCTGCCCGGACGCGCGGGACATCGGCGATCGCGCCGAGGCCATCGCCGCCGGGCTCAGCGTGCTTGGGGCGGGCGATGTGCTGGTGGTGGCCGGCAAGGGCCATGAGCAGGGCCAGACCATTGGCACCACCACCCTCCCGTTCGATGACGCGGCGACCGTCCGCCGTCTGGCTGGCACCTCGTGAGTGTTACCTGGACTGATGGCGACCTCGGGACGGCCACCGGCGGCAGCTTCACCCGCCCGTTCACCGCCACCGGCGTGTCGATCGATACTCGCACCCTGGCGCCGGGGGACCTGTTCGTCGCCCTGGTGAGCGAGACCGGGGACGGGCACGATCACGTCGCCGCCGCCCTCGCCCGTGGTGCGGCGGGGGCCATGGTGCACCGCGTGCCGGCCGGGCTCGACGCCGCCGCGCTGCTGGTGGTGGACGATACCTTCCCCGCCCTCACCCGCCTCGGCCTCGCCGGGCGCGCGCGTTTTGCCGGGCGGATGCTCGCGGTGACCGGCAGCGTCGGCAAGACCACGTCCAAGGAGATGCTGCGGCAGATCCTGATGGCCCATGCGCCCACGTCTGCCGCACTGGCCTCGTTGAACAACCATTGGGGGGTGCCGCTCACCCTCTCCCGGCTGGACCCCGCGTCGGTCTATGCGGTGGCCGAGATCGGCATGAACCATGCCGGCGAAATCGCGCCCCTGGCCCACATGGTGCGCCCGCATGTGGCGCTGATCACCGCCATCGCCCCCGCTCATATCGGCTATCTCGGCAGCCTCGAAGCCATCGCCGACGAGAAGCTGTCGATCCGCGAGGGGCTGGAGCCCGGCGGCATCCTGGTGATCCCGACGGATACCCCGATGTTCCCCCGCCTCGCAGCCGCTCATCCCGGCGCCCTCACCTTCGGCACCGCCGCCGGCGCCAGTGCGCGCCTGGTGGAGGCCCGCGCCGATGCCGAGGGTACCGATGTCACCATCGCGCTCGCCGGCCATACCCTGCATACCCGCCTCGCGGCGCCCGGGGTTCACATGGCGATGAACGCCACCGGCGCCATCCTGGCCGCCACCGCGCTCGGCATCGATGCCACAAGCGCCGCCGCCGCCCTCGCCGGGTTCGCCCCGGTGGCCGGACGCGGCGCCAAGCGCAGCATCGCCGTGCCGGGTGGCACCGCCGTACTGCTCGACGAGAGCTACAACGCCTCCTCCATCGCGGTGCGCGCCGCCCTCAAGGTGCTGGCACTGCAACCCGCCGCCCGGCGCGTGGTGGTGCTGGGGGACATGCGCGAACTCGGGGACGCCGGGCCGGGCGAACACATCGGCCTTGCCCCCGATATCGACGCCGTCGCTGATCTGGTCTTCGCCTGCGGCCCCTTGATGCGACTCGCGTTCGAGGCCATTGCCCCCGCACGACGTGGGGCGCACGCGGCCGATTCGGACGCACTCGCCCCCATCGTGGCCAGCGCGCTGCGTCCCGGTGACGCCATCCTGGTCAAGGGCAGCCTCGGCAGCCGCATGAAAACCATCGTCGAGGCGATCGAAAAAAGTCCCATGGCTATCAATACCCCTGGCAATACCCCTGGCCCTGCCTCGGAGGCGCGCTGATGTTGCTCAACCTGTCGCGCTTCGCCGACCAGTTCATCCTGTTCAACCTGTTCCGCTATTTGACGTTCCGCTCGGGTGCCGCCTGCATCACCGCCCTGGTGATCAGCCTGCTGCTGGGGCCGGGCCTGATCCGCTGGCTGAAATCCGTCCAGCGCGGCGGCCAGCCGATCCGCCCGGATGGCCCCGAGCGCCATCTGATCGAGAAGAAGGGCACCCCCACCATGGGCGGCGTGCTGATCCTCTCGGCGCTGTCGGTGTCTACCCTGCTGTGGGCGGATTTGCGCAACGGCTATGTGTGGGCGGTGCTGCTGCTGACGCTGGGCTATGGCGCGATCGGCTTCGTGGACGACTATATCAAGCTTTCCAAGGCCGATTTTCGCGGCCTGTCCGGCCGCGGCAAGCTCATCGTGCAGGCCGGCCTCGGCGTCATCGCCAGCATCTGGATCGCCTGGCTGACCAAGGGCACGCTGGGGACCGGGCTGGCGCTGCCGGTGTTCAAGGAGGCGCTGATCCCGCTGGGGATTTTCTTCCCGATCTTCGGCATGTTCGTGATGCTGGGGTCCTCCAACGCGGTGAACCTCACCGACGGGCTGGACGGGCTGGCCATCGTGCCGACCATCATCGCGGCCGGCGTGTTCGGGCTCATCGCCTACCTCGTGGGTAACCGCGTGTTCGCCGACTACCTGCAACTGCATCCGGTGGCGGGCGTGGGCGAACTGGCGGTGTTCTGCTCGGCGCTGATCGGCGCGGGGCTCGGCTTCCTGTGGTTCAACGCGCCGCCGGCCGCGGTGTTCATGGGCGATACCGGTTCCCTCGCGCTGGGCGGCGCGCTCGGCGCGGTGGCCGTCGCGGTGAAGCACGAGATGGTGCTGTTCATCGTCGGCGGGTTGTTCGTGGTCGAGACGGTGTCGGTCATCATCCAGGTGTTCTGGTACAAGCGGACGGGGCGGCGGGTGTTCCTGATGGCGCCGCTGCATCACCATTTCGAGAAGAAGGGCTGGTCCGAGCCCACCATCGTGATCCGCTTCTGGATCATCGCGATGATCCTGGCCCTGGTCGGGCTGGGGACGTTGAAAATCCGATGAGCTTCCCCCCCACCCTGTTCGCGGGCCTGCGCTTCGCCGTGGTCGGCCTCGGCCGCAACGGGCTGCCGGCGGCGCGCGCGCTGCTGGCGATGGGCGCCGCGGTGACGGTGTGGGATGACAGCGTGGCCGCGCGGGACGCCGCCGCCGCCGAGGGGCTGGTGGTGGCGGAGCCGGTGATGGCGGGGCTCGAAGCCCTCGTGCTGTCCCCCGGCATTCCGCATCGCCTGCCCAAGGCGCACCCCATCGCGGCGGCCGCCATTGCCGCCGGGGTGCCGATCCTGTCGGATGCCGACCTGCTGTATCGCGCGGTGCGGGCCGCCGGCTCGAAGGCACGCTTCGCCGGCATCACCGGCACCAACGGCAAGTCCACCACCACGGCCCTGCTCGCCCACATCATCGCCACGGCCGGCTGGCCGGTCGCGGCGGGCGGCAACCTCGGCACCGCGTCCCTCGCGCTGCCGCTGCTGCCCGACAGTGGCGTTTATGTACTGGAAATGTCCTCCTACATGTTGGAGCGACTCGACCGCTTGCGTTTCGATACCGCCTGCATGCTCAACCTCAGCGCCGACCATATCGACCGCCACGGCGACATGGCTGGGTATGCCCTGGCCAAGCGGCATGTGTTCGACCGTCAGACCACCGCAGACACCGCCATCGTCGGCATCGATGACGACCTTTCGCGCGCCATGGCGGCCGAAATGCGCGCTGGCCCCGCCCGGGTGATCACCGTATCGGGCGCCGGCGCCGCCGATTTCCGCGCCGATGGAACCTGGCTGCAAAGCGGCGGCGCCCGTATCGCCGACCTTGCCGCCGCCCGCGCGTTGCCCGGCGCCCACAACATGCAGAACGCCGCCGCCGCCGCCGCCATGGCCCGCGCGCTCGGCGTGCCCGATGCCGCCATCGCCGCCGGCATCGCCTCCTATCCCGGCCTGCCACACCGCCAGGAGTTGGTGGGCGAGATCGCCGGCATCCGCTTCATCAACGACAGCAAGGCCACCAACGCCGACAGCACCGCCTGGGCGCTGGGCTGCTACGACCGGGTGATCTGGATCGCCGGCGGCATGGCGAAGGAGGGCGGCATCGAGCCCCTCGCCCCGTTCTTCCCCCGCGTCGCCCTCGCGCTGCTGATCGGGCGGGACGCGCCCATTCTCGCCACGACGCTGGCCGCCCATGGCGTGACCCATCGCAGCGTCGATACCCTGGAAGCCGCCACCGCGGCCGCCTGGGCCGAGGCCCGCGCCGGGCTCGCCCCGGTGGTGCTGCTCTCGCCGGCCTGCGCGAGTTGGGATCAGTTCACCGGCTTCGACCAGCGTGGCGATCGCTTCCGCGACCTCGTGCGTGCCCTCGCTGACGGAGGAAACACCTGATGTCCGCCCTTTCCCGTGCCGACACCTCGATCATCGGCCGCTGGTGGTGGACGGTGGATCGCTGGACGCTGGCGGCGATCACCGCGCTGATCCTCGTCGGCTACATCATGATGCTGTCGGCCAGCCCCGCCGTGGCGGAGCGCATCCATCAGGTGCGTGACATCTTCATCCTCAAGCAGGTGGTATTCCTCGCCGTTGCCGGGGTGATCGTGGTGGCGGTGTCGCTGCTGAGCCCGCGCGGGGTGCGCCGGGTGGCGGTGATGGGGTGCCTGGTCGCCATCCTGATGACGGCGGCCACGCTGGTGGTCGGCGCCGAGATCAAGGGCGCACGGCGCTGGATCGCGCTGCCCGGCATGTCCCTCCAGCCGAGCGAATTCCTCAAGCCGTGCTTCGCGGTGGCGGCGGCGTGGCTGATCGCCGAGGGCAAGCGGACCAAGGGGTTCCCCGGCCTGCTGATCGCCTTCATCGTGTTCGCGGTGATCGCGGTGCTGCTGAAGTCGCAGCCCGATATCGGCATGCTCGCCGTGCTGACCGGCGTGCTGTTCCTCCAGTTGTTCATCTCCGGGCTGCCGCTCTACGTTGTCGGCGGGGCGCTTACCGGGATCTGCGGTGCGGCGGTCGCGGTCTATACTTTCTACCCGCACGCGCGGAAGCGGGTGGATGATTTCCTCGACCTCTCGTTGCCCGGCAACTACCAGGTGCGCCTGGCGCTCGAAGGGCTCGGCAATGGCGGATTGCTCGGGCGTGGCCCCGGCGAGGGGCGGGTGAAGGACAGCATCCCCGACGTGCATGCCGATTTCGTGTTCGCCGTGGCGGGCGAGGAATTCGGGCTGATCGTGTGCCTCGCCATTCTCGCCACCTTCGCCTTCATCGTGATCCGCGGCATGCGCCGGGTGGAGGCCGAGGGGGACCCGTTCGTGGTGCTGGCGGCGGCGGGGCTCGCCGGCGGCTTTGGCTTCCAGGCGCTGGTGAACCTCGGCACCACCGTGCATCTCATCCCCACCAAGGGCATGACGCTGCCGTTCGTCTCCTATGGCGGCTCGTCGGCGATGGCGGTGGCGCTGGGCATGGGCATGCTGCTGGCGTTGACCCGCCGCCGTCCGCCGGGTGGCGAGGCTACATGAATATCGTCATCGCGGCCGGCGGCACCGGCGGGCACTTCTTTCCGGCCGAGGCGCTGGCGGCCGAACTGCGCCGCCGTGGCCACCGCATTGCCTTGATGACCGATGCCCGCTCCGGCGGCCTGGTTTCGCCCGCTTTCGAGGGCTGCGAACGCTTCGTGCTGGCCGGTGCCGGCATCGCCGGACGTGGCTTGGTGCGGGCGATCAAGGCAATTTTCGCCCTGGCGCGTGGCACCATCCAGGCCCGTGCCATCCTCGCCCGCCTCGGCGCCGCGGTGGTGGTGGGGTTCGGCGGCTATCCCTCGGTGGCGCCGGTGATTGCCTCCCGCCTGTTGCGCCGTCGTCCGGCGGTGGCGCTGCACGAGCAGAACGCGGTGCTCGGCCGCGCCAACCGCTGGCTTGGCGCCCGGGCAGACCTCCTCGCGCTCAGCCATGAGCCCACCGCCCGCGTGCCGGCCGGCATTCGCACCGCGTTCACCGGCAACCCGGTGCGCCCGCCGGTGATGGCGCTTGCCGGGCAAGGATATGTGGCGCCCACCGGCCGTATCTCGCTGCTCATCCTTGGTGGCTCCCTCGGCGCCCGCGCCTTCAGCGACATCATCCCCCCTGCCCTCGTCGCGCTGCCGCTTGAACTGCGCGCCCGGCTGGACGTGACGCAGCAGTGCCGGGCCGAGGATATCGAGCGCGTCCGCGCCCTCTACGCCGCGAGCGGCATCTCCGCCGAAACCGCACCCTTTTTCGGTGATGTGGCGGCCCGCCTCGCCGCCGCCCACCTGGTGATTTCCCGCGCCGGCGCCTCCAGCGTGGCCGAACTCGCCACCGCCGGCCGCCCGTCCATCCTCATCCCGCTGCCCAACGCCATCGATGACCACCAGTCCGCCAACGCCCGCGCCCTCGCCGAAGCCGGCGGCGCCTGGGTATTGCGGCAGGCCGACCTGACGCCCGCCGCCCTCGCCACCCTGCTCACGGATCTCCTGGGCACCCCATCCACCCTCGCCGCCGCCGCCGCCGCTGCCGCCACCTGCGGCCGGCCCGACGCAGCCGCCCGCCTGGCCGACGCGGTCGAGCGCCTCGCCGCCCCGGAGACCACCCCATGAGAGACCTGCCCCTCACCATCGGGACCATCCATTTCGTCGGCATCGGCGGCATCGGCATGTCCGGCATTGCCGAGGTGCTGCACAATCTCGGCTACTCCGTGCAGGGCTCCGACATCGCGGACAGCGCCAACGTGAAGCGCCTGCGCGCCGCCGGCATCCCGGTGGCCGTCGGCCATGCGGCCGAGAACATCGGTACCGCGCAGGTTGTCGTGGTGTCCACTGCGGTGAAATCCGACAATCCCGAGGTACGCGCCGCCCGCGCCCGCTTCATCCCGGTGGTGCGCCGCGCGGAAATGCTGGCCGAGCTGATGCGGCTGCGCTGGTCCATCGCGGTGGGCGGCACCCACGGCAAGACCACCACCACCAGCCTGGTCGCCGCCGTCCTGGAAACCGCCCACTACGACCCCACCGTGATCAACGGCGGCATCATCAACGCCTACGGCAGCAACACCCGCCTCGGCTCCGGCGACTGGATGGTGGTGGAGGCCGACGAGAGCGACGGCAGCTTCCTGCGCCTGCCCGCCACCATCTGCGTGGTCACCAACATGGACCCCGAACACCTGGATCACTGGGGCACCGGGGAGGCGATGACGGCCGGCTACCACCAGTTCGTGCAGAACATCCCGTTCTACGGCTTCGCCGTGCTGTGCATCGACCATCCCGCGGTGCAGCAGATGATCCCGCACCTCGCGGATCGCCGCATCATCACCTACGGGTTCAGCCCGCAGGCGGACGTGCGGGCCGAGCGGATGTATGCCGACAAGCTCGGCGCCAGCTTCGAGGTGACGATCGCCGACCGCGTGAGCAATCGCCCCCGCACCATGGGCCCGTTCCGCCTGCCGATGCTGGGCAACCACAACGTGCAGAACGCGCTGGCGGCGCTGGCCATCGGCATCGAAATGGGCATCGACGAGGCCACCCTGAAAAGCGCGCTAGCGGCCTTCAAGGGCGTCAAGCGCCGCTTCACCCGGGTGGGCGAGGCCGGCGGCATCGCGGTGATCGACGACTACGGCCATCATCCGGTGGAGATCGCCGCCGTGCTGAAGGCCGCCCGGCAGGCTGGCGCGCGCGACGTGATCGCCATCGTGCAGCCGCACCGCTACTCCCGCCTGGCCTCGCTGTTCGCCGAATTCTGCGCCTGCATGAATGATGCCGGGACGGTGATCGTGGCCGATGTGTATGCCGCCGGCGAGCAGCCGATCGGGGGGGTCAATCGCGACGCCCTGGTTGAGGGTCTGCGGGCGCGCGGCCATCGCAGCGTGGTGCCGCTGCCCGGGCCGGAGCATCTCGCCGAGATGGTGCATGCCATCGCCCAGCCCGGCGACTACGTGATCTGCCTCGGCGCCGGCAACATCACTGCCTGGGCGGCGGCGTTGCCGAGCCAGTTGCAGGCGCTGCAATCCGCCTCGGGCCGGCGCGGATGATGGTCGCGGAAGCCCCCCTCGCGCTTCCCGCCCTGCGCGGGCGGGTGCAGCATCAGGCGCCGCTGGGCTCGACGACGTGGTTCCGCGTCGGCGGGCCAGCGGAAATCCTGGTGCGCCCGGCTGATGTGGACGATCTGCGCGGCTTCCTCGCCGCCCTGCCGCTTGAAATGCCGGTGGTGGCGATCGGCGCCGCCTCCAACCTCATCATCCGCGATGGCGGCATCCCCGGCGTCACCATTCGTCTCGCGCGTGGCTTCAATGCCATCGAAGTGGATGCCGAGGGCGTCACCGCCGGGGCGGCGGCGCTCGATGTCACTGTCGCCGAACACGCCGCCGCCGCCGGGCTGGCAGGCCTCGAATTCCTCTCCGGCATCCCGGGCTCCATCGGCGGCGCCGTGGTGATGAACGCCGGGGCCTACGGCGGCGATGTGGCGGGCGTGCTGGAGTGGGCCGAGGTGGTGACCCGCACCGGAGACCTCGTGCGCCTCACCGCCGCCAAGCTCGCCTTCGCCTACCGCCACTCCACCTTGCCGGCGGGCGCCATCGTGGTGCGCGCCCGTTTCCGCGCGCGGCCCGGCGATGCCGCCGTGATCGCCACACGGATGGCCGAAATCCGCGCCTCGCGCGAGGCCACCCAGCCGGTGCGCGCCCGCACCGGCGGCTCCACCTTCCGCAATCCGCCGGACCAGAAGGCGTGGGAACTCATCGACGCCGCTGGCTGCCGCGGCCTGGTGCGCGGCGGGGCCATGGTGTCGGAGAAGCACTGCAATTTCCTGCTCAACACCGGCGAGGCCACCGCGGCCGATATCGAAGGCCTCGGCGAAGACGTGCGTGCCCGCGTTCGCACCATGAGCGGGGTGGACCTGCACTGGGAAATCCGCCGCATCGGCAAACCACTGGAGACCGCACAATGACCCGCGTGGCCGTGCTCTACGGCGGCATGTCCGCCGAACGGGAAGTCTCGCTGTCGACCGGCATCCAGGTGATCAGGGCCCTGCGCGAGGCGGGCTATGACGTGAACCCGGTGGAAGTGGGCTCCGACCTGCGCGCCCTCATCGCCGCCCTCGATCCGCGGCCCGACGTGGTGTTCAACGCGCTGCACGGCCGCTTCGGCGAGGATGGGGCGATCCAGGGCGTGCTGGATTGGCTTGGTATCCCCTACACCCATTCGGGCGTCCGTGCCTCGGCGCTGGCGATGGACAAGGCGGCGGCCAAGGCGGTGTTCGCCGCCGCCGGCCTGCCCATCGCGCGCGGCGGGATGGTTGACATCGCGGCGCTCGAACATGCCGACCCGATGCCGCTGCCCTACGTTATCAAGCCGGTCAACGAAGGCTCCTCGGTGGGCGTCGAGATCATGCGCACCGGGGACAACCGTCGCGCCGCGGTGGCCGCCGGCTGGCGCTTCGGCACGGCGGCGATGGTGGAGGAATACATCCCCGGCCGCGAACTCACCGTGGCGGTGATGGGGGAGCGGGCCCTGGCGGTCACCGAGATCGCCGCCGGCAATGCGTTCTATGACTACGAGTCGAAATACGCCGAGGGCGGCTCCAGCCACGCCATCCCCGCCGCGATCCATCCCGATGTGTATGCCTCCGCCCTCGAAGTGGCGCTGGCCGCCCATCGCGCGCTGGGCTGCCGGGGCGCCTCGCGGTCGGACTTCCGTTATGACGACACCAAGGGCGAACCTGGCCGCCTGGTGCTGCTGGAGGTCAACACCCAGCCCGGCCTGACGCCCACCTCGCTGCTGCCGGAGCAGGCGGCGCATGTCGGCTACTCGTTCCCGCAGTTGTGCGCCTGGATGGTGGAGAACGCCGCATGTCGCGCGTAGCCCGACCCCGTGCCCCCCGTTCCGGCCAGCCCGGCGCCGCGCCGGCCACTGGCCGGCCAGCCATGCCGGCCCAGATGCCGGACAGGCCGGGCCGCTGGAAGCTGATGTGGAAGCGCCAGCGCCAGATTCTGCGCCGCGCCATCGCCGGCTTCGCGCTCCTCGGCGCCGTCGTCACCGTACTGCTGGTGCTGCACGGCCTGGGCGAGGGCGCCAGCTTCCGCGAACGGCTGGGCGATGCCACCGGCCTGCTTGGCCTGCGCGTCACCGAAATCCGCTACGTCGGCAACCGCAAGACCCCGGAGATGCTGCTCAGCGCGGCGCTGGGCGTGCGTACCGGGGAGCCCATCCTGGGCTTCTCCGTCACCGAGGCGCGCGCCCGCCTCGAATCGATCGCCTGGGTGCAGTCGGCCACCGTGGAGCGCCGCCTGCCCGGCATCGTGGTGGTGCAGATCGAGGAGCGCCGCCCCTTCGCGGTGTGGCAGCTCGACGGCAAGTTCACCCTGGTGGACCGCGACGGCAACATGGTGACCGACTCGGACGTCGCCACCTTCGCGCGGGACGTGCCGCTCATCGTCGGCCCCGGCGCGCCCAAGGCAGCCGCGGCACTGATGGACATGCTGTCCGCCCAGCCCGACATCCTCTCCCGCATGACGGCGGCGGTGCGCGTCGGCGAGCGGCGCTGGAACCTGCGGATGAACAACGGCGCCGATATCCTGCTGCCCGAGGGCGCCGAACCGCAGGCGCTCGCCCGCCTCGCCGCCTTGCAAGCCAGCCACGCTTTGCTCGATCGCCCGTTGCAGGCGGTGGACCTGCGTCTGCCCGACCGCCTGGTGATCCGCCCCGCCGCGTCCACTGACCATCCCCCGGCCCCAAGGAAACCGACATGAATGAGATGTCGCGCCTGCGCTCCATGCCGCAGCTTCCCGGACCGCCGGAGGAACCGCCGGAAAAGCCGCGCCTCAAGCCGCGCTATTCCGGCGCCTTCGGGGTGCTGGATATCGGCACCTCGAAAATCGTGTGCGTCATCGCCCGCGTCGAGTCGGATGGCTCGGTGCGGGTGCTGGGCTTTGGCTGGCAGAAGGGCCGCGGCGTGCGGGCCGGCGCCATCGTGGATATCGAGGAGGCCGAGCGCGCCATCCGCGCCGCCGTTGGGCAGGCCGAGGAGGAAGCCGGCACCAGCCTGCGCAAGGTGATCGTCAACCTCACCGCCGGGCAGCCCGAGAGCAAGCTGCAGAACATTGAACTGCCGATCGGCAACCGCGCCGTCACCGATGCCGACCTCAAGCGCATCTTCGCCATGTCGCGCAGCCGCGCGGCGGCCGACAATCGCCACATCGTGCACAACCTCTCGCTCGGCTTCAGCGTCGACGAGGCGGAGGGGATCACCGATCCGCGCGGCCTGTTCTGCGAAAACCTCAGCGCGCGGCTGCATGTGATCGACGCGGTGACCACCTCGCTGCGCTCGCTCGATGCCTGCCTCGCCCGCTGCGACCTCGAAATCGCCGACCTGGTGTCGGCCCCCATGGCCTCCGGCATCGCCACCCTCGCCGCCGAGGAGCGCCTGCTCGGCTCCACCGTTCTGGACATGGGCGGCGGCACTACGGGCATGGCGGTGTTCGCCGAGGGACATCTGCTGCACACCTCGCAGATCCCGGTCGGTGGCGCGCATGTCACCAATGATATCGCCCGCGTGCTCTCCACCCCCACGCCGCATGCCGAACGCCTCAAGACCCTCTACGGCTCGGCCCAGCCCAGCCCCGACGATGAGCGCCAGTTGCTGCCGGTGCCGCCGATCGGCGAGGAGGAGCACCACATCACCAAGGTGCCGCGCGCCATGCTGGTCAACATCATCCAGCCGCGCATCGAGGAGACCTTCGAACTGGTGAAGGAACGCCTGGATGCCTCGGGCTTCGGGCGCGCCGCGCTGCAACGGGTGATCCTCACCGGCGGCGCCAGCCAGTTGCCTGGTGCGCGCGAAACCGCCACGCGCATGTTCGGCGGCAATGTGCGCATCGGCCGCCCCGCCCCCATCCGCGGCCTGGCCGACAGCGCCAGCGGCCCCGCCTTCGCCACCGCCGTCGGCCTGCTCGCATGGGCCGCCGGTGAAGGACGCGCCTTCCATGACCTCGACCCCGACTCCGAAAAGCCGCGCGGCCTGCTCCGCCGGACCTTCGATTTCCTCCGGCAACGCCTGTGAGGGCGTTGCGAATCGGAATCACGCGATACAACACCCAATCCTCTGGGGAGATGAACCAGCCATGACCCTGAACCTTACCGTTACGCCACACCTGCACACGGACTTCACGCCGCGCATCAGCGTGATCGGCGTGGGCGGTGGCGGAACCAACGCGGTCAACAACATGATCGCGATGAACCTCCAGGGCGTGGAGTTCATTGTCGCCAACACCGATGCCCAGTCCCTGGTGTCCTCGCCCGCCGAACGCCGCATCCAGCTTGGGCCGCACATCACCCAGGGCCTCGGCGCCGGCGCCAAGCCCGAGATCGGCCAGGCTGCCGCCGAGGAGGCGTCAGACGAGATCTACCGCGCCCTCGAAGGCGCCCACATGGTGTTCATCACCGCCGGCATGGGTGGCGGCACCGGCACCGGCGCGGGGCCCATCATCGCCAAATGCGCCCGTGAGCGGAACATCCTGACCGTCGGCGTGGTCACCAAGCCCTTCACCTTCGAGGGCAACCGCCGCGCCAAGGCCGCCGAACAGGGCATCGCCGAGTTGATCCCCCACGTCGATACCCTGATCGTGATCCCCAACCAGAACCTCTTCCGCCTCGCCAATG
>CAIMWH010000301.1 GCA_903845065.1 uncultured Rhodospirillales bacterium | reverse complement strand
GGCCGCCGGGGCCTGCACGGGAGTGGGCGTCACGGCGGGGGCGGGGATCGGGCCGGGCTGGTCCGACTTCATCGGCGCGTCCGGCTGCTGGCCGGTTTCGGCGGCGAGTTCGACCTCCATGGGCTTCTCGTCGTCCTGCGGCAGCGTGATCGAGACGCCGATCAGCAGGATGGCGGCGATGACCACATGGGCCACGGCCGAGACGATAGCGCCGCGCTTGAGCTGGGGGTCCATGGCCGCAGGCCGGCTGCCTCAGGGCTTCGAGGCGGGCGCGGCGGTGCCCTGAGCGGGTACCACGCTCGGCGCAACACTGGGTGCACTGCCCGACGGATCGGTCATCAGCGCAACCTTGGTGAAGCCGCCCTGGATCACGGTGGCCATCACTTCGAGCATGCGGGCGTAGGAATTGCCCTTGTCGCCCCGGATGAAGATGCGGCGGTCCTTCTGGTCCTTCGCGATCGCCTGCAGCTTGGCGATGAGTTCGGGCAGTTCGATCGGCTCGTCCTGCAGGAACACGCGGCCCTCGGCGTTGACCTGCACCTTGAGCGGCTCGCTGTCCTGGTTGATCGGCTGGGCGGCCACCTTCGGCAGGTCGATGTTCACCGCGCTGCTCATCAGCGGCGCCGTGACCATGAAGATGATCAGCAGCACCAGCATGACGTCCACCATCGGGGTGACGTTGATTTCGGCGAGCGGGCGGTAGCGCCCCCTGCCCTTCCCGCCACCTACCAGACCGCCGGCCATGGCTCAGGCCTCGTCGGACTGGCGGGAGAGGATGGCGCCAAACTCGGTGGCGAACCCCTCCAGGCGGGCGGCGAAGCGGGCGAGGTCGGAACTGATCTTGTTGTAGGCCAGCACGGCCGGGATGGCGGCGACCAGGCCGATGGCGGTGGCGAACAGCGCCTCCGCGATGCCCGGCGCCACCACGGCGAGGTTGGTGTTGTGCATCGAGGCGATGGCCGAGAAGGAGTGCATGATACCCCACACCGTGCCGAACAGCCCGATGAACGGGGCGGTGGAGCCCACCGAGGCGAGGAAGATCATCCAGGCCTCGATGCGTTCCATCTCGCGCTGGATGGAGACCGTCATCGCGCGTTCCACCCGCTCATGCACCCGGCCGCGGCTGCCGTCCGACAAGGCCGGGCGGGCGCTGCGGCGCCATTCGGCCATGGCGGCGCCGAACACGGCGGCGATGGGATGGGTCGGGTTCTCGCCCTCATCGGTATAAAGCTCGTCCAGACTGCCGCCGGACCAGAAGCGGTCCTCGAAGGCATCCGCCGCCCGGTTGGCCTTGCGCAGGGTGGTGGTTTTCTCGAACACGATCGCCCACACCCACACGCTGGCCAGCATGAGCATCAGCATGACGATCTTGACGACGATGTCGGCCTGCACGAACAGGCCCCACAACGAGAGATCACCGGCGGCAGCGCCGAGATTTACCGCATCGACAGCACGGTCCACTGCATCTATCCCCTCACCGAAGCCCGAGCATGGTGCCGGACCGTGGCGTTATTGCGCCCCTGAGGGGGCAGATTCGTGTTCGTCCACCAGCCGACGCAGAGCGTCGCGCCAGCGGGGAGGCATTCGCGCGGCGCGCTGGTCGGCGATCCGCACGCAGGCAAGCTGGATATCGACCGACGCGAGCACTCTCCCCGGCGCTTCCGCCCGGACGAATTGCTGGCGCAATTCGGCGGAAGCGGCGCCGATGGCCAGCGGTCGGGTGGTCACGATGAGCGAATCGTCGAGTCGCGCCGGTTCGAGATAGTCCAGTTTGATGCGCCGCACCATGAACATAACTCCATGCTGCGATACCATTTCCGCGTGTGCAACGCCGAGATCGCGCAGCGCCTCGGTGCGGGCACGCTCGGCGAAGCGCAGGTAGTTGGCGTGATAGACCACCCCGCCGGCGTCGGTGTCCTCGTAATAGATGCGAATGGGGTGGTGATGGATGCCGGTATGAAATTTCATCCACGTCGTCTCACGTCTCGTCCTGCAGCAGGTCAAGCTGCGGCTGGGAGCCTGGCGGCGGGGCGAGCCCGAGGTGGCGCCAGCCGCGTTCGCCGAGCATGCGGCCGCGGTTGGTGCGCAGGATCAGGCCCTCCTGGATGAGGTAGGGCTCGATGACATCCTCCAGCGTGTCGCGCGCTTCGGCCAAGGCGGCGGCGAGGGTTTCGACGCCAACCGGGCCGCCGCCGTGATGATCGGCCATGCGGCGGAGGTAGCGATGGTCCATGGCATCGAGGCCGATGCGATCGACTTCGAGGCGGGTGAGGGCGGCATCGGCGATATCGCGATCCACCGGGTCGGCGCCCTGGACATGGGCGAAGTCCCGCACCCGGCGCAGCAGGCGGCCGGCGATGCGCGGGGTGCCACGGCTGCGCCGGGCGATTTCGGTGGCGCCCTCGGTGGTGAGGTTGAAGCCAAGTTTCTGCGCGCCACGGGCGACGATGAGTTGCAGTTCCTCCGGCGTGTAGAAAATCAGCCGCAGCGGGATGCCGAAGCGGTCGCGCAGCGGGG
>CAIMWH010000300.1 GCA_903845065.1 uncultured Rhodospirillales bacterium | reverse complement strand
GGGCGAAGCCATTGGATAAAAAAGTTTTTGCTTCCTTTTTTCAAAAAGAAGCGCTTGCTCCCCGGCCGTCCTTTCGGATGACGGGCATCACACCACCTGGTTGAACAACTCCGCCCGTCCCGCCTGCAACCGCCCCAGATTTTCCATCAGGATATCCAACACGTTATCCTCATACCGCCGCGTCTCCCCGGCCGTATGCGGCGTGATGATGGCATTCTCCAACCCCCACAGCGCCGACCCCGCCGCCAACGGCTCCTCGATCGTCACATCGATCCCCGCCCCCGCGATCCGCTTCTCCTCCAACGCCCGCACCAGCGCCGCCTCATCCACGCACCGCCCCCGCGCCACATTCACCAGGAACGCCGAAGGCTTCATCGCCGCCAACGCCGCCGCCCCGATCAACCCCTCCGTCTCCGCCGTCAACGGACACGTCAGCACCACAAAATCCGCCCGCGGCAAATGCGCCGGCAACGCCTCCAACCCATAAACTTCATCCGCCCCATTCGCCCCCGCCGCCGCATCCCGCCGGAACGCGATCACCTTCATGTCGAACGCCTTGGCCAACCGCGCCAACCGCCCGCCAATCCGCCCGATCCCCACCACGATCATCGTCTTCCCCCCCAGCTCATCCTCCCGCTGGGTCAAATCCCCGATCATCCCCCGCCAATGCTTCCGGCTTTGATTATCCCGCGCCTCCCCCAACCGCCGCGCCAACGCCAGCACCAGCGCCATCGCATGCTCCGAAACCGCCCGCGCATTCACCCCCGAAGCACTCGCCAGCCGTATCCCCCGCCCCGCCAGCGCCGCGCGGGAGAACTGATCCGTCCCCGCCCCGATCGACTGGATGAACTTCAACCGCGGCGCCACCCCTAACACCTCATCCCGCCACAACCCGGACACCACCAGCACATCCGCGGCCCCAATCCCGGCCTCCAGATCCGCCCGATTGCGCACCTGGATGGACCGTATCCCCGTCCCCCGCAGCGCAAACCGCTCCTGCAACTGATACGCCACATGCGCGAAACAAACCGTCAGCCCGTCATTCCCTGGAAACGCCACGATCAAGCCTCCCGCAACCCGGCATCCCGCAACAGCGGCAGCACCGTCTCGATGAAATACGGCAACTCATCGGTATAGTTCACGAAACTCACCGTCGTCCCCGCAAACCCCGCCTGGTGCATCCGCACCATCTCCTCCGCGATATGCGCCGGCGTCCCCACCAGCGGATACGTCCCCGCCCCGCCCGCGAACCGCTTGCGATGCAGCCGATACGCCTCCGCATCATGCGAGCCCGAATTCTTCTCCTTCGCCCCCATATAGTGATCCACGCTCGCACTATCCTGCATCGTCACCGCATAATGCTCGTAATACGCCTCGGCCTCCGCCTGCGTCGGCCGGCACACCACATGGCACGTCGTATAAACCCCGACATCCCGCCCAACCGCGGCCGACCGCTTCGAAATATCCGCGATCTGCTCCCGCCCCTTGTCGATATCGGTGAACGTGGTGAACAGAAAATCCGCCGCCCGCGCCGCGAAATCCCGCCCCGGCGGCGAAAACGCCGCATTCAACGTCACCGGCCGCGGCCGCTGGATCGGCGCCGGCCGCCCCGACACCGCCTTCAACTGATAATACTTCCCGTTGAAATCGAACGGCCCGGTATCCGCCGCAATCCGGCTCAAAATCTCGAACCACTCCAGCCCCTGCTCATACCGATCATCGATCAGCTTCAACCCGAACGCATCGAACTCCTCCGGATTCCACCCGCAAACGATATTCAACCCGGCCCGCCCGCCCGACGCATGATCCACCGTCGCCAGCGCCTTGGCCGCATAGACCGGATGCACCATCGGCACATGCACCGTCGAAAACAGCGCAATCCGCTCCGTCACCCCCGACAACGCCGCCGCAAACGTGAACGTCTCGAAACTATGCTCGCGCGAGTTCATCTCCCCGCCAAACCCCTTCCACCGCGCAATCGGCAAAAAGAACTCGAACCCCGCCGCATCCGCCATCCGCGCCGCCTTCACAATCCCCGCCCACGAAGCCGGCCACCGCTCCGCCACCCGCGTGAGCGTCAACCCACCATCGGCATTGGCGCTGAACACGCCGAGTTTGAACTTGTTGGGGCCATGCATGGGATGCTGAGACACGCGAAATCTCCTCGTGAAAGCACCATACCATCACCCCCCGCGTCACGCCGCAACCCGCAGGGATGCCGAATACAGGCCAAACCAACCCGCGCATCATCATCGCGAGCAAAGCGTGGCAATCCAGCGCGTCCCCTCCGGAACCTGCCACTGCCCCCTCGAAGCCCACCAATTTCCACAGCCCGAATAAGCCAGCGGGCTCCGCCCAAACCCGCTGGGGCCTGAGGCCCCAGACCCCCATCCGTTCAGGAATGCGTGGGCGGCGGCCGATTGCGACCGATCCAATCGTAGATGGGATAGTCCGCCGCTTCGCCCAAGCGCGCCATCTCCGCCGCAAATTCCAATTGCAGCGGATGGCCCTCCTCAGGCGGCAGCCAGATTTCCACCAAATCGTTGAACCGGATTTCCGCCGACATCGCCGCCGTCGCATTGACAAACGGAAAATCCACGGCGTTCCGCAACTTCGCCATCGTGGCCGACAACTCCTCCCGCACCTTCTCAACCACCTCCGGATGCTTCACCCAAGCCGGAACCCGGCCAGGAGCATCGAACAGGTCGGTCTGAACGGCGAAAAGGTCAGGCTGACGCCCGAGTCGGGTCATGGACATGGCCACAGGCTACCCAATTCCGCCCCCTTCCCGCCACCCTTGCGCGAAACCCCGCCCGCCCGCATCCTTGCCCAATGAATACGGAATGGCGCCGCACCCAACTTCCGCAGATCGTCGCCACCCTGGCCACCCGCCCGGGCCACGAGAACGTCCGCACCCAAATCGCCGAAATCCTCCACAACGCCTTCGCCGTCGCCTATCACGCGCTCGACCAGGAAGTCCGCCTCCCCGAAGTCCGCGGCCGCATCGATACCCTCTTCGGCGCCACCGTCTTCGAATTCAAGAAAGACCTCCGCCAGGAACTCCCGGATGTCCTGGCCAAACTGCCCGACTACCTCGGTGATCGCGAACGCAAAACCGCCCGCCGCTTCCTCGGCATCGCAACCGACGGCGCCACCTTCCGCGCCTTCGAACTGCGCGACGGCGCCCTCGTCGAAGTCGCCACCTACACCACCCGCCCCGATCGTCCCGACGAACTCCTCGCCTGGCTCGAACCCGCCCTCTCCGACCGTGACGACCTCGCCCCCGAACCCCACGTTATCCAGCGTGAACTCGGCCGCGAAAGCCTCACCTACGGCCGCGCCCGCAACCTGCTCGAACGCATCTGGCCCGCCCTCGCCAGCCACCCCGAAGTCGCCCTCAAGCGCCAACTCTGGGACGGCCTGCTGCGCGAGGTCTACGGCACCGAAGTCGGCGATGACCGCCTCTTCCTGCAACACACCTATCTCACCATCGTCGCCAAAACCATCGCCGCCTGCGTCCTCGATCTCGACATCGGCAACCTCGCTGCCCCCGCCATCCTCTCCGGCCGCGCCCTCACCGATATCGGCATCCACGGCGCCGTCGAAAGCGACTTCTTCGACTGGATTCTCGAACACCCTGACGGTGCCGACCTCGTCCGCCGCATCGCCCGCCAAACCGCCCGCTTCCGCTTGCGTGACGCCAAGGTGGACGTTCTCAAGGCCCTCTACGAAAGCCTCATCGACCCCACCCAGCGCCACGACCTCGGCGAATACTACACGCCCGATTGGCTCGCCGCGAAACTTGCCCGCGCCGCCATCGAACACCCCCTCACCCAGCGCGTGCTTGATCCGTCCTGCGGCTCCGGCACCTTCCTCTTCCACGCCATCCGCCGCATCCTCGCCGCCGCCGCCGAGGCCGGCCTGAGCCACCAGCAAGCCGTCGAGGCCTGCGCCCGCAACGTGCGCGGCCTCGATATCCACCCCGTCGCCATCATTATCGCCCGCGCCACCTGGCTCCTCGCGCTGCGTGACGCCATCCTCCACCGCCCCGCCGAACTCCACGTCCCCGTCTTCCTCGGCGACGCCCTGCAATGGAACATCGACCACATCGGCGACTCCCGCGAGGTCGTCCAGCGCGTCCCCAATGACCGCCCCTTGCGTATCCCCGCCGGCTTCGCCGAAGACCAGGACCGTTTCGAACCCGGCCTGCGCACCCTCACCGAAGGCCTCGCCGACGACGCCACCCCCGCCCAGGTCAGCCGCAACCTCCAACGCATCGCCGGTGTCACCGTCACCGACGCCGAAGCCCTCGGCGCCACCTTTGCCCACCTGCAAGCCCTCTACCGTGCCGGGCGTGACGGCATCTGGCCCTTCGTCCTGCGCAACCTCGTCCGCCCCTTGTGGCTCTCCCGCGCCGATCAGCGCGCCGATGTCGTCATCGGCAATCCGCCCTGGGTCGCCTACCGCCACCTCAGCGCCGAACTCAAAACCCGCCTCAAGGAAGCCTGCATTCGCGACAACCTCTGGATCGGCGGCAAACTCGCCACCCAGCAGGACCTGTCCGCCCTCTTCTTCTCCCGCGCCACCGAACGCTACCTCAAGCCCGGCGGCACCATCGCCTTTGTCCTGCCCTACGCCGCCCTCAACCGCCCGGCCTTCGAGGGCCTCCGTCGCGGTGACTACAACGGCTCCGCCGTCCGCATCACCGCCGCCTGGAGCTTCGACGAAACCGTCCAGCCCCTCTTCCCCGTCCCCGCCTGCGTCATCATCGGCCGCCGGCAGGCGCCGACCCATCTGCCCGCGACCGTAACCCGCTTTTCAGGCCATTTGCCCCGGCGCGACGCGACCGAAGACGAAGCCAATCCGTATTTGACGGTCGCCGCTTCACCCTGGCCGCCGATTCCAACTCTTGCCGGGGCGTCGCCTTACCGGTCCCGCTTTTCGCAGGGTGCGACCATTGTTCCCCGGCGTTTTTTCCTCGTGGAGCGCCTGGAGACCGGCCGCCTTGGCGCCAGCGCCGCCGCCCCGATGGTCACCGGCCGCATCGGCGGCCAGGACAAGGCGCCATGGAATACTGTTACCCCCCCCCTCGGTCCGATAGAGAAACAATTTCTTCGTCACGTTCTTCTTGGCGAGTCCATCGCCCCCTACCGAGTCATTGCCACCCCGTTGGCTGTCATCCCGTTTGACGGCAAAATCCTGCTCGACAGTACGACCGCTACCGCCAAAGGTCATCGCCACCTCGCCCGTTGGTTGCGAGATATCGAGACAAAATGGGGAGAGCACGCCGCACGCAAACTTGACCGATCGCTTCGTATATCACTGCGCCAACGCCTCGATTTCATGCGCGGGTTGACCGGCCAGTTCCCGGTGTCGGAGCTACGTGTTGTGTACCCCCAATCCGGCACATTGCTTTGCGCCGCCGTCCTTGGCGCCGGCGAGATCGTCGAGCATAAGGCGTACTGGGCATCTGCGCGCAGCCGCGATGAGGCCAACTACCTCGTCGCCATCCTCAACGCCGAGGAAGTCCGTCGCCGCATCGCCGCGATGCAGTCCAAGGGCCAGGGCGGCGCCCGCGACTTCGACCTCTTGCCCTTCGAGCTGAAAATCCCCGAATTCACCTCCCAGGACCCCCTTCATCTCGCCCTTGCCGCCGCCGCCGCCCACGCCGAGAAAATCGCCGCCAGCGTCCCGCTCGATCCCGCCGCCTACTTCACCATCAACCGCCGCACCATCCGCGAAGCCCTCATCGCCGACGGCATCGCCGCCCGCATCGAAACCCTCGTCACCCAACTCCTCCCGCCCTACGCACCATGACATCCCACCCCGACAGTGCCGCCTGACCCATCTCCCTTGACGCGCCCATCAGTTATTTTTTATAACTAACACAAATGTCCACCCTCCCCGCCCTCTTCACCCTCATCCTCGCCACCCTGCGCGCCGCCATCGCCCCCGCCGCCGCGCGGAACCGCGCCCGCACCGCTTTGCTCGTCCTCGTCTGGACCCGCCTTTCCCGCATGGCCCTCCGCTTCGAGCGCCTCTACGCCCGCTGGCGCGCCGGCACCATCCGCGCCCCCCGCCCCGCCGCCCCGCGCACCCGCGCCCCGCACCCCAATCTCCCCACCCGCCCCGCCTGGCTCATCGCCGAATGCCGCGAAGCCGCCGCCATCGCCAGCCAACTCCAACACCTCCTCGCCACCCCGGATGCGGCCGAATTCCTCGCGGCCTGCCCCCACGCCACCCGCCTCCTGCGCCCCCTCGCCACCATGCTTGGCCTCACCTTTCCCACCGACCCCGCACGCCCGGCGCCCCAACCCGCGCCGCACCCCCCCGCCCCGCCCCAACTCCCGCCAACCCCATCCCCGCCCCGCCCCGTCCGCCGCCTTTTCTCCCCCTTCCCCCGCATCATCTGAACACATCCTATTTGTTCCGTATATTTAACAAATAGCCCCAAAGCCACCCCCCACCCTTCCACTCCGCCCCGGTCCGCTCTAATCCTGCGCCACGACAACTCGCGCACAGGACCGGCACCATGAACACCATCGGGCACCACATCGGCGGCAAGCACGTCCCCGGAACCGGCAAGACACAGCCGGTCTTCAACCCCGCCACCGGCGAAATCTCCGGCCACGTCGCCCTCGCCAGCCCCGCCGAAGTCGATGCCGCCGTCGCCATCGCCACCGCCGCCTGGCCCGCCTGGGCCGCCACCCCCCCGCTCCGCCGTGCCCGCGTGATGTTCAAGTTCAAGGAAGCCCTCGAACGCAACACCAAGCGCATCGCCGCCGCCATCACCGCCGAACACGGCAAAACCCTCGCCGATGCCGAGGGCGAAGTGCAGCGCGGCACCGAAGTCGTCGAATTCGCCTGCGGCATCCCCCATCTGATGAAGGGAGAATTCTCCGAAGCCGTCGCCACCGGGATCGACTCCTGGTCCATGCGCCAACCCCTCGGCGTCGTGGCCGGCATCACCCCGTTCAATTTCCCCGCCATGGTCCCGCTGTGGATGATCCCCATGGCGCTCGCCACCGGCAACTGCTTCATCCTCAAGCCCTCGGAAAAGGACCCCTCGGCCAGCCTCATCCTCGCCGAACTCCTCGCCGAATCCGGCCTCCCCGCCGGCGTCTTCCAGGTCATCCAGGGCGGCCGCGAAGCCGTCGAAACCATCATCGCCCACCCCGACATCCACGCCATCAGCTTCGTCGGCTCCACCCCCATCGCCGAAACCGTCTATCGCGGCGGCACCCATGTCGGAAAACGCGTCCAGGCCCTCGGCGGCGCCAAAAACCACCTCGTCGTCATGCCCGATGCCGATCTCGACCAGACCGTCGATGCCCTCATGGGCGCCGCCTACGGCTCCGCCGGCGAACGCTGCATGGCCGTTTCGGTGGCCGTCGCCGTGGGTGACGCGGGCGATCGCCTGATCGAAAAACTCGCCCCCCGCGTCCGCGCCCTCAAGGTCGGCCCGGGCAACGATCCTGACTCCGAAATGGGCCCCCTCGTCACCGCCGAGCACAAGGCCAAAGTCTCCGGCTACGTCGATGCCGGCGTCCGCGAAGGCGCCAAACTCGTCGTCGACGGCCGCGGCCTCAGCCTGCAAGGCTACGAAGGCGGCTACTTCGTCGGCGGCTCCCTCTTCGACAACGTCACCCCCGACATGACCATCTACCAGGACGAAATCTTCGGCCCCGTCCTCTCCGTCGTCCGCAAAAAAAGCCTCGGCGAAGCCATCGACCTCATCAACGCGGGCAAGTTCGGCAACGGCACCGCCATCTTCACCGCCGACGGCGGCGCAGCCCGCGGTTTCGCCTCCTCGGTGAAAATCGGCATGGTCGGCGTCAACGTCCCCATCCCCGTCCCCGCCGCCTTCCACAGCTTCGGCGGCTGGAAAGGCTCCCTCTTCGGCGACCACCACATCCACGGCACCGAAGGCCTCCGCTTCTACACCCGCTACAAGGCCATCACCCAGCGCTGGCCCAACTCCATCCGTGCCGGCGCCGAATTCACCATGCCCCAGATCGGCCGCTAACCCATGCCGGCGCTCGACGCGATCATCGTAGGCGCCGGTTTCGCCGCATGTACCAACTCCACTGCCTGCGCGACCGCCTCGGCCTGGCCACCACCGTCCTGGAGGCCGCCGACGGCGTCGGCGGCACCTGGTACTGGAACCGCTACCCCGGCGCGCGCTGCGATTCCGAAAGCCACTCCTACTGCTACGGCTTCTCCCCCGAACTGCTCGACGAATGGGACTGGTCCGAACGCTACCCCCAGCAACCCGAAATCCTGCGCTACCTGAACCACGTCGCGGACCGCTTCAACCTCCGCCCCGACATCCGCTTCAACACCCGTGTCTCCGCGGCCCGCTACGACGAAGCAACCAACCTCTGGCACGTCACCACCACATCAGGCGAAACCCTCACCGCCACCTACCTCATCACCGCCGTCGGCTGCCTCTCCTCGGCCAACGTCCCCAACATCCCGGGCCTGCCCGACTTCCAGGGCCAATGGTACCACACCGGCCAATGGCCCCACGGCGGCGTCGATTTCACCGGCAAGCGCGTCGGCCAGATCGGCACCGGCTCCACCGGCATCCAGGCCGCCCCGGTCATCGCGGCCCAAGCCGCCCACCTCACCGTCTTCCAGCGCACCGCCAACTACTCCGTCCCCGCCCACAATGCCCCCCTCACCCCCGAGTTCCGCGCCTGGGTCCATTCCCACCAGGACGAAATCCGCGCGGTGATGAAATCCACCACCAACGGCCACCCCTTCCGCATCGCCGAACGCAACGTGGCCGACGTCTCCCCCGCGGAACGCGATGCCCTCTACGAAGCCGCCTGGGCCAAGGGCGGCCTGCAATTCCGCGCCACCTTCAAGGACCTGCTGACCAACAAGGCAGCCAACGACACCGCGGCCGATTTCCTCAAGGCGAAAATCCGCAGCATCGTCCGCAACCCCGCCACCGCCGCCATCCTCGCCGACATCGACCACCCCTACGCGGCCAAGCGCCCCCCCATCGACGACAACTACTTCGACACCTTCAACCGCCCCAACGTCAGCCTCGTCGATCTCCGCCGCACCCCCATCGAACGCATCACCGCCACCGGCATCCGCACCGCCGAAGCCGACTACCCGCTCGACATCATCGTCTTCGCCACCGGCTTCGATGCCATGACCGGCCCCCTCTTCGCCCTCGGCCTCACCGGCCGCAACGGCCTCGCCCTCCGCGATGCCTGGCGCGCCGGCCCCGAAACCTATCTCGGCCTCGGCATCCCCGGCTTCCCCAACCTGTTCACCATCACCGGCCCCGGCAGCCCCTCCGTCCTCGCCAACATGCCCGTCGCCATCGAACAGCACGTCGAGTGGATCACCGACTGCATCGCCCATCTGCGCGCGAACCACATCGCCACCATCGAGGCCACACCCGAAGCCGCCACCGCCTGGTCCAACCAGGTGGACGCAGCCGCCAATGCCACCCTGCTCCCCCAAGCCGGGCACTCCTGGTACCTCGGCGCCAACGTCCCCGGCAAACCCCGCCGCTTCATGCCCTATGCCGGCGGCATGGCCCACTACCGTGACATTTGCACCGAAGTCGCAACCGAGGGATACAAGGGCCTGGTCATGGCGAAATCCTAGCCCGCCCCCTCTCCCGCGTTTGCGGGAGAAGGCCGGGGTGAGGATGGAGCAACGGCAAACCGCCCACCGCAAGGGAACTCCGATGCACCGCCGAACCTCCCTCCTCGCCGCCGTCGGCCTCCTTCTCGGCGCCACCACGGCCCACGCCCAACCCATCACCGAAGCCCAGATCAGCCAGATCATCGCGGCCCCCGATCGCACGCCGGCCGACCGCACCAACGATCTGCGCCGCAAGCCCGAACGCATCCTCGCCTTCATCGCCATCCACCCCGGCATCACCGCGATGGATCTCAGCGCCGCCGGCGGCTACACCACCGAACTCCTCGCCCGCGCCATCGGCCCCACCGGCCACGTCTATGGCCAAAGCCAGCCGCGTGACCCGAGCCGCCCCATCCCCGCCCCCGCCGCGCCCGAGGGCAACTCGAACCCCAACCTCCCCCCTGCCCCGGCCGCCGCCGCGGCCCCCGCCGGCCCGCCCCGCACCTCCCCCATCATGCTGGCCGACCGCGAGGCCCGCATGCACGCCGCCGGCGTCCAGGCCGCCCCCATCGTCGCCGTACCGCGCCCCTTCGCCGACCCGATGCCCCCCGAACTCGCCGACGCGAAGCTCGATCTCGTCACCCTGATGTTCAACTATCATGACCTCGGGCACATGGGCGTCGATCGCAACGCGATGAACCAGGCCACCTTCCGCGCCCTCAAGCACGGCGGCCTCTACGTCATCGGCGATCACTCCGGCCGCCCCCGGCACCGGCATCTCCGAAGCCGGCACCCTGCACCGCATCGAGGAAGCCTTCATGCGCCAGGAAGTCGAAGCCGCCGGCTTCAAACTCGTCGAAGTCGGCAACTTCCTGCGCAATCCCAATGACCCGCGCGACAAGAACACGCCCGACCCGCCGCAGCCCAAGGACGAGTTCTTCCTGAAATTCGTAAAGCCCTAAAACGGACAAAAGTCTTTTGTTTCTTTTCTTCAGAAAAGAAAGCGCTTTCTTTTTTGAAAAAAAGAAACAAAAAACTTCTATCCGTTGAGTCTGGCTTTGATCTGGAGTGCCAGGAACCGGCTGAAAATCCTGCACTGGGCGAGGCTGCCGGCGGTGAACAACAGGCCTTCCTGGGCCGTCGGGCGCCACATGTTGCGCAGTTCGCCGCCGTCATCGAAACCCCATACTGGGCCGATCCTGTCCGCCACATCGTCGCCGAGAAAAGCCCGCGCCGTGTCCTGCTGGTTGAGATACCCGGTCGCCGTCACCAGCAACTCCGCCTCCACCACCCGCCCATCGCGCAGCCGCACCCCCTCGGGCACCACCCGCTCGATATCGTCGTACTGCAACAGCCCGATCGCGCCATCCACAATCAGATCCGAACAGCCCACGTTGAAGTAATACCCGCCGCCGTGGCGCAGATATTTCATCTGGAACCCCGTCGCGTCCTCGCCGAAATCCAGCCGGAACCCCCGCGCCGCAAGCCCCTCCAGCAGCGCCCCATCCGCCACCCGGGAAGCCGCGGTGGACAACTGATACGCCTCCCGCAACACCGGATACGGCATCGCGGTGGCCAACAGATCACAGTCCGCGATCGGCAACCCCTCGGTATAGATCGCGTAGACCGACTGCGCCTCGCGCAAACTCACCACATAGGTCGGGCTGCGCTGGATCATCGTCACGTCCGCGCCCGCACAGTACAAATCCTGCGCCACATCATGCCCGCTATTGCCGGTCCCCAGCACCAGGGCCCGCCGCCCCTGCCACGCCGCCCCCTCGGAATATTCTCCCGAATGCAGCACCGTCCCGCCGAAATCCGCCAACCCCGGCATCTCCGGCCGCTTCGGGATCGCACTCACCCCGGTGGCGAACACCAGGTGCTTCGGCCGCATCACCCGCGCGGACCCATCCGCCCGCCGCAACGAAACCTCCCAGCACCCGGCGGCCGCATCCCACCGGCCACGCTCCAGCGCCGTGCCGGTCCAGAAATTCAAATCGAGCGCATCGACATATGCCTCGAACCAGTTCGCCAATTTGTCCTTCGGGATGAACACCGGAAAACTCGGCGGAAACGGCATGAACGGCAGGTGATTGACATGCACCTCGTTGTGCAACGTCAACGCATGATAGCGCCGCCGCCAATTGTCCCCCACCCGGGCTTCCCGATCGACAATCAGCGTATCCACCCCCAACCGCGTCAACCGCGCCGCAATGCCAAGCCCGGCCTGCCCGCCCCCCACCACCAGCACAGTGGGGTCGCGATCGGCATACGCCCGCGCACGCTCCCGCTTGTCGAGCCAGTTCTCCCCCCCGAAATCCCGCGCATAATCCAACTCCCCGGCATGGCGCGCGCTGTCCTCCGGCGCATCGCCATGCAGCGCCTCGAGCGAAGTCGAAACCGTCCAGGCCCGCACCCCGTCCCCATCCGGCACCAACCGCGCCACCCCATGCCCCCGCCCCTGCGCCGTCTCGAACGCGAAAATCACCTCGATCACCTGCCGCCCGGCCCGCATCACCCGCCGCGGCGCCGTCCGCCCCGCCGCCACCCGCACCCCACGCGGCTCCGTCGCGGCCATCGTCCGCCCGAACAACCCGGCGATCGCCGCGCGCCCCTGCACCGAGGTCATGTCCCCACTGAACGCCACGATGTCGCGCCAATGCCCGTCGGCCACGAACAGCCCCGCCACCGCCCCGGCATCCCGCCGCTCCAGCGCGGCCCCGAATGCCGCGACCCAGATACCGGCCTGCCCAACATCAATCATCGCCATCGTCTCCCGCCGCAGCCAACTCGCCCACCGTGATCGGCTTCAACGGCGCCCGAATGCGGTAATAGCCAATCTCATCCATCGAAACCCCACGCGCCCCGGCCATGATCTCGCTGACCATCGGCCCGCAAATCCGCCCCTGGCACGCCCCCATCCCGGTACGCAGGAACGCCTTCGCCTGGTTCGGCCCCTGCGCCCCCTGCGCGGCGGCGGCCCGGATATCCCCGGCGGTCACCTCCTCGCAACGGCACACCACCACCTCATCACCCGGCAACCCGGCCGGCCGGAACAACCGATCGAGAAACGGCCGCACCGCCACCTCGGCGGCAAGGTCCCGCAAAGCCGGCCCCGCCACCGCATCCCGCCCCACCCCATCCACCCGCCCAGCCCGGCGCAACATCTCCGCCCCCGCCACAACCCCCGCCTGCGCCGCGGCCCGAGCCCCCCCGATCCCACCACCATCCCCAGCGACCAGCACACCATGGACACTCGTATTGCCGAACCCATCCAGCACCGGCCGAAAACACCGCTGCCCCTCATCCCACTTGTGCGCGCACCCCAAGGCCCGCGTCATCTGCTGCGCCGGGATCACCCCCTCATGCAGCGCCACGATATCCGCCTCGATCCGCTGCACCTGACCGCCGGCGCGGAACGAAACCGCCCGAACCGCCTCCGCCCCCTCCAGCACAACATCAGTCACCCGCACCACGCGAACCCCGCCAAAGCGAAGCCGCGCCTGCAACAGCAACCCCTTCCACAAATACCCAAGCCCCCGCCCGCGCACCGCCCCCGGCAGCAACGGCAACGCGGCGGCGAAATTCCCCGCTGGCGTCGTATCCAGCACCGCCAGCGGCCGCACCCCCAGCGCCAGGCACTGCGCGGCCAGCAGCAGCACCAGCGGCCCCGCCCCCGCGATCACCAACCGCTCCGCCCCGATCCCCGCCTTCAACAACACCTGGACGGCCCCCGCCCCCATCACCCCCGGCAACGTCCACCCCGGCACCGGCACCGGCCGCTCCATCGCCCCCGCAGCCACCAGCACTGACTTCCCAACCACACACCGCGACTTCCCCGCGATGCTGAACCACACCTCGTGCCCCTCCTCCCCCGGCACCACCTGCCAAACCATCGCCCCCGGCCGATACTCCGCCCCCGAAGCCCGGAACCGCGCCACCAGCGCCGCCCCCGCGGCATAGTCCGCCCCCATCGCCGCCACCCGTGCGGCCGGCATCGCCTCGATCCCGCGATAAATCTGCCCCCCCGGCGCCGCCTGCTCATCGAGCACCAGCACCCGAGCGCCCCGCTCCGCCATCACGGCACCCGCCGCCATCCCCGCCGGCCCGGCCCCAATGATCACCGCATCGAACACGCCGCTCATCCGAGATCCTTTGCGCCCACTTGCCGACGCACCACCATCCCCGGCGAAACCACCACCATGCAGCCCTGCCGGTTCGCCACCCCGTCGATCTCCACCAGGCAATCGAAGCACACCCCCATCATGCACCACGGCGCCCGCGCACTCCCCGAAACCGCCGTAGTACGAACCGACCGCACCCCCGCGGCCAGCAAAGCCGCTGCCACCGTCTCCCCCGCCGCGGCCATCACCGGCATCCCCTCGAACGTGAAGGCGACGCTCGCGGCATCAAAACGACGGAACATTGATCTTCCCACTCTTGAACCGCGCCGCCTCGAACGCCTTCATCGCAGGCGGCAACCCGGCTCCCAGTATCGCCGGCGCCAAGGCCATCGCGTGCGCCCCGGCCAGCGTCACCCCCGAGTGACACGTCGCCGAGAACGCCCCGGGATGCGAGACCGACTCCTCGTAGATCGGGCACCCATCCGGCGTCATCACGCGCAGCGCCCCCCAGGTGCGTACCACATTGGCCTCGCGCAGCAGCGGGAACACCTTGATGTTGCGCGCCGCAATATCCTTCAGCACCGGCGTGGTGGTGCGGATGTCGAATCCCACATCCTCCTGGCTGTCCCCCATCATCACGCTGCCCTCGTCGGTCTGGCGCACCACATGGGTGGCGTAGTCGAGGAACGGCCGCACCCGCTCGGTCACCAGGATCTGCCCCTTGAGCGGCGTGACCGGCATCTCCAGCCCCACCATCGGCGCGAGGTCCCGGCTGCCCAGTCCGGCGGCGATCACCACCTTGGCGCAGGTGAACCGCTCCGCCCCGCACTGCACGGTAAACCCGCCATCGTAGTCGATCGCATCGACATGCCGCCCCGGCAGGTATTCGCCCCCCTTGGCCAGCAACCCCGCCTGCAACCCACGCAACAGCAGCAGCGGATTGGCATGCCCGTCGATCGGACAAAACGCCGCCCCCACCACCTCGTCCCCCACCTGCGGCAACATCGCGCGCAACTCGGCCCGATCCAGCATCCGCGTGCCGATCCCGCCGCTCTCGTTGTGCATCCGCTGCACCCGCTCGGCCTGGCGCGCAAACTCGTCATCGCTGAGGCAGAACGCGAACCCGCCGTTCTGCCGCAAAGCCGGCGCCACCCCGGTCACCTCAGAAAGCGCGTCCGACAACCCCGCCCACAGCGCGGCCGACTGGCGGGACCAGTGCGCATAAGGCGGCATCCCGGCCCCTTTGCTCTGGATCCACACCAACCCGAAATTGCCCCGTGCCGCGCGAAACGCGACGTCCCCCTCGTCGAGCAACGCCACCCGCGCCCCCAGCCGCGCCGCCCCGAAGGCCACAGCGCCACCTACCAGCCCGCCGCCGATCACTATCAGGTCGAACCCCCGCATAAGCACTCCCTCGCACCTGCCGCGAGACTCGCACCCCCACGCCCAGGGGTCAACGAACCGACGGGGTCAACGAACCGCCCGCCTCGGTTGCCGCCCGGCCCGCCCCCGGCTATCACCCACCGACATGCACGCCTTGCGGCACAAACCTGGACTGTCCGCCCTCATCGCCCTGCTCATGGCGGTGGGCATGCTCGTCCAGAGCCTGGCGATGCCCAGCACCGCCATGCTGGTGGACGGCATTTGTCACGCCGATCCGGGATCGACCGACCAGCAGCCCGCCGACCACGCCACGCATGACCTGTGCTGCCTGCTCTGCAACCTGCCCACCCCGGCCCTCGCCGACACCCCCCCACGCCTCGCGCCCCCCGCCGTCATCCTCGTCCTGCGCGATGCCCCCGCGGTGCGCGAACGCGCGATCCACGCCCCAGCCCCGGCGGCCTACGCCGCACGCGCCCCGCCCCACCACGCCTGATGCCCACCCGGGGCCATCGCCCCGGCGTCCCGCCATCATCAGGAGTGATCCAACATGTCCCGCCTTTCGCGCGTCCTCGGCTATGCCGTGCCCATCCTCGCCTGCACCTGTCCGCCCGCCCACGCCCACGGCGTCGCCGGCCCCCGCCTCTTCGTCAGCACCCTGCAATTCGATGACCCCGCGGTTGCCGACGAAGCCACCCTCCCCACCGCAACCTGGTCCCGTTCGCCCGCCACCGACACTGCCGGGCCGAGCACCAGCCTCAACCTCAATGCCAGCTTCGCCAAGCGCATCACCGACCGCTTCGGGGTCTCGGTTTCCCTGGGCCACACCTGGCTCGCCACCGCCGGTGACAAGCACCGCAACGGCTGGGACAACATCGAGCTCGGCGCCAAGTACCAGGCCTACGTGAACCCGGAGCACGAGTTCATGCTGTCCATCGGCGTCGATCGCGAATTCGCCCGTACCGGCACCGCCGCCATCGGCGCGGAGGCGGTCTCCACCACCACGCCCTCGATCAGCTTCGGCAAGGGCCTGGGTGACCTGCCGATCGGCCCGCTGCGTCCCTTCGCCATCACCGGCCAGTTCGGCTACGCGGTGTCCGAACGCGCACTCAAGATCCACAGCGACGGCACCGACAATGGCGGCCATGAAAACCGCTGGGCCGGCGGCCTCGCCCTCCAATACAGCCTCGCCTACCTGCAATCCGAGGTGAAGGACTACGGCCTGCCCGGCTGGCTCGCCAACCTCACCCCGCTGATCGAAATCGCCTGGTCTGCTGCCGCCACCCGCCCGTCGGGCCAGGCCATCCAGTTGCTGGTCGCCCCCGGCATCGCCTGGTCCGGGGACTGGTATCAGCTCACCGCCGAGGTGCTGATCCCGGCCAACCGCAACACCGGGCGCAACCTCGGCGCGATGGCGCAAATCCACATCTTCCTGGATGACCTGCTGCCCCGCAGTCTCGGCACGCCGGTCACGCGGTGGTTCCAATGAGACCCTATCCGCGCCGCACCCTGCTGACCCTGGCGGTGCTGCTCGCCAGCCGCCCCGCCTTGGCCCATGCCCGCCTGAAAAGCGCGAGCCCGCCCCCTGGCGCCGAGCTTGACCGCGCCCCCGCGCTCATCTCGATCACCTTCTCCGAAGCCCTCGAGCCCCGCTTCAGCGGCATCGCGGTGACCGATGCCGTCGGCATCAGCCACACCGCGGGCCCCGCCGTGGCGGGCGCCGAGCCGCAAACCCTCCAGGTGCCGCTCATCCCGCTGCCGCCCGGCACCTACCTGGTGGCGTGGCGCGCCACCTCGACGGACACCCACCACACCGAGGGCAGCTACCGCTTCACGGTGCGGGCTTGATGCTGCTCCCCGCGCGCCTGCTCGCCGACATCGGCATGATGGCGCTGTTCGGCGCCCTCCTGTTCGATGCGGCGATCGGCGGGCGGACCCCGCGCCCCGTCCGCCACGCCGCCCTCGCCGCGACCCTCCTCGGCATCGCGGCCTGGCTGGCGGCGGCGGCGATGGACCTTGGCGGCGATGTGCTGGACGTGATGGCCGCCACGCTGTTCGGCAAGGTTCTCGCCGCCCAGGCGGTCCTGCTGACCATCGCGACCCTTCTCCCCCGGCGCATCGGCGCCACGATGGCCGGTCTCGCGGTGGCGGCCGGGGCGCTGCATGGCCACGGCATGGCGATGGGCGATGCGCCGGACCTCGTCATCGCCCAGGCGCTCCATCTGCTCGGCGCCGGCGCGTGGCTGGGCGGCCTCGTCCCCCTCGCCTGTGCTTTGGCCGAGGGCCGCGATGCGGCGGCGGCCCGCTTCGGCCGGCTCGCCACCATCGCGGTGATCCTGCTCGCGGCCAGTGCCGCGTGGCAGGGCTGGCGCCTCGGCGGCGGACTGCCCGGCCTGCTCGGCACCGGCTACGGCGGCATGCTCGGGGCGAAACTGGCCCTCATGGCCGCCCTGCTCGCCTTCGCCAGCCGCCACCGCTGGCGCCTCGTGCCCGCTTTGCCAGCCACCCGGCCGGCCTTGATCCGCAGCATCGCCACCCAGGCCGCCCTCGGCCTCGCCGCCCTCGCCGTGGCCGCCGTGCTCGCCGACATGGAACCCGGCATGCACGCGCAGCCCACCTGGCCATTCCCCTGGCGCCCCGACGCGGCGGCACTGGATGACCCGGACCTGCGCGCCGAGATCATCACCGGCACCGCCTGGTGCGCCCTCGCCATCCTCGCCCTCGCCACCGCCCTGCGCTGGCGCATCGCCCTGCTCGCCGTGCCGTTCGCCCTCTGGCTCGGCCTGCCCCACCTCTCCCCCCTGCTGGTCGAGGCCTACCCCACCAGCTACCGCACCGAACCGTCCGACCCCACTCCCGCCTCCCGCGCCCGCGGCGCCGTTCTCTACGCCCAGCACTGCACCGCCTGCCACGGCGCCAACGGCACCGGCGACGGCCCGCAAGCCGCGAACCTGCCCATCCCACCGGCCGACCTCACCGAGCCGCATTTGTGGGAACACCTGGACGGCGAGTTGTTCTGGTGGCTCACCGCCGGCATGCGCGCGCCCGACGGCAGCCTGGCGATGCCCGGTTTCGCCGCCGCGCTCAGCGAAGCCGACCGCTGGGCCGTGATCGACTACATCCGCGCCCGCAACCCGCACGGCCACCTCGCGGCCGGGCATCGTCACAACTAACCCCTTGCCAAGCCCACCCGATCCGGCCGATTTCCCGGCAAACACCGGAGTGCCACACGCGTGATCCCCTGGCTCGACCGCCTCAGCCTCGCCGCCACCCTCGTCCTGCCCGCCTTCATCATGCATGGCCGCGGCATCGCGGACGGGCTGATCGCGCTGGCGGCGGTCCTGTTCCTCCTGCGCAGCGCGCTGGTGGGTGACTGGGCGTGGCTCGGCACGCCCTGGCTGAAGATCGCGGCGCTGTGGTGGGGCTGGCAGGTGGTGTGCTCGCTGCCGTTCATCGGCATCGGCGGCACCCATTCCCTGGTGCAGGCGCTGGTGATGGTGCGCTTCGTGGTGTTCGTCGCCGCCCTCGAACATCAGGTGCTGGCCACCGCCCCGGCGCGGCGCTGGCTTCAACACGTCATCACCGCGAGCACCCTCTACATCGCGGGCCAGACCTGGCTGCAATTCACCATCGGCCGCAATATCCAGGGCTTCCCGCGCTGGGGGGATGGCGAACTCACCGGCCCCTTCCTCACCCCGCGCGCCGCGGCCCCGCTGTCCCGCCTGCTGTTTCCCGCCATGCTGCCCTGGATCGAGCGCCTGCTCGGCCACGGCCGGCGCTTCGGCGCCATCGGGCTCGCCATCGCCGGCATCGGCACCGTGGTGCTGATCGGCCAGCGCATGCCGCTGCTGCTGACCATTCTCGGCCTCGTCGTCACCGCCCTCATGCTGCCCAGCCTGCGCCGCCTGATGCTGCAGGCCCTCGCGGCCGGCGCCCTGCTGCTGGCCGCCACCCCGGTGGTCTCGCCACCCACCTTCTATCGCCTGGTGACCAAGTTCACCGCCCAGATGGAACATTTCCCGGACAGCGACTATGGCCTGATCTACACCCGCGCCGCGGTGATCACGGCGGACAACCCGTTCTTCGGCCAAGGCTTCGACGGCTTCCGCAATGCCTGCCCGGACCCGCGGTATTTCCGCGGCCTGTCCACCGCCCATCCGGACGGCGCGGGTGCCGCCATCTGCAACATCCACCCGCACAACCACTACGCCGAGGCTGCCACCAATGCGGGCATCCCCGGCCTCGTGCTGTTCTGCACCATGATCGTCACCTGGCTGCGCGCCCTCGCCCGCAATCTCGGATCGCGGCCGGACCCGCTGCGCGTCGGCCTGTTCGTGGCGGTGCTGATCCAGGAATGGCCGCTCGCCTCGGCCAGCGGATTCTCGGCGGTGGAAATCGCCGGCTTCTTCTTCCTGCTGCTCGGCTACGGCCTGGCGCTGGCCCGGGCAGCCGACAGCACGGCGGCAATGTCCCCGGAGGGATCGACGCCCATCACGTGATGGGCGTGCCACAGCCCATAGAACAACAGGCTCCACGCCCGCTGCGAATTCTCCGCCGCGCCCTCGAAGGCCGCCATCACCACCGCTGACGGCACCGCGGCGGCCACCCCCGCCTGCTCCGCCACCAGCCGCGCCAGCGCCGTGCCGCGCGCGGCCATCCATGCCCCCACCGGCGGCTTGAAGCCCTTTTTGCGCGCATAGGCCCCGGCCTCGGGGAACGCCTTCGCCAGCCAGTCCCGCAGCAGAACCTTGCCGAACCGCAGCCCGGCCTTCTCGGCATCCGGCAGCAGGAAGCCGAACCGCGCCACCACCGGATCGAGGAACGGCGTGCGCCCCTCCACCCCATGCACCATCAGGCAGCGATCGAGCTTCACCAGCAGGTCATTGGGCAGCCACTCCGCCACATCCACCGCCTGGGCCGCCTGCAACGGGGTGCGTCCGGCGGCCGAGGCAACCTCGGCAACAGCCAGCCCGTCGCGCCAATCCGCGATCGCGCCCCCCAGCACCCCCTTGGTGCGCGGCGGCCGGGCGAACCACGAGAACGGCGCCCGGCGCTTGCGATAGCGCGAGTAGCCGCCGAAAATCTCGTCCGCCCCCTCGCCGCACAACGTCACCTTCAGCCCCGCCGCCCGCGCCGCGCGCCCCAGCATCCAGGTCGGCAACACCGCGGCATCGGCGGTCGGGTCATCGATGGCGGCGGCGATCCGTGGCGCGAAGGCCCAGAAGTCGGCCTCCCCCATTTCCAGCCGCTGGTACTCCGCCCCCTGGATTTTCGCCAGCCGCTCCGCCTCGCGACTCTCGTCCGCCGCCCCGGCGCCCTGCCACCCCATGGTCAGCACGTTGATCCGATTGCCGGTCAGCCGCGTCATCAGGGCGAGCAGGGCCGAACTGTCGATACCTCCCGACAGGAACAGCCCATACGGCACGTCCGAGCGCAGATGCACCGCGACGCTGTCGGTGAGCACCCCCTCCAGGCGCTCCAGAGCGTCACCATGGCGGATCGGCAGCGGCTTGCCGGCCGGCAGCGCGTCGATGCGATGCCGCGCCACGATCCGCCCGGCCTCCACCACCAGCGTCTCGCCCGGCAGCACCCGCATCACGCCGGGGAACATGGTTTGTGCCCCGGTGGTGAACTTCAGTTGCAGCAGCTCGGCCCGCCGCACCGGATCGGCATCGGCGCGCGCGAACCCGGCCGCCACCAATGCCTGCGGCTCCGAGGCGAAGGCGAACGCCGCTGCCGTCTCCACGTAGTACAACTGCTTGATCCCGAACGGGTCCCGCGCCAGCACCACCCGCCCCCGGGCCGGGTCATGGATGGCGATGGCATACATGCCCCGCAGCCGTGCCGCGAACCCGTCCCCCATGCTCTCGTAGAGGAACACCGCGGGCTCGCAGTCCGAACGGGTGACGAACGGCGTGCCGTCCAACTCCACCCGCAATTCGGGGTTGTTGTAGATCTCGGCATTGGCCACCAGCGCCGTGCCCGAGGGCGCGAACAGCGGCTGGTCCCCGGTGACGAGATCGACGATGGCGAGGCGCGTATGCAGCAGCGCCGTATCGCCGCGCACCAGACTGCCATGGCCATCCGGCCCGCGATGGGCGAGCGCCTTCAGCAGCCGGTCCAGCACGGCCGGATCGGGCGCGCCGCCGCCCCGCATGATGACGCCCGCTATGCCGCACATACGCACCCTGTAGCGGTCTAGCGCGCCCGCGCCAAGATCGTGCTATCCGCCACCTCACAATGCGCATCCTCTTCGTCACCTCGAACCGCATCGGCGACGCCGTGCTCTCCACCGGCCTCCTCGACCACCTGCTCCGAACCCACCCCGATGCCCGCTTCACCGTGGCGTGCGGCGCGGTGTCGGAGGGGGTGTTCCTGCGCATGCCCCATCTCGAACGCCTCATCAGCTTCGACAAGCGGCCGCGCGGCATGCACTGGCCGCCGCTATGGGCCGCCACCGTGGGCACCATGTGGGACCTGGTGGTGGATATCCGCGCCTCGGCGATTTCCTGGCTGCTGCCCACCCGCCGGCGCGCCATCATGCGCAAGCGCCCAGGCCACAAGATCGCGCAGTTGGCCGCCATTCTCGGCATCGCCCCGCCGCCGTTGCCGGTGGCCTGGACAGGCCCCGAGGACCGCGCGCTGGCCGCAAAGCTGCTCCCCGACGGCCCTCCCATCATCGCCATCGGCCCCACCGCAAACTGGACCGGCAAGGTCTGGGCACCCGAACGCTTCGTCGCCCTCGCCCAGCGCCTCGCAGCCCAGGACCTGCCCGGCGCCCGTGTCGCGGTGTTCGCCGGCCCCGGCGCGCAGGAGGCCACTTTGGCCGCCCCGGTGCTGGCCGCCCTGCCCGACGCGATCGACCTCACCGGCCGCCTCGCCCTGCCCGAGGCCGCCGCCTGCCTCGCCCGCTGCGCCGTGTTCATCGGCAACGACTCGGGGCTGATGCACCTCGCCGCCGCGGCCGGCTGCCCCACCCTTGGCCTGTTCGGCGCCTCCAATGCCGCCGAGTATTCCCCCGCCGGCCGCCGCACCGCCGCCGTGCTGACCACCGGAGATGCCATGGCCGGAATATCCGTCGATGCCGCGCACGCCATGGCGAAGGGGCTGCTGATCCCATGACCCGCGTCGCCCACATCATGGCCGGGGCCGTGCATGGCGGCGCCGAACTCTTCTACGAACGCCTCTGCCTCGCCCAGCAACGAGCCGGCGATGCGGTGCTGCCCGTCATCCGCACCAACCCGGCCCGCGCCACCCTCCTGCGTGATGCCGGGATGAACCCGGTGGAACTGCGCTTCGGCACCCGGCTCGACATCCTCACCCGCCCCCGCCTCGCCCGCGCCCTGCGCGCCTTCGCGCCCCGCGTCGCGGTGGCCTGGATGAGCCGCGCCAACATGCATCTCCCCCGCGGCGACTGGGTCAACGTCGGCCGCCTCGGTGGCTACTATGACCTGCGCTACTACCGCGCCTGCGACCACCTCGTCGGCAACACCATAGGCATCACCACCTGGCTGCGCAGCCAGGGCTGGGCCGCCGAACGCGCCCACTACCTCCCCAACTTCGTCGCCGACTTCGCCGACACTCCGCCCGCCGCGGATCTGCCGAAGGCCGCCCCCCTGCTCCTCGGCCTCGGCCGCCTGCACCCCGACAAGGGGTTTGACACCGCCATCCGCGCCCTGCCCCGCCTGCCCGGCGCCATCTTCGCCATCGCCGGCGAAGGCCCCGAACGGGCCAACCTCGAAGCCCTCGCCCGGCGCGAAGGGGTGGCCGACCGGGTGCGCTTCCTCGGCTGGCGCACCGATGCCGGCGCCCTGCTCCGCGCGGCCGATATCTTCGTCTGCTCGTCGCGCGTCGAACCGCTCGGCAACATGGTGATCGAAGCCTGGTCCGCCCGCCGCCCCCTGGTGGCGGTGGCGGCCGACGGGCCGGCCGAACTATTGCTGGACGGGCGGGATGGGCTGCTGGTGCCGCATGAGGACCCGACTGCATTGGCCGATGCGATCGGGCGGTTGCGTGATGACCCGACGCTGGCGGCGCGCTTCGCCGTGAACGGGCGGGCGCGCTATGAGGCGGCGTTTGCCGAGCCGGCGGTGGTGGAGCAGTGGCGGGCTTTTCTGGACAAGGTTGGCAAGTAGCGAGCGCTTTCTTTTTTGAAAAAAAGAAACAAAAAACTTTTATCCGTGCCTGGGGGCGGCTGAGAGGCTTCGGAACCAGGTCAGCAAGGGTTGCCACAAAGCGGCTTCGGCGGTGCCTCCGGCGGCCATGCCGATATGGCCGGCGCGCGGCTGGTGCAGCACGGCACCCCGCAGCATGGCCGCCAACGGCAGCGCGCTTTCCGGCGGCACGATGCGATCCTTCGCCGGCACCGCCACGAATGACGGCATGTCCAGCGCCGCCGGGTTCACCACCTGCCCGGCCACCCGCCACGCCCCCCGCGCCGGAGCATTCTCGCCATACCACTGCCCGATGCACTCCCGCGCCACCGGGGCGGCCAGCGGAATGCCGTCATTCAGCCAGTCCTCCAGCGCCACGAACAGCTTCGCCCGCTCGCCATTGGGGTCGATCCTCGCGAAGCCGCGATACTTGCTGGCGATCCCCCACGGATCGAGCAGCGCGAACAGCGATTGCAGCAGGTCCACCGGCAGCGTGCCGGCGAGGCCCAGCATCGGCTCCAGCAACGACAACTGCGCCGCCAGCGCGCGGCCCTGGCCGTCATCCCCGGCATGGAAATCCCACGGCGTCGCCAGCAGCGCCAAGGCCGAAACCAGGTCTGGCCGCCGCTGCGCCAGCGCCAGCGTCAACAGCCCGCCCATGCAATACCCGGCCAGCACCACCGGCCCGCCACACGCCATCACCGCGCGCTCCAGCCGCCCGGCGATGTAGTCGGTGAGGCCAAACTTCCGCTCGGCCTCCCCCGGCCAGCCCCAATCGAGCAGCCGCACCCGCAGCCCCTGGGCGGCAAGAAACCGCATCATCGAACGGCCCTCGGCGAGATCGAGCACGTAGGCGCGGTTCACCAGACTGGGAACGAACAGCACCACCGGCCCGGTGGCATCCGGCCGCGCATAGTCGATCACCCGGGTTTCGCCTTCGTGCCATATCGCGGTGGGATCGGGCAGATCGCGCCGATAGGGGTGCCGGCGGTAGGCGGCGACTCCCGCGATCAGCCCGGCATTTTCGCGCAGCCGCGCCTCGGGTGGCACCGTGGCCGCATCACTCCACTCCCCGCTCAAGCCGGGCCAGGCGGCGTTCAAGCTCGGCAATGTGGCGGGCGAGGCGCTCGATTTCAGCGTCGCGAGCATCAGGTGCAGCAGCAGCGGCCGCGGGCCGCGCCGCATCAGCGGACCGACCTCCCCCTGCAGCGCCACTATGCCCCCCGCGCGGCAGCATCGCCGCCATGGACATCGCCATGCCGGCCCACACCGCCAGACACGTCTGCCACGCCTCCTGCGCCTCGCGATCGGTGGCCAGGGCCGCCAATTCGCTCTGCCACAGCGTGATCCAGTCGCGCGCCAGTTCCTGCGGGTCGATCGCCGTCAGGTCCGGTACCGCGCCATCGTTCATCGCCCATCCGCCCTCCTGACGCGCGGCGTTATAGCACGAAGATTTTGGATGTTGCGCCGCATCATGCTAGGTTCAGCATACCGTTCCTCAAAGGGTTAGCCATGTCGCAGACAAAAGACACCGCTGCGGGCGACAAGCCCCCTGTCGTCGTCAAGAAATACGCCAACCGCCGTTTGTACAATACCGAAAGTTCGAGCTACATCACATTGGATTCGCTCGCCGAGATGGTGCGCGCCGGACGGGACTTCGTGGTCTATGACGCGAAAACCGGCGAGGACATCACCCGCAGCGTGCTCACCCAGATCATCGTCGAGGAAGAGGCCAAGGGCCGCGCGCTGCTCCCCACCGGGTTCCTGCGCCAGCTCATCGGCTACTACGGCGATTCCATGCAGAACCTGGTGCCGAAATACCTCGAGGACGCGCTGACCAGTTTCGCCACCCAGCAGGACCAGATGCGCAAGGCGGTGCAGCAGACCATGGGAACCTTCTTTCCCTTCGGCATGGAGGAAGTCGGCCGCCAGAACGCGGCCATGATGGAACGCGCGATGAGCCTGTTCACCCCCTTCATCCCCGGCACCGAGCCGGCCAAGAAGCCCGAGGACGAAGTGGAAACCCTGCGTGCCGAAGTCGAGCGTCTGAAAAACGAACTCGCCGCCAGCAAGAAGGGCGGCTGAGCGATGACCTGGCCCCAGCAAGGCGACACCTTCAGCCTCGGTGACTTCGCGGCCGAAAAAGGCGGCATCATCCGCGATGCCAAGATCGTCTGGCAGACCCACGGCACCCTGAACGCGGCGCGCGACAATGTCATTCTCTATCCGTGCTCCTACACCGCCCAGCACCCCGACATGGCGTGGCTGATCGGCCCGGACGGCATCCTGGACCCGACGCGCTGGTTCATCGTCATCCCCAACATGTTCTCCAACGGCCTGTCCTCCAGTGCGGCGGACAATCGCGATTATCCGGCCATCGTCACCTCGCGGGACAATGTGCTGGCCCAGGAGCGCCTGCTGCGCGAGGTGTTCGGCATCGAGCGCCTCGCCGCCGTGTACGGCTTCTCCATGGGCGCCCAGCAGGCCTATCACTGGGCCGCTTTGTTCCCTGACAAGGTGGACCGCGCCATCGTGGTCTGCGGCACCGCGCGCACCGCGGTGCACAACAAGGTTTTCCTCTCCAGCCTGCTGCGCACCCTGGAAGCCGCCGCCGAGCATCTCGGCGGCGGGCATTTCTCGGCCGAACCGCGCGCCTCGCTGAAGGCTTTCGGCCATATCTATGCCGGCTGGGCGCTGAGCCAGGATTTCTACCGCGCCAACCTTCACATCACTGCGCTCAAGGCCCCCGACCTCGATACCTTCCTGCGCACGGACTGGGAGGAGCGCTACTTCGTCCGCCGTGCCGCCAACCTCTATGCGCAGCTTGTCACCTGGTACAACGGCGACATCAGCGACAACGCGCTCTACGGCGGGGACCTGGTGAAGGCCCTCAACAGCATCAAGGCCCGCATGCTGCTGATGCCCGGCCGCACCGACCTCTACTTCCCGCCCGCCGACAACGCGGCCGAAATCCCGCACCTCCGGGTGGGCGAACTGCGCCCGATCCCGTCGGTATGGGGCCACCGCGCCGGCAACCCCAATGTCAGCGCCGAGGATTTCGCGTTTCTCAAGGGCGCCGTGCGCGACTGGCTGGATCGCTGATCACCTGAGTCGTTCGAGTTCCGGCAGCAGGTACCCGGCGAACAGCGGCGGGTTCTCGGCGAACGGGAAATGTCCGATGCCCTCCATGCGGCGGAACCGCACGCCGGGGATTTTGGCGGCGGTGGCTTCGGACATTTCCGCCGTGCAGGAGTAGTCGTACTCGCCGGTCATCATGACCAGCGGGCAGCGATTGGTGTCGATCCGGTGGACGCGATCGGTGGCGTTCCATTCGCCGGAGTAGAAGTGGATGTCGCCCCAGAACACCCCGGGGCCGCCCTGGGCGTAGTGCCACAGCACTTCGGCGGCGCATTCGGCCGGGCTCTGCGGCGCCATCAAGCCGTGGATCCATTCGGGGACGAACAGGGACTGGTTGATCTCGGGGTGGAATGCCCACGGGGTCTGCCGGTTCGGCACGTTGTCGGTTGATTCGCAGGCGATGATGCCGCGGAACGCCTCGGGGTGGCGCAGCGCCAGTTCGAGGCAGATCTCGCCCGACATCGAGGCGCCGAGCACGATGGGGTTGTCGAGCCCGGCGGCTTTGACGAACTGCATGATGATCTCGACGTAGAGATCGGTGTTCAGCCGCCATGAGCCCGGCACGGCACCCGGCGTCGGCGCGCTGCGGCCGTGCCACGGCAGGTCGAAGGCGATCAGGCGGTGACCGGCGATGATGCGCGGATCGGCCATCAGACGGTGGAACTGCCGCAGATCAGCCCCGGCGGTGTGCAGGCACAGCACGTCCCGCCCGGTGCCGGCTTCCTCGTAGGCGATGCTGTGCGGGATGCCGTTGATGCGCACGGCGATGGTGTGGGCGATGCGGCCGCCGGGCGGAGGCGGCGGCAATGAGGGGCGCAGGGCGGCTGGCGCCGGCAGGGCGTTGCCAAGGGCGAGCCATTTGCCGATCTCCAGCACTCGGCGCACGAGGTGGCAGTGCTGGGCGAAGGTCTTGAAGTCCCCGGCAAAGCTCACCTCCGCCACGCGCGCGATCATCGCCAGCACCACGTGGTGGTGGCGCGGCGGCGTGGGCAGCAGGAACTTCGCCCACACCGTGGCGGGCGCGCCAATCGTGAAAGCCGGCGCGGTGATCGCGGCGATGCGGCCGTTCTCGAAACTGAACCTCACCGCATCACCGTCCTGGGCGATGGCGAAACTGACCGACCAGGGGCCGGCAAGCGCGGCCAGCACCGCGTCGGTGGCGCAGGCGGCGTGCCAGGTGGAGGCGAACGCGTCGGTGGTCGGCCAGGCCATTGCGGGCTTCCTCGTGTGTTGCGGCGGAGTTTCGCCTTTGGCGGGGCGCGGTCAAGGTGGCCGGGGGCGGCATCCCCCTCTCCCGCAACCCCACGCGATGGCGTAGGATGCTTCATGCTCAAACGATTTTTCGCCTACTACCGCCCGCATCGCGGGTTGTTCCTACTGGATTTCTCCTGCGCGGTGATTTCCGGCCTGCTCGAACTGGGCTTCCCCATGGCGGTCAGCGTGTTCGTCGATCGCCTGCTACCGAGCCATGACTGGGGGCTGGTGCTGCTCGCCGCCCTGGGGCTACTGGCGATCTACCTCACCAATGCCGGACTGATGGTGGTGGTGACGTATTGGGGCCACGCGCTGGGCATCAACATCGAGACCGAGATGCGCCGCCAGGCGTTCGAACACCTGCAGAAACTCTCCTTCGCCTTCTATGACGAGCAGAAAAGCGGCCACCTGGTCGGGCGCCTCACCAAGGACCTCGAAGAAGTCGGCGAAGTCGCGCATCACGGGCCGGAGGATTTGTTCATCGCGGTGATGACCTTCATCGGTGCCTTCGCGCTGATGTTCGCCGTCAACGTGCAACTCGCCCTGGTCGCCACCTGCGTGGTGCCGGTGGTGGCGTGGCTGACGGCGCGCTACGGCGGGCGGATGACGCGGACGTGGCAGGACACCTTCACCCGCGTCGGCGCGTTCAACGCGCGGATCGGCGAGAACGTGCAGGGCATCCGCGTGGTTCAGGCCTTCGCCAACGAGGCGCATGAGCGGGCCCTGTTCGCCGCGGACAACGCGCGCTATCGCCGCACCAAGCTCGATGCCTACCGCATCATGGCGGCCAGTATTTCGCTCAACTACCTCAGCATGCGGCTGACCCAGATCGTGGTGATGATCGCGGGCAGTTATTTCGTGCTCAACGGCAAGCTCAGCAACGGCGATTTCGTCGGCTTCCTGTTGCTGGTCGGCGTGTTCTTCCGCCCGGTCGAGAAGATCACCAATGTGCTGGAGACCTATCCCAAGGGCATCGCCGGGTTCAGCCGCTTCGTGGACCTGATGGACATCAGCCCCGACATCGCGGACCGGCCAGGTGCGCGGGCGGTGAGCGGTCTGAAGGGTGACATCGCCTATCGCGCGGTGGGGTTCCGCTACAAGACCGGGGCAAAGGTGCTGGACGGCATCGATCTCAACATCCGCGCGGGCGAGACGGTGGCCTTCGTCGGGCCGTCCGGCGCGGGGAAAACCACGTTGTGCGCGCTGTTGCCCAGGTTCTACGAGGTGTCCGACGGGGCGATCAGTATCGACGGGATCGACATCCGGGACATGACGCTGGCGAGCCTGCGCAGCCAGATCGGCATCGTGCAGCAGGACGTGTTCCTGTTCAGCGGCACGTTGCGCGAGAACATCGCCTATGGTCGGCTGGCCGCCTCGGCGGCGGATGTCGAGGAAGCCGTGCGGCGGGCACAGCTTGAGGAAATGATCGCCAGGCTGCCGGAGGGGCTGGACACGGTGATCGGCGAGCGGGGCGTGAAGCTGTCGGGCGGGCAGAAGCAGCGGGTGGCGATCGCCCGGATGTTCCTCAAGAACCCGCCCATCCTGATCCTGGACGAGGCGACATCGGCGCTGGATACCGAGACCGAGCGGGCCATCCAGGCCTCGCTGGCGGCACTCTCACGGGGCCGCACCACGCTGGTGATCGCGCATCGCCTGGCCACCATCCAGGGCGCCGACAGGATTGTGGTGGTGACGGAGGACGGTATCGCCGAACAAGGCCGCCATGCCGAACTGCTCGCGGTGGACGGCGTCTATCGGCGGTTGCACGAGGCCCAGTACAGCACCGCGGTCTGAAAGCCCTCCGCCCGTTCGCCCCGAAGTTCGGGGGGCGCTGACGGGGGCGCTGCATTGCGGTATGAAGCCCTCGGGGGATAGCCGACACTCAAACGCGGGCCCACCCGCAAGGAGACGCAGATCATGGACGATATCGTCATTGTCGCCGCGGCACGCACGCCGGTTGGCAGTTTCAACGGGGCTTTCGGGGGGGTCGCCGCCCATGTGCTCGGCGCCGCGGCCATCCAGGGTGCCATCGCGCGGGCGGGGATCGAGGCGAGCGAAGTCAACGAGGTGATCCTCGGCCAGGTGCTGACCGCGGCGCAGGGGCAGAACCCGGCGCGGCAGGCGGCGCGCGCGGCGGGGATTGCCGACAGCGCGACGGCGTTCGGCATCAACCAGGTGTGCGGCTCGGGCCTGCGCGCGGTGGCCTTGGCGGCGCAGCAGGTGCGCACCGGGGAGAGCGCCATCGTGATCGCCGGCGGCCAGGAGAGCATGAGCCAGTCCAGCCACGCGGCGTATCTGCGGGCCGGGCAGAAAATGGGCGACATGGCCTTCATCGACACCATGATCAAGGACGGGCTGTGGGATGCGTTCCACGGCTATCACATGGGCACCACGGCGGAGAACGTCGCCAAGGCCTACCAGATCACCCGCGAGCAGCAGGACGAGTTCGCCCTGGCCTCGCAGACCAAGGCGGCGGCGGCGCAGAAGGCTGGCAAGTTCGCCTCGGAGATCGTCGCCGTGACCATCAAGGGCCGCAAGGGCGATACGGTGGTGGACCAGGACGAATACATCCGCCATGACGCCTCGATGGAGACGATGACCAAGCTGCGCCCGGCCTTCTCCAAGGACGGCACGGTGACGGCGGGCAATGCATCCGGCATCAATGATGGCGCCTGCGCGCTGGTGGTGATGTCGGGCGCCGAAGCGGCACGCCGCGGGCTGACCCCGCTGGCGCGGATCGCCTCCTTCGCCACGGCCGGCGTCGATCCCTCCGTGATGGGCACCGGGCCGATCCCATCGAGCCGCAAGGCGCTGGCGCGGGCGGGCTGGAAGCACGAGGACCTTGACCTGATCGAGGCCAACGAGGCCTTCGCGGCGCAGGCCTGCGCGGTGAACAAGGACATGGGCTGGGATACCGGCAAGGTGAACGTCAATGGCGGCGCCATCGCCATCGGCCACCCGATCGGCGCCTCGGGAGCCCGCGTGCTGATCACGCTGCTAGCCGAGATGGGCAAGCGCGATGCCAAGAAGGGCCTGGCGACATTGTGCATCGGCGGCGGCATGGGCGTTGCGATGTGCGTGGAGCGGTAGCACCGTAAAGAAGCAGGAAGGTTCACCACAGAGGCACAGAGACACGGAGAAGAAAGCAGTATTCTTGTCTTCTCATCTTCCTCTGCGTCTCTGTGGTGAATCCTACTTGTTCGCGCGACGGGTCTGGCGTTGACGATTTTCGGATATTGGAGACTGCTATGAACGCGCTGGTTTATCCGGATGCGCAGATCCGCTCGATTTTGCAGCGGGTCAAGACGATCGCGATCGTGGGCGTTTCGTCCAACTGGAACCGGCCCAGCTACTTCGTGATGAAGTATCTGCAGGGCAAGGGATACAAGGTGATCCCGGTCAATCCAGGCCTCGCCGGGCAGGAGCTGCTGGGCGAGATGGCCTATGCCTCGCTGCGCGATATTCCGGTGCCGGTGGATATGGTGGACGTGTTTCGCGCCTCCAATGCCATCGGGCCGATTGCCGAGGACGCGATTGCCATCGGCGCCAAGGTGCTGTGGTGCCAGCTTGGTGTGCGCAATGACGAAGCGGCGGCGGTGGCGCAGGCGGCGGGGATCGAGGTGATCATGGATCGCTGCCCGAAGATCGAGTTCGGGCGGCTGGGCGGCGAGTTGTCATGGAGCGGGGTGAATTCGGGCATCATCCGCAACCGCGCCCCCGAAGCACCGATCGCGCCGAAAAGCCGCACCACCACGCCGGCGGGAAACCGCACCTATGGCATCGAGACGCTGGCGGTGCATGCCGGCGCCTCGCCGGACCCGGTGACGGGCGCGCGGTCAACCCCGATCTACCAGACCACCTCCTACGTTTTCAACGATGTGGACCACGCGGCCTCCCTCTTCAACCTGCACAATTTCGGCTACATCTACTCGCGGCTGACCAACCCGACGGTGTCGGTGTTGGAGGAACGGATCGCGACGCTGGAAGGCGGGCGGGCGGCGGTGGCGGCGGCCTCTGGCCACGCGGCGCAGTTCCTGACGTTCTTCACCCTGATGGAACCGGGCGACACGTTCCTCGCCTCGCGCAACCTGTATGGCGGATCGCTGACCCAGTTCTCGCTGTCGTTCAAGCGGCTGGGCTGGAACTGCGTGTTCGTCGATCCGACCGACCCGGAGAATTTCCGCCGCGCGATGACACCGGGGATGAAGGCGATTTTCGTCGAGAGCCTGGCCAATCCGGGCGGCATCGTGGTGGACCTTCAGGCCATCGCCGATATCGCGCATGAGAACGGCATTCCGCTGATCGTGGACAACACCCTGGCGACCCCGTACCTGTGCCAGCCGTTCAAGTGGGGGGCCGATATCATCACCCATTCCACCACCAAGTTCCTCGCCGGGCACGGCAATTCGCTCGGCGGCGCGGTGGTGGAGTCCGGCAAGTTCGACTGGGCGGCGTCGGGCAAGTTCCCCTCGATGACCGAGCCGGAGCCGGCGTATCACGGGCTGAAGTTCTACGAGAATTTCGGCGATTTCGCCTTCACCACCAAGGCGCGCGCGGTGGCGCTGCGCGATTTCGGGCCCACGCTGTCGCCGCAGAACGCGTTCTACACCATCACCGGCATCGAAACCCTGCATGTGCGGATGGATCGCCACGTGGCCAACGCGCAGAAGGTGGCGGAGTTCCTCGCGGCCCATGAGCGGGTGGCCTGGGTGTCCTATGCCGGGTTGCCCGGCAGCCCGTATGGCGCGCTGGCCAAGAAGTATCTGCCGAAGGGGGCCGGGGCGGTGTTCACATTCGGGGTGAAGGGCGGCTATGCGGCGGGGATCAAGCTGGTGGAGAGCGTGAAGCTGTTCTCCCATCTCGCCAATGTGGGCGATACGCGCAGCCTGGTGCTACATCCGGCCTCCACCACGCATCGGCAGTTGAGCGACGCCCAGCGCGTGGCGGCCGGGGCGGGGGATGACGTGGTGCGGCTGTCGATCGGGCTGGAGGCGGCGGAAGATTTGATCCGCGATCTCGACGAGGCGCTGACGGCGGCCTGACGTAACGGGGAATTTGCTTGTATCCGGCCGGTCTCCGATCGCAGGCTAAGCCACAATTGGGCGGGGCTGCGGTTCGGAGGAACGGCGATGGAAGTGGCGAAAGCTGACTGGCTGCGCAAGCTCGGCGTCACCGCGCTCGGCCCTCCTGCATCGACATCCAGCACCCCGGCGCGCACCGAGGTGGAGCACACCACGGATGCCGAAGGCAACGATGTGATCAATATCGGCGGCCATTCCCCCGCCGATGAACCGGATGGCGGGATGCTCGCGCCCATAGGCTCGGCGGTCCACAATGTCGCGACGACCGTTGCGCAGGCGGTGACCGCGCCGCCGCCCCACACCGGGCATGGCGGGGGTGCGGCGCAGGGCGGCAAGCCGGGCGAGAAACCGAAAGGCAAGCCGCCGCTGCTGAGCACCGGATCGCATGGCGAGCATGGCTGGGTGGCCCATCTGCAGGAGATGCTCAACAAGGTGGCGCATGCCGGGCTGAAGCCGGACGGGATTTTCCGCAAGGGCACGCATGAGGCCGTGGTGAAGTTCCAGACCGGCGCCGGCCTCAAGGCCGATGGCATGGTGGGGCCGCTGACCTGGGCCGCGCTGGACAAACCCGCCGCGGCGCCGGCGGAACCCGCGCCGGCGCCCCCTGCCCCACCGGCCGCCGGCGGCACACCATCGCCAGCCACCAGCGATACCGCTCCCCCCACCAAGTCCGACACCCCGGCCACGCCACCCCCTCCGCCGGCGGAAACCACCGGTTCGGCCAAGTTCCTCATCGATCGCGGCACCTGCTTCTACAGCGCGCGGGCGGACCAGTTGGTGTTCTTCATCGAGGCAACCGGCGGGCTGCGGATTGATTCCGAATATCTCAACGTGGACATCGCGGCACCCGATGGAGGGGTGTCATCGGTGCGGGTGCTGGTTGGCGGGCCGAGCTATGTCGGCGCGAGCGACGGCAAGACGTTGTACGAAACCAAGATCGACACTTTCGGCGCCATCTATGGCAACGGCGCCAAGCCCTTGCCGGTGGACCGGTTCAAGATCACCGCCAAGATCGATATCTCGCCGGGCGGGGATGGCTGGTCAGGCTCGCCGAAGGTGTGAGGCGGCGTGCAGGGCTGCGGCCAGGTCACCGCGGCGGGCCACGGCGATATGGTCGAGGCCGAGCCAGCGGGCGAGTTCGTCGAGTTCATGCGCCAGGGCGGCGGCGGTGGCCTCCGGGTCGGCCGGGGGTTCGCGGTGGGTAGCGTGAACGTGCAGGGTGCGGGTGGCGCGGTCGGCCTTGAGGTCAACACGTGCGGCGACGCGGTCCCCATGGAGGAAGGGCAACACGTAGTAGCCGTCGGTGCGCTTCTCCTTGGGTGTGTAGAGGCCGATGCGGTAGTGGAAATCGAGCAGGCGCAGCGCCCGGTCCCGCTCCCATAGCAGCGGGTCGAACGGGGACACCAGGGCGGCGGCGGCAACGCGGCGGGGGGTTTTGGCCGCGTGCCACAAATAGGCCGGCTGCTTCCAGCCCTCGACGGTGACGGGGACCAGGCTGCCCTCCTCCACCAGTTCGGCGATGCGCGGCTTCAGGGTGGGCTTGAGGCGCCAGTAGGCCCGCAGGTCGCCCTCGGTGGCGACGCCCATGGCCGCGGCGGCGATGCGAATGAGGGCGCGCTGGGCCTCCTCGGGCGCCGGCACCGGGGATGCCAGGACGGCGGCGGGCAGCACGCGCTCGGGGAAGTCATACACCCGCTCGAACGCGCCGCGACGATGGCTGACGGTGATTTCGCCGGCCCAGAACAGATATTCCATCGCCTGCTTGCCGTCGCTCCAGCCCCACCACTTGCCGCTGGCCGCGCCTGACTCCGAAAGATCGGCCGCGGCGAGCGCCCCGCGATCGCGCAGTTCGGCGCGCACCCGGGCCAGATAGTCCGGCCGTTCGGCGGCGAAGCGGGTGAGGGCGTTGTAGACCCACTTCCCCTCGGCCGCCTCGCGCATCCGCCATTGCAGCAGCGGCCAGGCCGACAGCGGCAGCAGGCACGCCTCATGCCCCCAGTATTCGAACCAGGCCCGCCGCTTGCCCCAGGCGGCGGCATCGAAATCGGCGGCGGCATAGGGGCCAAGCCGCGAGAAGGCTGGCATGGTGTGGGCACGGGCCAGCACATTCACCGAATCGATCTGGTAGGCGCCGAGGCGATCGATCGTGGCCCGAAGATGCCGGGCGCTGGCGGCCGCTGGACGCGCGGTGGCGAGGCCCTGGGCAACAAGCGCGATGCGGCGGGCGGCGGCGGCGGAAAGGTCAGGCATGGCGCGACGCTACAGCACCGTCGCGCCGCGAAGGAACGGATAGTTCGCCGGGTCGAAGGTTTGCCAGATTTTCGCCGGGCCGAAGGGGTTGGGGGCATGGTCGGGGTGGGGCACGTCGGGGACCAGGCTGGCGAGATCGACCGGGAGTTTTGTGGCGAGGGAGGCATTGGCGGCCATGCCCACCATGGCGGACCAGGCGCCGGCGCGTTCATCGGCGAGGTGGCCGTATTCGTCATTGGAGGGGGCGGCGAAGAGGCGCTTGAGCATCACCGCGTCCCCACCACCGTGGAGGCCGGTTGTGGGCGGGATATCGAGCACGTAGGGGCGGGCGAAATGGGGCTGGATGGTGATGCGGTCCTGCTCGGGAGGAACCGGGCGGACCAGGCTGCCGTCCGGGTTCACCGCCTGGCGCTCGATGTTGAGGAGTTCGGCGCGGCCGCGGGTGCCGTCAAACACCACGCGGTAGCCTTCGCAGGGGTTGTAGGCGGTGAGGGTGTAGTTGGCGACGATGCCGTTCTCGTACTCGATGAGGGCGTTCATTGAGTCTTCGATATCAATGCCCGGGCTGAACACGCAGGCGTCACGCAGGTAGCCGTCGTGGTGTTCGGTAGCGGCGTAGAGATGTGTGAGGTGGTCGGAGCCGGCGACATCGAGGCGGAAGCCGCAGCGGGCGAAGGCGGGGCAGCCGGTGCAGCGTGGGCCACGATCGGTGAGGCCGAGGGCGTCGCCGGTTTCGGGCCGATAGAACACCCGGCGGCCATGCGCGGTGACGCGGCGGGGCACCGTGCCGAGCCACCAATTCAGCAGATCGAAATGATGGGTCGCCTTATGGACGAAAAGGCCGCCGGAGTTGGCCTTGTTGCGGTGCCAGCGGCGGAAGTAGTCGGCGCCGTGATGGGTATCGAGCAGCCATTCGAAGGTGGCGGATTGCACGTGGCCGATGATGCCGCTCATCAGCACCTGCTTGAACAGGGTGCGGATGGGCGAATAGCGGTAGTTGAAGCCGACGATGAGGGAGCGGCCGGTTTCCCGGCGGGCGGCGAGAATGGCGGCGGCGCCGGTGGGGTCCGTCGTAAGGGGTTTCTCGGTGATGACGTCGCAGCCGGCGTGCATGGCGCGCACGATGCAGGACGCGTGCAGGTGGTCCGGCACGGTGACGATCAGGCGATCGGGCCTGGTGGCGGCGAGCAGGTCATCGAGGTCGGCGAAGGTGGCCGGGGCGAGTCCGGCGGCTTTGGCCAGGCCCTCGGCGTAGGCCCGGCGGCCAGGATTGATGTCGCACAGCGCGATTAGGCGGCCATCGCTGGCATGGGCGCCGGTGAGGGCGCCGAGGTACATGTGGGAGCGATGGCCGAGGCCGACGATGGCATAGGTCTTCATGGGATGTTCCACCTGGTCATGCTCCCTTGCCCCGGCGGGATTGGGATTCGCGTTGACGGGCGCCATGGTATCCCTAGGATCGGCGCATCACAAAGGCCGGCCGCGGCAAGCGGTATGGCGTGAACACGAACGAGTTCGGGGAGAACTTCCATGGGCGGCATTTTCGGGCGGCGGGCGTTGCTCGGCACGGCGGCGGCGGCGATGACCGTGGCCCAGGCGCGCGCCCAGGCGGCGACGCGGCTGCGGCTGTACTGGTGGGGCGGGGTGGAACGCGCCGAACGCACCAACAAGACCTCGGCCCTCTACTCCCAGATGCACCCCGCCGTGGCAGTGGCCGGCGAGACCGTCGGCTGGGGCGATTACTGGACCCGCCTCGCCACCCAGGCCGCCGGGCGCAACATGCCCGATGTGGTGCAGATGGATTACGGCTACATCTTCGAATACGCCCGCCGCGGCGCGCTGCTGCCGCTCGACGGGTTCGTCGGCAAGGAACTCGATCTCTCCGGCTTTGATGCCGCCTCGGTGGATGGCGGCAAGGTGGACGGCAAAATCTACGGGGTGAGCCTCGGGCTGAACTCCACCTCCATCGTGTATGACAAGGCCGCCTTTGACGCGGCGGGGCTGCCGGCACTCAACTGGCCCGTCACCTGGGAGGACTACTCCCGCCGCATGGTGGAGGCGACCAAGGCTATCAAGCGGGACGGCGTGTGGGCCTCCTCCAACGCCGGCAACTCCGGCCCGGCGCTCGAAGTGTGGCTGCGCGGGCGTGGGCGCGAGATGTACACCCCCGACGGCAAGCTCGGCGCCACCGCGTCCGACATGTCGGACTGGTTCGCCTATTGGCAGGACATGCGCGAAAAAGGCGGCTGCGCGCCCCCGGAAGTGCAGGCGCTCGATAAGTCCGACGTCGACACCAGCCTGCTGACGCTCGGCAAGGCCCTGGTGTCCTTCGCCAATTCCAACCAGCTGGTGGGCTACCAGGCGGTCAACAAAAGCAAGCTCGACCTCGCGATGTACCCCGCCGCCGGTGCCACCGCGAAATCCGGCCAATACCTCAAGCCCTCGCAAATGCTCAGCATCGCCTCCACCACCAAGAACAAGGAAGAAGCGGTGAAGCTGATGAGCTTCTTCATCGCCGATACCGAGGCCGGCAAACTCCTCGGCGTGGAGCGCGGCATCCCAGCCTCCAAAAAGGTCCGTGACGTCATCGCCCCCTCGCTCGATGCCATGGCCACCCGGATGTCGAGCTATATCGCGGAAATCTCCGACAAGGTGACCGCCCTGCCCCCGCCCCCGCCCCGTGGCGCCGGCGAAGTGCTGGCCCTGCTGGTCCGCACCAACGAAAGCGTCGGCTTCAAACGCACCACCGCCACCGCCGCCGGCCCCCAGTTCGTCCGCGACGCGGCGGATATCCTGGCGCGGGGCTGATGGGGAGGAAGGAAGGCGGGGGCTTTGCCCCTCGACCCCACCAGGACCGTTGCGCGCCTTCGCGCGACGGGCCGAGCCCCTGGACCTCGATGCCTAAGAGGTTCCTGGTGGGCGGGAGGGGGGCCGACCGTGCAGTTGGCAACATCGAGATGGCCCCCCTCCCGCCCGCCAGGAATTCTCTCTTAAGTAGCGGGATCCAAGGGGCCCCTGCCCCTTGGCGGGTCGAGGGCAGAGCCCTCGCCTTCCTTCTCCCCTCCGATCCGGCGCCATAGGACATGCGCTGGCATGCGGGGTGGTTTTTTTTGGCGCCGTGGTTGGTGGGGTTTGTGGGGCTGACGTTGGGGCCGGCGCTGGCTTCGTTGTATTTGTCGTTTACCAACTATGACTTGATCCAGGCGCCTGGCTGGGTTGGGTTGGCGAATTACGTGCGGATTTTGACGGCCGACGCAAAGGTGGCGGAGTCGGTTCGGGTGACGCTGTTGTACGTGGCGTTGTCGGTGCCGTTCAAGCTGGGGTTTGCGCTGGCGATTGCGATGTTGCTGAACCGGGGCATGCGGGGTTTGCCGCTGTATCGGGCGCTGTTCTACTTGCCGTCATTGCTGGGGGCGAGCGTGGCGATCGCCACGTTGTGGCGGCAGGTGTTTTCCGGGGACGGGTTGTTGAACCGGGTGCTGGCGCTGGTGGGGGTGCACGGGCCGAGTTGGGTGTCGGACCCGGACACGGCGATTTATACGCTGGTGGCGTTGAGCGTGTGGCAGTTCGGTTCGCCGATGATCATTTTCCTGGCCGGGCTGCGGCAGTTGCCGCGCGATGTGTACGAGGCGGCGAGCCTGGACGGGGCGACGCCGTGGTACCAGTTCTGGCGGATTACGGTGCCGCTGCTGACTCCGGTGATTTTCTTCAACCTGGTGGTGCAGACCATCGAGGCGTTCAAGGCGTTCACCCCGGCCTTTATTATCAGCGGCGGAACGGGCGGGCCGATCGACGCGACGTTGTTCTACACGCTGTATTTGTATCAGGAGGCGTTCGGCTATCTGCGCATGGGGTATGCGGCGGCGTTGGCCTGGCTGCTGGTGCTGGCGATCGGGGCGGTGACGGCGCTGGCGTTCCTGACGGCGAAGCGGTGGGTGCATTATGAAGCATAGTGCGGCGCGGTCGGTGGTGGCGCATGGGGTGTTGTGCGCGGCTTCGGTGGTGATGCTGTATCCGTTGCTGTGGATGCTGGCGAGTTCGTTCCGGGCGAATGGGGACATCTTCACCAATATCTCGCTGTGGCCGTCCCATCCGGTGATGGGGGCGTATGGGCGGGGCTGGCACGGGTTGCAGGTGGGGTTCGGCACGTTTTTTGTCAATTCGCTGGTGATTTCGGTGCTGGCGGTGATTGGCAATGTGCTGTCGTGCTCGCTGGCGGCCTATGCGGTCACGCGGTTGCGGTTTCCCGGGCGGGATGTGTGTTTTGCACTGATGCTGGGGACGATGATGATACCGTACCAGGTGACGCTGATCCCGCAGTATATCCTGTTCCTGCATCTGGACTGGGTGAACACGATATTGCCGCTGGTGGTGCCGAAGTTCCTGGCGGTGGATGCGTTCTTCATTTTCCTGCTGGCACAATTCTTCCGCGGCATCCCGCGCGAACTGGATGAGGCCGCGGTGATGGACGGATGCAGCCCGTGGCGGATCTACTGGAACATCATGCTGCCGCTGTCGCTGCCCGCCTTGGGGACGGCGGCGATTTTCACCTTCATCTTCACCTGGGACGATTTCTTTGGGCCCCTGGTGTATTTGACCGACATCGAGAACTTCACGGTGCAATTGGGGTTGCGCGGTTTCCTCGATTCAAGCGGCACATCCGACTGGGGGGCGATGTTCGCCATGGCGGTGTTGACGCTGTTGCCGGTGCTGGGATTCTTCGTGTTTTTCCAACGCACGCTGATCCAGGGGATTGCGACTACCGGGCTCAAGTAGCCGCCTGCGTTGCGCGGCGAGATCGACACGGCGAGCGCGCAGATATACGCTGCGCGGGGCACTGGGGCCGAATCCCGGACGGGCTGGAAGGGACCACGATGGCACAGGCGTCCCGGCGTGACGTGACGGCACCGGGTGAACTGGCCGCGGGGCTGCACGGGTTTGCCGCGATCAGTTGCGATGTGTTCGATACCGCGGTGGTGCGGCGGCTGGCGCGGCCCGAGGATGTGCATCTGGCCACCGGGCTGCGGCTGGCGGCGGCGGGGCTCACCACCCTGCCGGCGGATGCATTCCGCGAATACCGCATTGCCGCCGAGGCCGTTGTGCGGCGGGTGGCAGCGGAGCGCGGGGAGGATGAGCCGCGCATCGCCGAGGTGTACGACTACCTCGCGTCCTGCTCGGTGGTGATCGATCCGGCGGCGGCGGCGCGGGTTGAACTGGCCGCCGAAATCGCCGCCTGCGTGGCGGTAGAGGATGTACGGGCGGCGCTGGCCGGGCGGTCGGTGCTGTTCGTGTCGGACTCCATCCTGCCCGGGTCCTGGATCGCCGAGTTGCTGGTGGCGTGTGGGTATCCGGCCGATGTGGCGGTGATCAGTTCGGCCGATTTTGGGGCGAGCAAGCACAGCGGGCGGCTATTCGGCCATGCGGTGCGACGGCTCGGGCGGCCGGCGCGGGAGATCGTGCATGTCGGCGACAATCCGTTCGCCGACGGGCAGCGGGCGCGCGAGGCCGGCCTTGCCACCGTGGCACTGCCGCCGCCGCGACGGCCGCCGGAGCAGGCGGAGATCGCGGCGTTGCATCCGGTGGTGCGGTTGCTGCACAGCCATCGCCGATCCGCCCTGGCGCGGCCCGCCGGCACACCTGGCGGCTACGAATGGCTGCACCGCCATGTCACCGCGCTGTCGATCGCCTGGTCCCTCGACGTGCTGGAGACGGCACGGCGGCGGGGCATTGGGCGCATCTACTTCCTGGCACGGGACGGCTGGCTGCCGATGCAGATCGTGCAGCGTCTGGCCGCGCGGCGGGGCGAGGCGTTCGAGATGACATATCTCGAGGTCTCGCGGGCCGCGGTGGTGGTGCCGCAGCAGCGGGGCGATGCGGGGGCAGCGCGCGAATATCTCGCGCAGACCGGCTTCAGCGTGCCGGGACCGCGCGTGGTGGTGGATGTCGGCTGGCTCGGCTCCACCCAGACGGCGCTGGCGGCGGTGGCCGGGCTGGCGGATGACGAGGTGTTCGGCTGCTATCTCGGGCTGCGCGCCGAGGCATTGCGGCCAGGGTTGACGCCACAAACCGCGCAAGGGCTGCTGTTCGGCTTCGGCCATCCGCGCGGCCATCTGGAAACGGTGATGGAGGGCTACGCGCTGCTCGAACTGCTGTTTTCGGCCCCGCACGGCTCGGTGCGCGGGTATCGGCGGGGCGATGACGGCGGGGTTGTGTCGGTTCATGCCGAGGAGCCGGCGCCGGACGGCGCGATACGGTCCGCGGTGATGCAGGCGGTGGCCAATGGCGTGCTGGCGGAGTTCGACGCGATCGACGGTTTGATCGGCGGGGCGTGGCAGGCCATCGATGCCACCTCGGCGCTGCATGACCTGGTGGGGCTGCTCACCCGCCCGACCCGCGCCGAGGTGGACCGGATCAACCGCATCCGCTTCATCAACGCGCCGAGTGCGGCGGCCATCGTGCCGCCGATCAATCCGATGGGGCTGCGCGGCATGGTGCTGCGGCCGCGCGAGGCGCTGCGGCGGGCGGCGAATTCACCGTGGCGCTCGGGCTGGATCCGGCTGCACACGCCGTGGCCGTTGCCGGCGCTGAGCTTCGCCACACTGAAAGACCGCGCCAGACGCCTGGGGCTGACCCCGGCGCCATAGCCGGGTTCAGGGGATCATTGTCTGGGTCTGGCCCGGATAGGTGATGCTGATGACGCCGCCCCAGGTGCAGTTGCACATCGAGACGTTATCGAGCGCCGGCATCTTGGCGATCATCACCGTGGCCGCCCCGGGCGCCCAGGGCGCGGCGGTGGCGGGGATGCAGGGCATCGGCGTCAGCACGCCAAGCGCCGCCGCGGTGGCGGCCGCGACCATGGGGTTCGACGGACTCATGCACATCGCGAACGGCATGATGTTGACCATGGGGATATGGTCCATGATGTTCGCCGCCGGCACCTTGGCGCACATCGTCCGGTTGACGGGCAGCACGACGAGGCTGGAGGGGGCGGCGCCGAAGGTGCACATCATGGCGGCACCCATAACGACCTGTACGGGCATGGCGTGGGCTCCTTTCTAGACCAGGGACAATGCGGCGAGCGGGCTCACCGCAGGTCGACCTCCTTGAGTTCGGAGGACAGGGTTTTCCAGAAGGCGGATTTCACCGCGCCGAGGCTGCCGTCGGGCAACTGCGGTTTGTAGTGCACGGTGACGCTGCGATAGATGAACTCGACGGTTTCGGCCACCTGGGCGTCATTGCTCCAGTCCACCTTGGTGATCAGGCAGCCCTGGAAATCCATCCGCAGGTAGGTTTCGCCCGAGGCCTTGCCGCCGGCGGCCTTGCGCTTGATGAGGGTGATGCTGTCGATCGGCGTGCAGTCGATGCAGAACTTGATCATCGTCTTGGACGCGGTATCGATGTTGCGCTTGAAGGTGATGGGCTGCACGTCAACGTGCTTGCCGTCCTTGTCCTCTTCGGCGGCCTTGTTGGCCCGCTTCATCATCTCGTTCATGCGCTCGGTCAGCTCGCGCAGGCGGGCAGCGTTGGCATCCGGCGCCCCGCTGCTGCCGGCGGCGACACCCTGGCCCTCACGTCCGGGCGCTACTTTGCTCGGGATGGCAACGCCGGCGCGGAAGGTGAACGACTCGATTTCGAACAACTGCCCCTGCACGAAGCCGTTCAACAGCTTGTTCGGCTTCTGCCCCGCCGCCACCGGCGAGGTGGTCGCCTCGGCCTTGATCGCGGTGGTGCCGGTGGGCGAACCGCTCTGGACGAGCTTCATGAACAGGTCGCTGCTTTCGCCTTTGGCCATCTGTGCAGCTCCTCAGCTGATCTTGCGAATGTTTTCGCCGCGACCGTCCGCACCGTTCCATTCCACCATCTGCTCGCCCTTGGTGCTGACGGTGCCATCCTCGAGCTGCGGGCGGTAGCGGAGCATCAGGTAATCGGCGGTGAACTGGATCTTCTCCTTCACCACCTCGCCATCGTCCCAGTTGATGCTGGTGATGTAGACCGACTTGAACTCGAAACTCAGGTAGCTGACGGTGGGGCGCATGCCCTTGGCATCCTCGCCGCCCTGGGAGATGCGCTTCACCAGGGTGGCGCTCAGGAAGGGGATCGAGTTCACGCAGTTCTGGAACAGGATGGGCGAAGCGGCGTCGATCACCTTGGAGAAGCTGAACTTGTCGAATTCAAGCGGGAACTTCAGCAACTTGGCGGCGGCATCGGTGGCGCTTCGCCAACTGGCGAAGGCACCCCGGCCCGCGCCGCTGTTGCCGCCCGCGGCACCGGCCACCCCGGCCGGGCCGCCCGGACGGCCACCACTGAGCTGGTTCTGCGGCGTCGAACCGCCACGGTAGCCACCCACCGAGCCACCATAGCCGCCCACGATCGGCCCGCGCGCGCCGCCCCCGGCGCCGCCCCCGGCACCACCGGCCGCGCCGCCCTTGCCGCCACCGGGCTGCTCGTCCTTCAGCGACAGGCCGAAGTCGAAGTCATTGATTTCGAAGAAATTGGTGTAGGTGTCGTAGGTGGCGTTCTTGGTGAAACCCTTGGCCAGGGTGTCCTTGTCGTCGATATCGATCGAGCACTCGCCCCATACGTCACCACCGTCCTTGAGGACGAAGCGCATCAGCAGGTCGGTGTCATTCTGATCCATTGCGGTCTCCTAGGACGGAAATGACGGCACACCGCCGCGGGCGGCCGGTGTACGATTGCACATGGGGTTCATCGGCTCGGAGTTGGCACGGCGCGCGATCATTGGGTGGGCAGGCGGGAGACGAGGCGGAGGGCAACGCTCATGCCCTCGAGCTGGTAGTGCGGGCGGAGGAAGAACTTGGCTTCGTACATGCCGGGCGTGTCGCCACGGGCCACCAGCGTCACCTTGCCGTCCGCGAGGGGGTGGGCGGCCTTGAACTCCTCGGACGAGGTATCGGGCGAACCGTCGCAGTAGTCGGTCAGCCAGGCCGAGAGCCAGGCTTCGAGCTGGGTGCCGGTCATGGTGGAGCCGACCTTGTCGCGCACCATGCATTTCAGGTAGTGCGCGAAGCGGCTGCAGGCGAACAAATAGGGCAGCCGGGCGGACAAATTGGCGTTGGCGGTGGCATCCGGGTCCGCATCGACATGCGGCTTCTGGAGGGACTGCGCGCTGATGAAGGCGGCAACCTCGCTGTTCTTGCGGTGGACCAGGGGGATGAGGCCACACGAGGCCAGTTCCGCCTCGCGCCGCTCGCTGATGCAGATCTCGGTGATGGTGCGGCGATCGGTGTTGCCGTCGGCGGTGGGGTGGTGGAGCATCGGCAGATCGTCCACCACGCCGCCGCGATCGATGCCGCGGATGCGGACGCACCAGCCGTAGTTGACGAAGGCGCGCATCACGTTGGTGCCGAAGGCGTAGGCGGCGTTGCACCACAGCAGCTTGCTGCAATCGAGGCTCTCGGTGTCTTCCTCGAAGGCGAAGGCGTCCAGCGGGTCAGTCTGTTGGCCGTAGGGCAGGCGGCCGAGGTAGCGCGGCATGCACAAGCCGATGTAGCGCACGTCCTCCTGGTCCCGCATGGCGCGCCAGGCGACGTATTCCGGGGTTTGCAGGATGCGCCCGAGATCACGCGGATTGGCGACCTCGGCCCAGGTGTCCATCTGCATCAGGGAGGCGGCGGCGCCAGCGATGAAGGGGGCGTGGGCGGCGGCGGCGATCTTGGCCATGTCGTTGATGAGCGCCACGTCATCCGGCCGGTGGTCGAAATAATAGTCCCCCAGCAGCATGCCGTAGGGCTGGCCGCCGAACTGCCCGTACTCTTCCTCATAGATGCGCAGGAACAGCGGGCTGCGATCCCAGGCATCGCCGCGGAACTTGCGCGTGGTGCGCAGCAGCTCGCGCTTGCTGATGTTGAACACCTTCACCTTGGCGCCCAGATCGGGATCGCTCGCGCGCACCAGCATGAACAGGCCGCGCCAGGTGGCTTCAAGCTCCTGGAACTCGGGCGCATGCAGGATGGCGTTGATCTGGTGGCTGACGACGAGGTCGATCTCGCCCACCAGCGCCTCGATCATGCGTTGCAGGCGGTCCTTGGGCCGGTGCGGATCGGCCGCGAGCAGGGTGGCCAGGGTCTGGATCCAGGCGAGCGGCGGCGGTTCGCGTTCGAGCGGCGCCGCCACCTGCGGCATATAGTCCCGCTCCAGCAGGTCGATAAAACCCGGATCGGCGTTGCCGTTGGCCATGGCGCTAGTTGATCTGGACCAAAGGGGCGCCGGTGAGCGTGATGCCGGACGGGTCCAGCTTGACCGAGTTGGCGCCACAGGTAATCACGATCTGCATCATGTCGATCTTGATGGAGTTCGCCCCCACGGTGAGGGTGAGGCTCGAGGTATCGATCTTGGCCGAATTGCCGCCCACGGTGTGGGTGATGGACTGGGCCGCCGTGACGGCGCCCTTGCCGGCCGAGACATCGACGGTGTGGTCGCCGGTTTTCACCGTGGTGGCATCGTTGCCGTTGATGCTGGTGGTGCGCTTGCCGGTGTCCACGGAGTGGGTCACGTCACCCTTGGACACCGTCACTTTCTGGTTGCCCTCGGAGACGGTGTGCTCGTCGTTGCCCTTGGAAACGGTGACGCTACGGTTGCCTTCCTCGACGGTGGTGGTGGTGTCTTTCTTGATCTTCACCGTCTCGTTGTTGAGGACAACCTTGTTGTAGTCCTTCTGGGCCTGGAAGAACACCTCCTCGGAATCCTTCTTGTCCTCGAAGCGGATCTCGTTGAAGCCGCCGCCGCCCTTGCTCGAATTGGTTTTGACGGTGCTGCGGGTCTTGTTGTCCGGCAGCGCGTAGGGAACCTTGTTGTTGGCGTTGTAGACCACGCCGGTGATCAGCGGGCGGTCCGGATTGCCTTCGAGGAATTCGACAACGACTTCCTGTTCGACGCGCGGGATGAACATGGTGCCCCAGGCGTTGCCGGCCATCATCTGCGCCACGCGGATCCAGCAGGTGCGCTGGTCGTCATCCACCTCGGCGCGGTCCCAGTGGAACTTCACCTTCACGCGGCCGTACTCGTCGGTGTCGATCTCCTCGCCCGAGGCACCCACCACCTTGGCGGTTTGCAGGCCGCGGATGGAGGGGCGCGGGGTGGCGCGGTCAAGCCGGAACGGCACATCACCTGGGATGGCGACGAAGGCGACGCGGTAGGTGTCGATGGTTTCGCTCTGATTGTCCGACTCGTTATCGACAGTGGAGCCGTCCCCCATGCCGAGCACGAAGTCCGACTTGATGACGAGGTATTCCTTGTTCACCGCGGTCTGCGGGTGCTTGGACAGGGTGAAGCGCCAGCCGGGGTGCAGGCCGCGGGCGTTGCTCTCGCCATCGATCACCGTGCGGTTCATGGCGATGGCCTGCATCCGCACGTCCGTCAGCTTGTTGCCGGTGGCAGTGATGTCATACGGGCCGGGGTATTCGTAGACCTCGTACTTGCCGTGCTCGTGGCTCTCTTCCTTCACCGTTTTGGCGGTTAGGTCCGCCGAGGGGGTGGTGAAGTTGTAATCGCGAAAGGTCACCTTGCCCGATTGCAGCGACAGGTCGGTCGACCAGGTCCAGATGTGGTCACCCACGGTGCGGTAATCGGTTTGTTCGTAGACGAACGGGAGGGCGTCGCTAAGGGCTTCGTGGGCATTTGGATCGTCGGAAATCATGAGCTTGTGCTCACCATCCGAGTGCTTGAAGTAGTAGTAGAGGCCGTACTCCTCCATCAGGCGCATGATGAAGTCATACGTCGACTCATGGTACTGCACGCAGTATTCGAGTTCGGTATCGCCGGCACTGGCCTGGCGCTTGTCTTCGTACTGAAGGCCCTCGGCGCTGAACAGTTCGGTGATGATCTTGAAGGCAGACTTCTTCTGGAAGATCCGATTGTCCATCTGCCGGGTGAGCAGCCAGAACCACGGGCGGATTTCCAGCCGGTAGCGGTAGGCACCGGCGATAAGGCCGGCCGCCACCACCCGGGTGACGATGCCGTTGAAGTAGCGGTCCTCAGTGCCCTCCTTGGATTGGGAGAGCCAGATGGTGCACGAGCGGCCCACCAGTTCGACGATGCCGGCGCGCAACTCGCCGCTCGACAAATCCAGGTCATAGAGGAAAGGCCGGCCCAGTTCCTCATGGCCACGCATGCCGTCGAACAGCAGCGTGTATGAGGGCTTGGGGCTGAACTTTACCTCGACCCAGGATTTCGAGGCGGCTTGTTGCGTGGCATCGCCCATCGAACGCGCGCTCCCCTGCTTACAGCTTCGGCGGGCAGCGGAAGCTGCGCAGCGCCGTCATGGTGAACGGGTTGTTCACGCTCCTGGCGTTCAGCTCGAACGTCGCCGTGCCGCCGCCGCCGGTGAAAGCGATGCGGAACTTGTCGGGCTGGCCGGAGGGCGTGATCTTGGCCGCGTCGAGCAGGCGGAGCAGCGCCCAGGAGCCGTCCCGCTCCATGACCTGGCCCTGACCGCCGGCGCCACCGGCCGGTGTCATCGTCACGCGGATCAGCGTCTTGCCGCCGGAGCCGGGCCAGGTGAAGGCGCCTGGTTCGGGCGGGCCGTGGTTCCAGGTAAGGGTCTGGCCGGCGATGTCGATGGTGATCTGCGCAACCTGCGGGTCGAGCGCGATCGGCACCAGTTGGAAGCGGACCTGGATTTCCTTGCCGTTGGTGAACAGGGCGTCACGGATTTGCGCCGCACGCTCGAATTCCGCCAGCGAACTGGGCGACAGGCCGCCCGGCACGCGATCGGCCGAGGCCCATTTCCACGGACGGCTCGATTTGTCGACGAAGGTTTTCAGGTACTTGTCGAAGAACTGGTCCATCATCCCGCCAGGGGCGAGCAGGCTGGCGAAGTCATCCACCGGCACGTCGGACGAACTGCCGGCGACCAGCGGGTAGCGGTTGAAGGCGGCCTCGCACAGCGGCACCACCTGGGAGCGCCAGGCGTTGGCCAGTTCCTGCCCGGCACCCTGGTTCACCACCTGATTGCTGTTGGTGGCCACCGTGGACATGATGGCCGCCACCGGCTTGGGCATGTCGCGGGTCATTTCCTGCAACTGCTGCGCGGCGCCGGCATTGGCACCACCGCCGCCCTGCACCTGGTTCAGCACCGCCTGCCCCTGGTTGGGGGCGTTGGCGACCTGGTTCATGCCCTGGTACATCTGGTTGATCTTGGTCAGCGCCAGTTCCAGCGGCGCCGGGCGTGCCTCGGTGCCGGTGACGAAGTCATGCAGGGTCTTGAAGTGCTCATCGACCCGGCGAGCGGGATCGACCGGCTTGCCGCTGGCATCGTTGCCGAACGCCTCGCCCATGATGTTGAGCAGTTCGTTCTGCTTGATCGACAGGCCGGAGCGGGCTTCCCATGCCGCGAAACCAGCGGCACGCTGGCCGATCTTGGCGCCCTTGGCTTCAGCCGCGGCGAGCGCCTGGTCAGTGGCGGCGGCGCGGCTGAGCTGGGTCTGGGCGTCCGCCGAGAGCAGCACATCGCGCAGCGGCGAAGCCGGGGCCGACAGCAGGCTGAGTTGGTCGAGCGCTTCCTGCAGGTTGGCGAAGGGCTTCACCGTGATGTCCTGCAACATCGCGTCCCACACCCGGGTGTAGTCATCGAGGTACAGGCCCATCACATCGCGACGCAGCTTGGTGGTGTCGCGCAGCGTGGTGGTGACGTCCCGCTTCGGGCGGCCGAGCACCCAACTGTCTTCCGCCAGATCGAGGGTGACGGTGGGCAGCACGGTGAGGAACACGTTGTGGTAGCCGGCCCAGGTGTAGATACCGTTCACGCCACTATCGAGCGGCTTGCGCGAGCGCAACTGGAACACGCGGCCGGCACCGGGGCCGCCGTTTTCAGCCACCGTCCAGGGCGGGATGGCCAGCACGCGCTTGCTGCGCATGATGCGGTTATAGCTGTACTCGGCCAGCGGCTCGCGGTTGAGCACGGCGCGGGCACGGGCCACCAGGGCATCGTTGAGGCCAAGCTGGGCCAGCGGCTGGTGCAGCATGGCGTCGGCGTGGCCGGCGAGGGCCTCGCGAACCGGAGTTTCGTCCTCGCCCGGGAAGGTGGCGAGCAGGTCGGCGCTGAACCACTGCATCACCAATTCGCGGTCAAGCGGGCCGGCGCGGCCGAGGATCAGGTAGACCTTGAGGATCTGGTAGAGGAAATCCGGATTGTCGAGCTTGGCCACCATCTGGGCTTCGGCGCGGGCGATCATGCGCGGCAGCAGGAGGCCGTTGAGCGCACGAACGTAGGAGTCGGTTGCCGCCGTGCCGAGCTTCTCGCCCTGGTAGAGCCCGAAGGTGAGGCTGATCGGCGGCGAGGCGTCACGCTCACCATAGCCGCCACGGATATCCCGCAGCGTGTTGAGCGGTGCCACCACGGCGGACAGGTCGGCATCCATCGGGCCACGCTTAGCCACCTCGGCGAACTGCGTGTTGTAGACCGCCGAACTGGAATGGACCTGGGCGATGAGGTCCCGGTTGCCGAAATAGCTCGCCGTCCAGATCCCGAGCAAGCCGAGGATGATCAGCGCGCAGGTGGCGTAGGCGCCGTAGCTGATGAACTTGGCGCGGCGTTCCACCTTCGGGTCGAGCCCGACGAGGGCGGCTTCGCCGAACACCACTTCCTTGATGAGGCGTGTGAGGAAGTAGCTGCGGCCACTGCCGCTGAAGGCGGTGACGGACTGGCGCGGCAGGCCGAACTCATTGGCCATGGTGCCCATCAGGCGGTCGATCGGGTTGCCATACTGGGTGCCGCTGGTGAAGTAGATGCCGCGCAGCAGAGCCCGGGCCTCGAGGCGGCTGGGGCGGAAGCACTCGGTGAGGAACTCGTTGGCGATATCGCGCATCGAGCCGAGTTGCTGGGGGAAGCCGTAGATCAGGCGCCGGCGCTGAAGGTCGGACTCCTTCTGCACGTTCTCCAGCATACGATCGTTCAGGCGGTTCAGCAGCAGGTCAAACTCGGGGGCGAAATTCGCCACCGCGCCGTCATCGCCCTTGCCGTTGTCCATCGGGAAGGTGACACCCCAGACCTGCTCGCGCTCCTCGCGGCCGATGGTGTCGAAGAATTCGACAAACCCGGCGATGAGGTCGGCCTTGGTGAACAGCACATACACCGGCATGCGCACGCCAAGCTCGTCCTGCAATTCGCGCACGCGGCGGCGGATGGCGCGGGCGTGGGTCAGGCGCTCATCCTCACCGAGCACGGCGAGGTCGGACAGGCTGATCGCCACCAGAACGCCGTTGATGGGCTGGCGCTTGCGGTGCTTCTTGAGCAGGCGGAGGAAGCCGAGCCAGGCGGCATTGTCGACGGTGGCCTGGCTGTCCTGGGTAGTGTAGCGGCCGGCGGTATCGATCATCACCGCATCATCGGTGAACCACCAGTCGCAATTGCGGGTGCCGCCGACGCCGGCCAATGCCTTGGCGGTGTTGGGAGTATCGGACAGCGGGAAATTCAGGCCGCAGTTCAGCAGCGCGGTGGTCTTGCCCGAGCCCGGCGGGCCGATGAACATGTACCACGGCAGCGAGGACAGCCGCTTCTGGCCGGCGCCTTTGCCCTTGGCCTTCTTCAGCGTCTTGAGCGCCTCGGTCAGCCGTTCCGACAGCAGCGCCACTTCCTCGGCCGAGGCGGTGGCGCTCGGGTCCGGGGCAGCGATTTCGGTGGTGAGTTGCTTTTCCTTGCGGCTGGCACTCAGCTCCCGCATCAGGTTGGTCACCAGCCACAGCACGAAGATCACCGCGATGGCGATGTAGCGGGCGATCTCGGTTTCGAACGGATGCAGGGACCCAAGGCCAAGCAGCGGGCCGACGAACCAGATCAGCAGCGCCAGGACAATGGCGCCGAGGAAGGTGGTGACCCAGCGCGAACGCAGGAAGGCGAAAAATGAGCTCATGTCGGGTGCCTCACATCGCGTCCGAGGCGCGGATGAGGACAACCTCGGTCCGCCGGTTTTGGGCTCGGCCTTCGGCAGTGGTGTTCGGGCCGATCGGGTCGGCCTGCGCCTTGCCCTGGGCGCGCATGCGCTTGGGGTCCTTCAGGCGGGCGCGCAACTGGTTCGCCACCGCATCCGCGCGGGACTGCGACAACTCGAAGTTGGACGGGAAGCGGGCCGTATGGATCGGCTGGTCGTCGGTGTAGCCGTTGACCATGATATCTCCGGGTTCATCGTTCAGCGCGTCACCCAGGCGGGTGAGCAACTGGGTGTAGGACGAGGCCAGCGTGGCCTCGCCGGAGCCGAACATGTTGCGGTTGATCAAGCGCACGGTGATGGTCTGGGCATCGTTGAAGACCTCGACCGAGCCGTTCTTGATCTCGGGGGCGAGGAATTCCTTCATCTTCACCACGAACGGC